>NZ_JBEYYC010000013.1:0-197590 GCF_040645355.1 Streptomyces sp. NPDC046805 | reverse complement strand
TCGCCGGACAAGATGCTCCAGGGACGGCTCTTCGCCTACGGCGACGCCCACCGCTACCGCGTCGGCATCAACGCCGACCACCTGCCCGTCAACCGGCCGCACGCCACCGAGGCGCGCACCAACTCCCGCGACGGGTACCTGTACGACGGCCGTGACGGCGGGGCGAAGAACTACGAGCCCAACAGCTTCGGCGGCCCGCAGCAGACCGGCCGTCCGCTGTGGGAGCCGTACGACGGCTTCAGCGGCGGAACCGGCAACCACCCGGCCCCGGTGCACGCCGAGGACGACGACTTCGTCCAGGCCGGCGACCTCTACCGGCTGATGTCCGAGGACGAGAAGGAACGTCTCATCGACAACCTGGCGGGCTTCATCGCCAAGGTCTCGCGCGACGACATCGCCGAGCGCGCGATCGACAACTTCCGCCAAGCGGACAGTGACTTCGGCAAGCGACTGGAGGCCGCGGTCCAGGCCCTGCGCGGCTGACCAGAAGGCTTGTCGAACCGGTGAGGGCCGGGTCCGTGCCAGGACCCGGCCCTCACCGGCCTGTTCAGGGTCGGTGCATGGCTGTTCCGGTGGGGAACGGGGGTGTTCAGGCCGGGACTTGCTGGCGGGCCGGGGCCCAGCAGCGGATGATGTCGCGGACGGAGACGATGCCGGCCGGCTCGCCGCTGTCCAGGACGATCAGGTGGCGGAAGCCGCCGTGTGCCATGGCACGGGCCGCCTCGTCCAGAGTCCACGTCGGGGCGGCGAACACGACGTCGTTGGTGGTGTGGGCATGGGTGCGCTCCGTGTCCGGATTCTGGCCGAGGGCCACGGAGTTGAGGATGTCGCGTTCGGTGAGGATGCCGATGCCGCCGGCGTCCGGGTCGAGGACGACGGCGGCGCCGACGCGGCGGGCCGACATCAGGGCGGCTGCTTGCCGGAGGGTGTGTGCGGGGCCGATGGTGAGGATGACTGTGCTCATGGCGTCACGAACGAGCATGGAAGGGAGCCACCTCCTACGAATCCATGAGTACGTTCATGGATTCACAAGTTCACATGTGGGGGTGTCCTCAGGGTGGCAGGTAAAGCAGAGGTCAACAAGGGGGCGTGCGCAGCCTGTTGAGGGCGTGAGCAGCTTTCCCGTGCGGCTCCGTAGCGCCTTTGTGCTCCCTCGGTCACGCGTCAGCGCTGGTTGAGGTATCCCAGCAACTCGTCGTGGAGCAGGCCGTTCGAGGCGGCCGCGTTGCCGCTGTGCGGGCCCGGGCGGCCGTCGAGGCCGGTGAAGGTGCCGCCGGCCTCGGTGACGACGATCGCGTTGGCGGCCATGTCCCACAGGGACAGCTCGGGCTCGGCGCACATGTCGACCGACCCCTCGGCGACCATCATGTACGGCCAGAAGTCGCCGTACGCGCGCGTGCGCCACACCTCGCGGGTCAGGTCGAGGAAACCGTCCAGCCGCCCCTGGTCCTCCCAGCCGGAGAGCGAGGAGTACGCGAAGGAGGCGTCCGGCAGGGTGGAGACGCCGGAGACGTGGATGCGGCTCGCGGAGGTCAGGCTGCGTCCCGTGAAGGCGCCGTGGCCCTTGGCCGCCCACCAGCGGCGGCCGAGAGCGGGGGCGGAGACGAGGCCGACGACGGGCTGATAGCCGCCCTCGCCCGCCTCCATCAGGGAGATGAGGGTGGCCCAGACGGGGACGCCCCGTACGTAGTTCTTCGTCCCGTCGATCGGGTCGATCACCCAGCGGCGGGGGCCGGTGCCCTCGATGCCGTACTCCTCGCCGAGCACGGCGTCCCGGGGGCGGGCGCGCTGGAGTTGGCCGCGGATGAGCTCCTCGGCGGCCTTGTCCGCTTCACTCACCGGGGTCATGTCCGGCTTGGTCTCGACCTTGAGGTCGAGGGCCTTGAAGCGGGACATCGTCGCGGCGTCGGCGGCGTCCGCGAGGACGTGGGTCAGGCGCAGGTCGTCGAGGTAGTCGGGCATATAAGGAACCGTATCCGGGCGGGACGGGACGGGGCTACACAGGGGCCGCGTACGGTCGGCGGGCGTGGTGTCGGTGTCGTGCAGTTCGTGTGCCGACGGCATCCTCGCGGCGGCCGAAAGTCACCCCCCGGGACGCACACGCACCCTTGACAGTGGTTTCGCGCGCGTCAAACCTGGGCGCAGTGCCGCTCGCCCCAGGGAGGCGATGATGCCTGCTGCCCGGGAATCCCTTCTGGACGCCGCCTACACGGCGCTCACGCGCCGGCCCTGGCCGGCCGTGCGGATGGTGGACGTGGCCGCGGCGGCCGGGGTGTCCCGGCAGACCCTGTACAACGAGTTCGGCAGCAAGCAGGGCCTCGCGCGGGCGCTGGTGCGCAGGGAGGCCGACGCGTATCTGGCCGGGGTCGAGCGGGCGCTCGGCGGCTGCAGCGACCCGCGCGACCGGCTCGCCGCCACCGCCGAGTGGACGGCCTCCGCCGCCCGCGAGAGCGCGCTCGTGCGGGCCATGCTCACCGGCTGCTGGAGCGAGCGCCTGCCCGCGCCGACGCTGTCCGCCGTGCCGTCCTCCTCCGTTCTGCCCGCACAGCGACGGGCCGACGGCCCGTTACCGTCGCCCCGCGACTTCGTGCAGATCGTGCGGGACCGTGCTGTGGCGGTCCTCTCCGGGCCCGGCGCCGTGCAGGCCGACAGCGCCGAACTCACCCGGTCCTGCGAACTGGTCGTACGGATCGCGCTGTCCTGCGTGACCGCTCCACCCGGGCCGGGTGGAGCGGCCGGCCTGATCCGCGATGTGCTCCGGCACGAGGTCGTTCTCCGGCAGGAAGTCCGTACGGAATCGACCTAGTGCGCCGAGCCCGACAGTTGGAGGCCGATCACGCCGGCGATGACCATGCTGATCGAGATGATCTTCAGCGTCGACACCAGGTCGCCGAGGAAGATCATGCCGTAGATCGCGGTGCCCGCCGCGCCGATGCCGGTCCACACCGCGTAGGCGGGGCCCACGTCCAGCCGCTTCAGGGCGAGGGTGAGCAGGCCGAAGCTGCCGAGGGCGAAGGCGGCGAAGGCGATCGTGGGCCACAGGCGCGTGAAGCCGTGGGACAGCTTCAGGCACACGGCGAAACCGGTCTCGAGCAACCCGGCCACGATGACCAGCAGCCACGCCATGTGCTGTCCTCCCGTACGTCCGGCTCGCTGCGATTATGCACGCGCCCGGTATGCACTTGCCGGACTAGCGTCGACGCAAACCCCGTGGTCGGCGCAGACCTCGTGGCCGGCGCGAACCCCGTGAAGGTCAGTCGCCTTCCTTGCGCTCGCGGGTGGCCAGCAGCCGGCGCAGGGAGTACAGCCGCGCGGGGTCGGCGTGGCCCTCGGCCACCCACGAGTCCAGCGCGCAGTCCGGCTCGTCGTGACTGCACGCGCGCGGGCAGCCCTCCGTACCCGGTTCCAGGTCGGGGAAGGCGTGGATGACGCGGGACGGGTCGATGTGCGCGAGGCCGAAGGACCGTACGCCCGGGGTGTCGATGACCCAGCCGTCGTCGTCGCTGAGCGGCAGCGCCAGCGCGGACGTCGTGGTGTGGCGGCCGCGGCCCGTCACCGCGTTGACACGGCCGGTCGTACGGCGGCGGTCCTCCGGGACCAGCGCGTTCACGAGGGTCGTCTTGCCGACGCCGGAGTGGCCCACGAAGGCGGTGACCCGGCCGTCCAGATGCTCGCGCACCCGGCCCGCCGCGTTGCCGTTCTCCAGTTCCTCGCGGCTGGTGACGACGTACGGGATGTCCAGGTCGCCGTACAGCTCCAGGAGCTTGTCGGGCGGGGCCAGGTCCGACTTGGTCATGACCAAAAGGGGCTCCAGTCCGCCGTCGTAGGCGGCGACCAGGCAGCGGTCGATGAGGCGGGGGCGCGGCTCCGGGTCGGCGAGGGCCGTGACGATGGCGAGCTGGTCGGCGTTGGCGACGACCACGCGCTCGTACGGGTCGTCGTCGTCCGCCGTGCGACGCAGCAGCGACGAGCGCTCCTCGATGCGGACGATCCGCGCGAGGGTGTCCTTCGCGCCGGACAGATCGCCGACCAGGGCGACCCGGTCGCCCACGACCGCGGCCTTGCGGCCCAGCTCGCGGGCCTTCATCGCCGTCACGATGCGGTCGTCGACGAGGCACGTCAGCCGGCCCCGGTCGACGGTGAGGACCAGGCCCTCGGCGGCGTCCTCGTGCTTGGGGCGGATGTTCGTCCGCGGCCGGTTGCCCTTGCGGTTCGGGCGCGTGCGGATGTCGTCCTCGTCGGTGTGCTTGCCGTAGCGGCGCATGATCCCAGTCCGCCCGTCAGTTCCCGAGCATCCCGGTCCACAGATCGGGGAAGTCCGGCAGGGTCTTCGCCGTCGTCGCCACGTTCTCGATCTGCACACCCTTGACCGCGAGGCCGATGATCGCGCCGGCCGTCGCCATGCGGTGGTCCTCGTACGTGTGGAAGACGCCGCCGTGCAGCTTGCGCGGGCGGATGTGCAGGCCGTCGGCGGTCTCGGTCACGTCGCCGCCGAGTTCGTTGATCTCCTTGGTGAGCGCGGCCAGCCGGTCCGTCTCGTGCAGCCGCAGATGGGCCACGCCCCGCAGGGTGGAGGGGGAGTCCGCGAGGGCGGCGACCGCGGCGATGCCCGGGGTCAGCTCGCCGACGTCGCTCAGGTCGACGTCGATGCCGTGGACGGCGCCGGAACCGGTGAACTCCAGGCCGTACTCGGTCAGCGCGCAGGAACCGCCCATCTCGGTGAAGATCTCGCGCAGCCGGTCACCCGGCTGGGTCGTCCGCGACGGCCAGTCCGGGATCAGCACCTTGCCGCCCGTGACCAGGGCCGCGGCCAGGAACGGCTGGGCGTTCGACAGGTCCGGCTCGACGGTCAGGTCCCGGCCGAGCAGGGCGCCCGGCGTGACCCGCCAGACGTTCGGCTCGCCGCCCGACTCCGGGGTGTCCACCTGGGCGCCGACCGCACGCAGCATGTCGACGGTCATGCGGATGTGCGGCATCGAGGGCAGCGAGGCGCCGGTGTGACGGACCTCCACGCCCTGGTTGAAGCGCGGGCCGGACAGCAGCAGCGCCGACACGAACTGCGACGAGGACGAGGCGTCGATCGACACCGGGCCGCCCTCCAGCGCACCACCGCCGTGCACGGTCAGCGGCAGGGCGCCCCGGCCGTCGTCGTCGATCCGGGCGCCGAGCACGCGCAGGGCGTCGATCACGCCGTTCAGGGGGCGCTCGTACGACCGCGGGTCCCCGTCGAAGCGGACGGGACCGTCGGCCAGCGCGGCGACGGGCGGCAGGAAGCGCATCACGGTGCCCGCGTTGCCGACGTCGACCGTGGCCGGGCCGTGCACACCGTTCGGGAGCACGCGCCAGGCCTCGCCGGTGCCGTCGGGGCCCACCCCCTCCTCGATGCCGACGCCCATGGCGCGCAGGGCGCCGGCCATCAGCAGGGTGTCGCGGGAGCGCAGCGGGCGGCGCAGCCAGCCGGGCTCGGAGGCGAGCGAGGCGAGGACGAGGGCGCGGTTGGTGACCGACTTGGACCCGGGCACGTGGACCGTCGCGTCGACGGCTCCGCTCGCGTGCGGGGCGGGCCAGAGGGCGGTGTGTGCGGGGTTAACGGTCATGCGCCCCACTTTAGTAGCTGTGAAGGGGCGGAGATCTTGATCAAAAGTGGCGAAACCTGAACGAAACCTGGACGTGGAAACGTGCCACGCATATATGCCCCGCGTCCGGGAGCCGTATGCGGTTCAGCTCGCGAGCAGCCAGCGGCCGCCGCCTATCAGCGAGCACAGCGACACCGCGTGGAACAGGAACAACCACATTCCGGCCGGGACGTGCGTGAGCCGGGACAGTTGGTCGGCGTCCGAGTCCCCCGCCCCACCCCGTGACCGCTTGGCCTGGAGTTCGAAGGCCGGGCGCACCCCGCCGATCAGCAGGAACCACACCACCGTGTAGGCGAACGCCGCCTGCACCTGGGACGCGGCCGTCCAGGACACCAGCACGAAGAGCCCGCCCGCCAGGATCACGGTCAGCGCCCCGTACGCGTTGCGGATCATCACCAGCATCGCCACCAGCAGGGCCGTGGCCAGCCACAGCAGCAGCGTGATGTGTCCGTCGGACAGCAGGGCGGCCCCGCCCAGGCCGAGGAGCGGGGGAGCGGTGTAGCCGGCGGCCGCCGTGAGGATCATGCCGATGCCGTGCGGCTTGCCCCGGCTGACGGTGAGGCCGCTGGTGTCCGAGTGCAGGCGGATGCCGGTGAGGGTGCGGCCGGTGAGCAGGGCGACCAGGCCGTGGCCGCCCTCGTGGGCGATGGTGACGGCGTTGCGCGAGACGCGCCAGACACCCGGCGCGACGACCGCGGCGAGGGCGGCGACGAGGGTGGCGAGCACCACCCAGAGGTCGGGGTCACGCTGGGTGCCCACGAGACGGTCCCAGAGGTCCGGCAGCGCGGTGGCGGCGGTGCTGTCCATGTTGTGTGGTGGCTCCCTGGAGTGGCTTCGAGTCTGGCAGTGTGGCACGTATGTGCGGACGGTATGCAGCGAGCCGGAGGCCCGAGGATCTCGCGGGGATCTTCGGGGTGGAGAAGTGGGAGCCAGAGGAGACCCTGGCGCCCGACTACAACGTGGCTCCGACCAAGGAGGTCTACGCCGTCCTCGACCGTCCCTTGAAAGACGTCGACGACCCGCGTCCGGTTCGTCAGCTGCGCAGACTCAAGTGGGGACTGGTCCCCTCCTGGTCCAAGTCGCCCGAGGGCGGCGCCCGGATGATCAACGCGCGCGCGGAGACGGTCACCGAGAAGCCCTCGTTCCGTCGGGCCTTCGCCGCCCGCCGCTGCATCGTCCCCGCCGACGGCTACTACGAGTGGGTCACCGGCAAGCAGGAGCGCGACCTGGAGACAGAGGGCAAGAAGAAGCGTCCGCGCAAGCAGCCGTACTTCGTGCTGCCCGCCGACGGATCGGTCTTCGCGATGGCGGGCCTGTACGAGTTCTGGCGGGACCGCACGCTCCCCGACGACCATCCGCGAGCCTGGTGGGTGACGTGCTCGGTGATCACCACGGAGGCCGAGACGACCCCGCTGGCCGTGTCCCCGGCCGAGGGCCCGCACTCCCTCGCCGAGATCCACCCCCGGATGCCGCTGATGCTCACGCCGGACCGCTGGGACGCGTGGCTGGACCCGTCCCGGACGGAGACCGAGGACCTGCTGTCCCTGCTGACCCCGCCGCCCGCCGGTCTGATGCGCGCCTACCCCGTCCCCACGGCCGTCAGCAACGTCCGCAACAACGGACCGGAGCTGCTGAAGGAGCTGGAGGGGCCGGAGGAGGGCACACTCTTCTGACGTGATCGAAATTGTCGAGACAGACGCCGGGACCGCACGCATCACCTGGCACCGGGCGAAGAACGCACGGCTGGTGCTGGCCGCGAGCCATGGGGCCGGCGGTGGCATCGAGGCGCGGGACCTCCAGGCGCTGGCCCAGGCGCTCCCGGAGCACGGTGTGACCGTCGCCCTCGTCGAGCAGCCCTGGCGGGTCGCGGGCAAGAAGGTCGCCCCGGCGCCGAAGACTCTGGACGCCGGCTGGCGCGGCATCTGGCCCGCACTGGCCGGGATGGAGCTGCCGGTGATCTCCGGCGGCCGCAGCGCCGGCGCACGCGTGGCCTGCCGTAGGGCCACCGAGCTCGGGGCGCACGCCGTCCTCGCGCTCAGCTTCCCGCTGCACCCGCCGGGCAAGCCCGAGAAGTCCCGCGCCGACGAGCTGCTCGGGGCCAGGGTGCCCACGCTCGTCGTCCAGGGCGGGAACGACCCGTTCGGGAAGCCGGCGGAATTTCCGGAGGGGCCGTACGAGCTGGTCGAGGTGCCGTACGGCGATCACGGGTTCGCGGTGCCCAAGCGGGCGGAGATCACACAGGACGAGGCGCTGCGGATCGTCACCGACGGGGTTCTTCGCTGGACCGCGTCGCTCCCGTGACGGCGGGGAATGCCGCGCGACGGTCGGCTGTTGAGCCGGACAGAAGCGGTGCCGAACCCCCAGCACCGACGTCGTTGCAGTCGTAGGAGAGGAAGTCCGCCGCATGGGTTCGACCATCTGCCCGAGCCGTCGCAGCAGTGCTGACCTGGACTGGACGGTGCTGCACGCGGCCAAGACCGCTCCTATTCGAGCGGCGGCGGGTGCGGGTCGTGTTCTATCCTCCGATTCGAGTGGGATCGGCACCGGTCCTGCCCGGGATCTTGAGGAGGTGGGTCCGGTCACAGGGACCGACGCAGGGACCGACAACGGCCAGGCGGAGCAGCCCGAGGGCCGGGGCACGAGCATGGAGTCGTCCGCCGAGCGCAACGCGCGCTTCGAGCGGGACGCGCTCGAATTCCTCGACCAGATGTATTCGGCTGCCCTGCGCATGACGCGCAACCCGGCCGATGCCGAGGACCTGGTGCAGGAGACGTACGCCAAGGCGTACGCGTCCTTCCACCAGTTCCGCGAGGGCACGAACCTCAAGGCGTGGCTGTACCGGATCCTCACCAACACCTTCATCAACTCGTACCGCAAGAAGCAGCGCGAACCCCAGCGCAGCGCGGCCGAGGAGATCGAGGACTGGCAGCTGGCGCGCGCCGAGTCGCACATGTCGACCGGTCTGCGCTCGGCGGAGTCGCAGGCGCTCGACCACCTGCCCGACTCGGACGTCAAGGAAGCACTGCAGGCGATCCCCGAGGAATTCCGCATCGCCGTCTATCTCGCGGACGTAGAGGGCTTTGCCTACAAGGAGATCGCGGACATCATGGGGACCCCCATCGGTACGGTGATGTCCCGGCTGCACCGGGGCCGACGCCAACTGCGCGGCATGCTCGAGGATTACGCCCGTGACCGCGGTCTGGTCCCGGCCGGCGCCGGAGAGTCGAACGAAGCGAAAGGCTCGGGCTCATGAGCTGCGGAGAGCCGCACGAGACGGACTGCAGTGAGGTCCTCGACCACCTGTATGAGTTCCTTGACAGCGAGATGCCGGATGTCGACCGCGACAAGTTCCAGCACCACTTCGAGGAATGCTCTCCGTGCCTGGAGAAGTACGGCCTGGAGCAGGCCGTGAAGAAGCTCGTCAAGCGGTGCTGCGGCCATGACGACGTGCCGAGCGACCTGCGGGCCAAGGTCATGGGGCGGATCGATCTGATCCGTTCCGGGCAGGTCGTTCCCGAGCACGATGTGACCGCCAGCCCGCAGGAGTCCTGACCCCGGTTTCCCACTGGATTCCGACCGGGTTCAGAACCGGTTCTGACCCAGGGGTCATCACTCGAACGTGCTAATCCGCGGGTCATGGCCCCACGGACCCCCCGATCTCCGTCCTAGGCTCCGGAGCCTGCACAGGCATGGTCGGGGGAGGGGTGTCATGGAGGCGGTTCCGGCACGAGCGCGTGTGTACGTGACCTGCGTCGCCTCCCTCGCCCTGCTCTGTCTGCTGCCGCTGCCGTCGTCCCACGCCCCCTGGTGGGTGGTCGCGCTGCTCGCCGGGTTGTACGCCGTCTTCGAGCCGATCGTCCGCCGCCGCTTCGCCGGCACCTTCCACCCCGTTCTGCTCGCCGGGGCGTTCCTGCTGCCCCCGCCCGCCGCCGCCCTCGTACCGCTGCCCGGTGCCCTGCTCTCCGGCGCCGGACAGCCGACGCCGCTGCGGCGGATCTGGCGCGCCGCCCAGTCGTCGCTCGCCGTGTGGAGTGCGTCACGGGTGCACTGGGCGCTGGGCGGGCGGGACGCGGTCGTGGGGTCCGACTTCCCGTACGCGCTCGTGCCCGCCGGGGCCGCCGTCCTGGCGTTCTGCCTGGTGCTGGCCGTGCTCGACGGGGGAATCCTGGCCCTCGGGGTGGGGGTCGCGCCGTTGGGACGGCGGGGGAGCGGTCCGCTGCGGCGGGCCTGGCGCGGGCTGCTGTCGCGGTCATTGGCGCCCACCGCGGTGCACGGACTGGCCGGGCTGATGATGGCCGTGCTGTGGCGCAGCCCGTACGGCCCCGTCGCCGCGTCGCTCGTCCTGCTGCCGATGTGCGTGTCCGGGTGGGTGTTCGCGCAGTACCACCGGGAGCGTGCGGCCCACCAGGCGACGATCCGCGCGCTGGTGCAGGCCGTCGACATCAAGGACGGCTACACCCGCGGACACAGCGAACGCGTCGGACAGGCCTCCGTGATGATCGCGCGCGAGCTCGGCCTGGACGACGAACGGGTCGAGGTGCTGCGGTTCGCCGGAATCCTGCACGACGTGGGCAAGCTGGGCGTGCCGACGCGGCTGCTGCGCAAGGACGGCCCGCTGACACCCGAGGAGCGCCGGGTGATCGAACTGCACCCCGAGTACGGGCACGAGATGGTGCGGGGCATCTCCTTCCTCGGTGAGGCACGGGCGGCGATCCTGCACCACCACGAGCGGCTGGACGGCAGCGGCTACCCGTACGGGCTGATCGGCGGCCAGATCCCCGAGTGCGCCCGGGTGGTCGCCGTGGCCGACGCCTTCGACGCGATGACCTCCACGCGTTCCTATCGCAGGGCGCGCCCCGTTCCGGTGGCACTGGAGGAGCTGAAGCGGTGCGCGGGAACGCAGTTCGACCCCAGGATGGTCACCGCGCTGACCCGGGCCCTGGGACGACCGGGCCGTCCCCGCGCGGCCGAGGCCGGATGCCGGGCCGAGGGCGACCGCGGCTGGCACCCCGCCGTGACGGCGGACGAGGCGCGGCCGAGCGTGCCCCTCTCCGGCTGCTCCTCCGAGCCCCCTGCCGCCGGCGCCTCCGAGCCCGGGCCCCTCCCCAGCCGCCGCGGCACGCCCCGATGACCGCGCTCCGGCAGGTCCGCCTCGTCCGCTCCTGCCGCATCGCCCCCCTCGTCCACGCCTGCGCCGCGCTCGTCGCCGTCGTCTCCGTCACCGTCACGCTCTGGGCCGGTCTCGACGCACCCGGTGTCGCCCTCGCCTTCGGGGCACTCACGGCCGTCGGCGAGCTGGTCCTCCCCGGGCCCCTCGGCTCCGGCCGGGCCGGGGCGGCCCCCGGGCCCTGCGCCCACGTCAGGGAGACCGCTCCCCTCGGCGCCGCCGGGGCACTGTCGTACGCCCTGCTCGGTCGGGACGCCGGGCGGCCCGCCGTCTTCCAGGCCGTCGACTCCGCCCACACAGCGGGCACCTTCGTCGCCGCCGCGCAGGTCGTCACCGTCGTGCTCGTCGCCTCCCTGCTCGGCAGCGTGCCGCACGTCTGGCGCGGGCGGACCGCCACGGCCGACCACCTGGCGTGCCGCGTCCTCACCGTCGGCTTCGCCGCCGTCTGCTTCCAACCCCTGTACGGCAACGGCCTGTTCGGGACCTCGGGCGGCCCCGCCTACGCCCTGCTGCTGGTCGCCCTCCTCGTGCTCACCGCCCTCTGCGACGCCGTACTGTCCGCCGCGCTGGCGCACTCCCGCACCGGGTGGCCGTTCGGCCCGCTGCTGCGCGACGAGCTGCGCGGGCTGCTCGGGATCGGGTCCGCGGTGTGTGCGACGGGTGCGGTGATGGCGCTCGCGGTCGCCGCCGTCGGACTGTGGGCGCTGCCCCTGTTCTGCCTCCCGCTGCTGCTCACCCAGCTGGCGCTGCGCCGGTACGCCGCCGTACGCGCCACCTACCGGCAGACCATCGCCTCGCTCGCGCGGGCGACCGAGATAGCGGGATACACCCCGGCCGGGCACGCCCGCCGTGTCGCCGCGCTCAGCGAGGCCGTCGGCCGGGACCTGGGGCTGTCCGGGCCCGAGCTGACCGTCCTGGAGTACGCGGCCCTGATGCACGACATCGGTCAGCTGAGCCTGGTCGACCCGATACCGTCCGGGGCCACCGGCGCGCTGCCCGCGGCGGAACAGCGGCGCATAGCGCTGCTCGGCGGGGCCGTCGTACGGCAGACCGGGGTCGACGCCGCGGTCGCCGTCGTCGTGGAGCGGCAGGCCGACCCCTACCGGGAGCAGCCGGTCGCCGCCCGGATCGTACGAGCGGTGAACGCGTACGAGGAGAAGGCGCGGGACGCCGGGGCGGGTGGACCGCTCAGAGCGCTGGAGGAACTGCGGCTCGGGACGGCTGGGGAGTACGCCCCCGAGGTCGTCGAGGCGCTGGCGCGGGTGCTGTACCGGGACCGTCTGACGCTGCCCATGGCTGGGTAACCCATGGGTAATGAGCGCCTCTCCCGGCGTACGTGGTTGGATGCGAGGGAGAGGGTGTCCGGGGGCAGACGCCAGCCCACTGAGCGGAACTGGAACTGGCAGGCGGGAATCGTGAGGATCTTCGGAAAGGGACGACACAGGCCCTCCGCCTCCTGGCGGCAGGCCACCGACCGGGCGTTCACGCTGATCGGCGACGGCCGGTACGAGGACGCGGGCGAGCTGCTGACCCGCGCCGCGGACCTGGAGCCCTGGCTGTCGGAGTCCTGGTTCAACCTCGCCCTGCTGCACAAGTTCCGGCACGACTGGGAGCAGGCCCGCGCCGCCGGCCTGCGGGCGGTGGCCCTGCTCGACCGGGAGGCCGGCGCGCCCGACTGGTGGAACGTCGGCATCGCCGCCACCGCCCTCCAGGACTGGTCGCTGGCCCGGCGGGCCTGGCAGGCCTACGGGCTGCGGGTGCCCGGCGGAGCCGCCGTGTCCGGTGAGCCCGCCGGCATGGAGCTGGGCAGCGCGGCCGTACGGCTGTCCCCGGAAGGGGAGGCCGAGGTCGTGTGGGGCAGGCGGCTCGATCCCGCGCGGATCGAGGTGCTGTCCATTCCGCTGCCGTCGTCCGGGCGGCGCTGGGGGGAGGTCGTCCTGCACGACGGGGTGCCCCACGGCGAGCGCACCACGGCCGCCGGACACGCCTACCCCGTCTTCGACGAGATCGAGCTGTGGGCGCCCTCGCCCGTCCCCACCTGGGTGGTCCTCCTGGAGGCCGCCACCGAGGCGGACCGCGACGCCCTGGAGCAGCTCGCCGCCGACGCCGGCTTCGCGGCCGAGGACTGGTCGTCGTCCGTGCGGCTGCTGTGCCGGATGTGTTCGGAGTCACGGATGCCGTCCGACGAGGGTGACGGGATTCATCTGGATCCCCACGACCACAGCGAGCCGGGGCATCCCGGTCCCCTCGGCCACCGCACCGACGGGCAGCTGTGGGTGCCGGAGCGGGAGTGCGGGGTGGCCGCGCCGGCCGCGTTGGTGCGGGGGTTGCTGGACGGGTGGGTCGCCGACTCACCGGAGTCCCGGGACTGGCGGGATCTGGAAGAAGTCTGCTGAGCCGTTTCCCCGGCGAGACCGCGATTAGGCTGTACTCGCAGATTTTTCCCAGGCATGCAGGAAGGCACCGTCGGTCATGGCGCAGCAGGACACCGATCAGCAGCACGCGGGCGTGCTCCCCGTGGACGACGAGGGCTTCGTCATCGACACCGAGGAGACCGAGGAGCGCGAGAACGCCTGGCGCAAGCGGGGCACCTCGCGGGCCATCACGGTCGTCGGCAACCCGGTGCTGCACAAGGAGTGCAAGGACGTCACGGAGTTCGGCGCGGAGCTCGACCAGCTGGTCGCGGACATGTTCGCCAGCCAGCGCACCGCCGAGGGCGTGGGCCTGGCCGCCAACCAGATCGGCGTCGACCTCAAGGTCTTCGTCTACGACTGCCAGGACGACGAGGGTGTCCGGCACGTCGGCGTCGTGTGCAACCCGAAGCTCGTCGACCTGCCCGCCGACCGGCGCCGGCTGGACGACAGCAACGAGGGCTGCCTGTCCGTGCCGACCGCCTACGCGCCGCTCGCCCGTCCCGACTACGCCGAGGTGACCGGGCAGGACGAGAAGGGCAACCCGATCAAGGTGCGCGGCACCGGCTACTTCGCCCGGTGCCTGCAGCACGAGACCGACCACCTGTACGGCTACCTGTACATCGACCGACTCTCCAAGCGCGAACGCAAGGACGCGCTGCGGCAGATGGCGGAGAACGAGCCGCGCTACCCCGTGGTCGCCAACGACTGAGCCCCACTCTCAGCCACGCCGGACGGCCCCGGCGATGACGCCCGGTCAGGATCGATTCCGACCGGGCGTCGTTCGTTTTCGTTCGTTTGTGCGTCGTACATTCGATCCCTTGTCCGGCCCGCTGATCCCTCATCAGTCACGCAAGGGGAGATTCTCGGCATCGCGGGGTAGCGAGTGATGCAAATCCGTTCCCATACCGGTCAGTTGTAGTGCTGAATGGGAAGTGCGGGGATACGCAACGGCGCACGCCCGGCACAACGGGAGGGGTGTGCGCTCCTGGCGGCTGAGAGGGGTTTGTTCGTGCACGCTTTCCCACACGGCACCACATCAACGGCGGTGACAGTCCCGCCGTCGCTCGCCCTTCCGGTGATCGAGGCGGCCTTTCCCCGGCAACTGCATCCGTATTGGCCGCAGCTCCAGGAGAAGACGCGCCTCTGGCTGCTCGAAAAGCGACTCATGCCGGCGGACAAGGTCGAGGCACATGCCGATGGCCTGTGCTACACGGACCTGATGGCGGGCTACTACATCGGCGCACCCGACGACGTCATGCAGGCCATCGCCGACTACAGCGCGTGGTTCTTCGTCTGGGACGACCGCCATGACCGCGACGTCGTACACGGGCGCGCGGCCGACTGGCGGCGGCTCAGGTCCCGTCTGCACACCGCACTCGACTCACCCGGGCACCATCTGCACCACCCGGACCCCTTGGTCGCGGGTCTCGCGGACAGCGTGGTGCGGCTGTACGCGTTCCTGCCCGGCACCTGGAACGCGCGCTTCGCCCGCCACTTCCACGCGGTGATCGAGGCGTACGACCGCGAGTTCCGCAACCGGACCGAGGGGCATGTGCCAGAGGTAGATGAGTACCTCGCCCTGCGGCGCCTCACCTTCGCGCACTGGATATGGACGGATCTGCTGGAGCCGGCGGCCGGTCTCGAAATCCCGGACGCGGTGAGGAAAAACCCGGTCTATCGCCGTCCGGCACTGCTGAGTCAGGAATTCGCCGCCTGGTACAACGACCTCTGCTCGCTCCCGAAGGAAATCGCGGGAGAAGAGGTCCACAATCTCGGAATCAGTCTCATCACGCATGAGGGACTGAACCTGGAGGAAGCGGTCGCGGAAGTGCGGCGGCGCGTCGACACATGCATAGCCGAATTCATCGAGGCGGAGCGCGCGGCGTTACGTTTCGCCGACGACCTCGCCGACGGCACGACGCGGGGAAAGGAACTCAGCGCCGCCGTGCAGGCCTGCGTGTGCAATATGCGGAACTGGTTCAGTTCCGTCTACTGGTTCCACCACGAATCCGGCCGGTACATGGTCGACAGCTGGGACGACCGGTCCACACCCCCGTACGTCGACAACGAAGCGGCAGGTGAGAAATGACCATCGAATCCGCGACGCCCGAAGCCGAGGCCCGCTCGGCGTCGGAGCTGCGTGAACCGCCCCTCGCGGGCGGCGGTCTCCCGTTGCTCGGCCACGGCTGGAAGCTGGCCCGGGACCCGCTCGCCTTCATGTCCCAGCTACGCGACCACGGCGACGTCGTACGGCTGAAGCTCGGCCCGAAGACGGTGTACGCCGTCACCACCCCCGACCTCACCGGCGCCCTCGCGCTCAGCCCCGACTACCACGTCGACGGCCCGGTGTGGGAGTCCCTCGAAGGGCTGCTCGGCAAGGAGGGCGTGGCCACCGCCAACGGCCCCCGCCACCGGCGCCAACGGCGTACCATCCAGCCCGCGTTCAGGCTCGGCGCCGTCCCCGGGTACGGGCCGATCATGGAGCAGGAGGCGCACGCGCTGACCGAGCGCTGGCGCCCCGGCGACACCATCGACTGCACCCCCGAGTCCTTCCGGGCCGCCGTGCGCATCGCCGCCCGCTGCCTGCTGCGCGGCGTGTACATGGACGAGCGCGCCGAACGGCTCAGCACCGACCTCACCACCGTCTTCCGCGGCATGTACCGGCGCATGGTGCTCCCGCTCGGACCGCTGTACCGGCTGCCGTTCCCGGCCAACCGTGAATTCAACCGGGCGCTGGCCGATTTGCATCTCCTCGTCGACGAGATCGTCACCGAGCGCCGAGCATCCGGTCAAAAGCCGGACGATTTGCTGACGGCTTTGCTGGAGGCGAAGGACGACAATGGAGACCCCATCGGGGAACAGGAGATCCACGATCAGGTCGTCGCGATACTCACGCCCGGAAGCGAAACAGTCGCGGCCGCGATCATGTGGCTGCTCCAGGTGCTCGCCGAACATCCGGAACATGCGGAGAAGGTGCGCGCCGAGGTGGAAACGGTGACCGGTGGTGACCGTCCTGTGGCATTCGAGGATGTTCGCAGCCTCACGCATACGAACAATGTCATCATCGAGGCCATGCGTTTGCGCCCGGCCGTATGGATATTGACGCGGCGCACGGTGACGGACACCGCGCTCGGTGCCTATCGCATTCCGGCCGGGGCGGACATCATCTACAGCCCGTACGCCATCCAGCGCGACCGCCGGTCCTTTGGGGACCATCTCGACTTCGACCCCGACCGCTGGCTGCCCGAGCGGGCCAAGGGCGTGCCGAAGTACGCGATGAGCCCCTTCGGCGTGGGCAACCGCAAGTGCCCCAGTGACCACTTCTCGATGGCCCTGCTGACCCTGCTCGTGGCGGCACTGTCGGCGAAGTACCGCTTCGAGCAGGTCGGGTCGTCCGACGACGCGACCCGCGTGGGAATCACGCTGCGGCCGCACCGGCTGCTGCTGACGCCCGTCGCATGGTGAGACCGCCGCTGCCGGCGCGCGCTCAGGCGGCCTCCGGGCCGCGGAACGCGCGCCGGTACGACTGCGGGGTGGTCCCCAGCACCCGGCCGAACTGGTGGCGCAGCGCGGCCGCCGTGCCGAACCCGGTGCGCGCGGCGATCGCGTCCATCGTCTCGTCCGTGCCCTCCAGCAACTCCTGGGCCGCCAGAACACGTTGACGCAGGAGCCAGCGGTAGGGGGTGGTGCCGGTCTCCTGCTGGAAGCGGCGGGCGAAGGTGCGCGGCGCCATGTGGGCGCGGTCGGCGAGCTGCTCGACGGTGACCTCTTGGTCGAGATGCCGCTCCATCCACGCCAGCACTTCGGCGACGGTGTCGCACGGGTCCTTCGGCAGCGGCCGCTCGATGTACTGCGCCTGGCCGCCGTCCCGGTGCGGGGGCACCACCATCCGGCGGGCGATCTTGTTGGCGACGTCGGGCCCCTGCTCCTTGCGCACGATGTGCAGACACGCGTCGATGCCGGCCGCGGTGCCGGCGGAGGTGATCACCGGGTCCTCGTCGACGTACAGCACGTCCGGCTCGATGACCGCCCGCGGATTGCGCAGCGCCAACTCCCGGGCGTGCCGCCAGTGCACGCTGCACCGCCGCCCGTCGAGCAGCCCGGCCGCACCGAGCACGAAGACACCGGAGCAGACGCTGAGCACGCGCGCACCGCGGTCCACGGCGCGCACCAGGGCGTCGAGCAGCGCAGGCGGATACTCGCGCGTGACGTAGTCGGCACCGGCCGGCACCGCGATCAGGTCGGCCTCCTCCAGCCGTTCGAGACCGTACGGCGTGGAGACGCGCAGCCCGCCCACATGCGTGCTCAGCGTCGTCCCCTCCGCCGAGACCACGGCGAAGTCGTACACCGGCAGCCCGTCGTCACTGCGGTCGCTGCCGAACACCTCGCAGACGACACCGAGCTCGAAGGGATGCACGCCGTCGAGGAGGACGGCGGCCACGTTCTTCAGCATGCCTCCAGTGTGCCGCGCGACTGGCAGGAATTCGAGGGGGTGCGGCAGTCCTGCCACTGACGGTAAGGAGCATTCGGCGCGACAGTAGTGTCCATGAACGGAAACCAGATCGAAGGCCTCATCGGAATGCTCTCCGTCCTCGCGATCTTCGTCCTCCTGGTCCTCCCGTCAGTGCTCGGCATCGTGCGCGAGCGGCGCATCGACCGACAGCTGCGGGAGTCCCAGGAGGCACGGGGGAGCGGAAGGGATCAGAAGTCCTCGTCCAGGTCGACGGTGCCCTCCACCGCCACCTGGTACGCCGAGGCGCGGCGCTCGAAGAAGTTCGTCAGCTCCTGAACGCCCTGCAGCTCCATGAAGGAGAACGGGTTCTCCGAGCCGTACACCGGAGCGAAGCCGAGGCGCGTCAGGCGCTGGTCGGCGACGCACTCCAGGTACTGCCGCATCGAGGCGGTGTTCATGCCCGGGAGGCCGTCACCGCACAGGTCGCGCGCGAACTGCAGCTCGGCCTCGACGGCCTCCCGCAGCATGTCGGTGACCTGCTGCTGGAGTTCGTCGTCGAAGAGCTCCGGCTCCTCCTTGCGGACGGTGTCCACGACCTCGAACGCGAAGGACATGTGCATCGTCTCGTCCCGGAACACCCAGTTGGTGCCCGTGGCGAGGCCGTGCAGCAGACCCCGGCTGCGGAACCAGTAGACGTACGCGAAGGCGCCGTAGAAGAACAGGCCCTCGATGCACGCGGCGAAGCAGATCAGGTTCAGCAGGAAGCGGCGGCGGTCGGCCTTGGTCTCCAACCGGTCCAGCTTCTCGACCTCGTTGATCCACTTGAAGCAGAACGCGGCCTTCTCGCGGATGGAGGGGATGTTCTCCACCGCGTCGAAGGCGGCCGCGCGGTCCTCCGGATCGGGGAGGTAGGTGTCCAGCAGCGTCAGATAGAACTGGACGTGCACGGCCTCCTCGAACAGCTGGCGGCTCAAGTACAGCCGCGCCTCGGGGGAGTTGATGTGCTTGTACAGCGTCAGCACCAGGTTGTTCGCGACGATCGAGTCGCCCGTCGCGAAGAAGGCCACCAGGCGGCCGATCAGGTGCTGCTCCTCCGGGGACAGCTTCGCGAGGTCGGCCACGTCCGAGTGGAGGTCGACCTCCTCCACGGTCCAGGTGTTCTTGATGGCGTCCCGGTAACGCTCGTAGAAGTCGGGGTAGCGCATGGGGCGCAGCGTCAGCTCGAAGCCCGGGTCGAGGAGGTTGGTGTTACGGGTACTCATTACTGGCAGGCCTCGCAGGACTCGGGGTTCTCAAGGGAGCAGGCGACGGCGTCGGCCTCGGCCACCTGCTGGACGGGGATGGTGGGCTGCGCCTTGCCGGCCGCGCGGGCGATGCGGGTCGCGGGGCGCGAGCGCAGGTAGTACGTCGTCTTCAGGCCCTGCTTCCAGGCGTACGCGTACATCGAGGAGAGCTTGCCGATGGTCGGCGTCTCCATGAAGAGGTTGAGCGACTGGGCCTGGTCCAGGTACGGGGTGCGCGCCGCGGCCATGTCGATCAGGCCGCGCTGCGGGATCTCCCACGCCGTGCGGTACAGCGCCCGTACGTCCGCCGGGATCCACGCGAAGTCCTGCACCGAGCCGCTCGACTCGCGCAGCGCCTCGCGGGTGCGGGCGTCCCAGACGCCGAGCTGCTTGAGGTCCTCGACCAGGTAGGAGTTGACCTGCAGGAACTCGCCCGAGAGGGTCTCGCGCTTGAAGAGGTTGGAGACCTGTGGCTCGATGCACTCGTACACGCCCGCGATCGAGGCGATGGTGGCGGTCGGCGCGATGGCCAGAAGCAGCGAGTTGCGCATGCCGGTCGTGGCGATCCGCTCGCGAAGCGCCGCCCAGCGCTCCGGCCAGGTCGGCTCGACGCCGAAGTGGTCGGGATGCAGGACACCCTTGGCCGTACGGGTCTTCTCCCAGGCCGGGAGCGCGCCGTTGCGCTCGGCGAGGTCGGCGGAGGCCTCGTACGCGGCGAGCATGATGCGCTCGGCGATCCGCGTGGACAGGGCGCGCGCCTCGGGCGAGTCGAAGGGCAGGCGCAGCTTGAAGAAGACGTCCTGCAGGCCCATGGCGCCGAGACCCACCGGCCGCCACTGGGCGTTGGAGCGGCCCGCCTGCTCGGTCGGGTAGAAGTTGATGTCGACGACGCGGTCGAGGAAGGTGACGGCCGTGCGGACCGTCTCGTCCAGGCGCTGCCAGTCGATGTCGCCGGTCGCCGTGTCGACGAAGGCGCCCAGGTTCACGGAACCCAGGTTGCAGACCGCCGTCTCCCCGTCGTCCGTGACCTCCAGGATCTCCGTGCAGAGGTTGGAGGAGTGGACGACGTGGCCCGGCTCGGCCGTCTGGTTGGCGGTGCGGTTGGCGGCGTCCTTGAACGTCATCCAGCCGTTGCCGGTCTGCGCGAGGGTGCGCATCATGCGGCCGTACAGGTCGCGGGCCGGCATGGTCTTCTTGGCGAGCCCGGCGGCCTCCGCCTTGCGGTACGCGGCGTCGAACTCCTCGCCCCACAGGTCGACCAGCTCGGGCACGTCCGCCGGGGAGAACAGCGACCACTCGGCGTCGGCGTTGACCCGGCGCATGAACTCGTCCGGGATCCAGTGCGCCAGGTTGAGGTTGTGCGTACGCCGGGCGTCCTCACCGGTGTTGTCGCGCAGCTCCAGGAACTCCTCGATGTCGGAGTGCCAGGTCTCCAGGTAGACGGCCGCGGCGCCCTTGCGCCGGCCGCCCTGGTTCACGGCGGCGACCGAGGCGTCGAGGGTCTTCAGGAACGGGACGATGCCGTTGGAGTGCCCGTTGGTGCCGCGGATCAGCGAACCGCGGCTGCGGATACGGGAGTACGACAGACCGATGCCGCCCGCGTGCTTCGAGAGGCGGGCCACCTGGTGGTAGCGGTCGTAGATGGAGTCCAGCTCGTCCAGCGGGGAGTCGAGGAGGTAGCACGACGACATCTGGGGGTGCCGCGTGCCGGAGTTGAAGAGCGTGGGGGAGGAGGGCAGGTAGTCGAGGCGGCTCATGAGCCCGTAGAGCGCGGCGACTTCGTCGACGGAGCGGGTGCTGTCGTCCTCGGCGAGACCGGCGGCGACGCGCAGCATGAAGTGCTGGGGAGTCTCGACGACCTTGCGGGTGATCGGGTGGCGCAGGAGGTAGCGGCTGTACAGCGTGCGCAGGCCGAAGTAGCCGAAGCGGTCGTCGGCGGCCGGGTCGGCCAGCGCGTCGAGCCGCTCGGCGTGCAGCTGCGCGAACTCGGCGGTGCGGTCGGCGATGAGCCCTTCCCGGTGCCCCAGGGTGACGGACTCCGTGAAGGACGTGACGCCCTGCGACGCGGCCTCGGCGCGGATGCCGACGGCCAGCAGGCGGGCGGCCAGCCGGGAGTAGGCGGGGTCCTCGGAGATGAGGCCCGCGGCCGCCTCCGTGGCCAGCTCACGCAACTCCCGCTCGTCCGCGCGCGCGGACCGGCCGCGCAACGCGGCGGCGGCGACCCGGCCGGGGTCGGCGTCGGGAAGGTCGGCGGTCAGCTCGGTCAGGGTCCGCAGCAGCGCGGCACCGGGACCGTCGGTCTCCAGGTCCGTGGCGGAAACGCCGGTCGCTGAAGCCGGGTCGGCTGGCGCGATGGTCACGTGGGGCTCTCCCTCGCTCGGCACAGGGCCTTGCGGAGGGCAGGGGCAGCACACGAGCGCACGGCGCGTCGCGTCCACCGGCCCACTCCGCGAGGCCCGGACGTCAGAACACCCGGGCCGGACGGCCGGGCGCACTGTCGGCAGGTCCTCGGACTGACGCTCGTGCGCCGTCACCGGGAGGGGGACGGACATGCACAAGTACACCGTTGCGGGACAGTTCCGGATTCGCACCGGATTCCCCTGCGACGACAGCGAGCATGAGCATACATCTTGTGCCGGGTGTGAGAGACACCCCCATATGTTGTGTCGTGGTGACTCCGGAGCGTGTCAGAAGGTCAACTCGTAGGTGAGCAGCGTGAAGTCGCCGACGTCCGGGATCGGGTTCCAGTCGCGCCCGGGGCTGCGGACGAAGCCCAGCCGTTCGTAGATGCGGTGGGCGGTGTGCATGGCCTGCTGCGTCGACAGGACGATGCCCACGCAGCCGCGCGTGGCCCGCGCCCGCTCGACACAGGCCCGTACGAGCGCCTCCCCGGCTCCCCGTCCGCGCGCCGCGTGCGCGACGGCGAGCATCCGTATCTCGGCCTCCTCGGGCCGGGCGACGTCGGCCATGGGACCGCCGGACGGCACGAAGGTGACTCCGCCGAGGATCCGGTCGCCGTCGGCCGCCACGAGCACCTCGGCGGCGGCCGCCCGCTTCGCGACGTCCCGCAGCTCCCCGAGGTACCAGTCCGCCTCCCCGAACGTGAGCAGCCCGTCCCGGAGGTAGGCCTGCGCGGTGATCTCGCCGAGCGCGTCGTAATCGCCGGGTGCCGCCTGCCTGATCACGATGTCCATGGAGCCGAGTGTGCCGGACGGGTACGGCAACGGGCCGCCGGTTTTTCTCCGGCGGCCCGTCGCTCGCGTACGGCTCAGTGCCGTCGTGTTCGGCTCAGTGCGCCGAGCCCGCCGTCGCCGGCGGCAGCTCCACCTGGACGCCCGGGTCGCCCGCGTCCGCCGTGTAGTCCTCCGGCCGGGTCTCGTCGACGCCCTCAGGGGCCTTGACGGCCTTCAGGGCGAGAGTGAGGACCACCGTGACGACCACGTTGAGCACGAACGCCGTCATGCCGATGTAGCCCATGTCACCGATGCCGGGGATGGCCGCCGCCGGGCCACCGAAGTGCTTCTGCGCCGGGTTCGTCGGGGAGACGACACCGTACGCGGTGAGCGTGCCGTAGACCATGCCGACCGCCCAGCCGGCGAGCAGCGCCCAGCGGTGGCACCAGCGGGTGAACAGGCCGCCGACCAGCGCCGGGAAGGTCTGCAGGATCCAGATACCGCCGAGCAGCTGGAAGTTGATGGCCACGGTCTTGTCCATGGTCAGGACGAAGACCAGCGCGCCCACCTTCACCAGCAGCGACACGATCTTGGAGACCCGGGTCTCCTGCTGCGGCGTCGCGTCCGGCTTGATGAAGTCCTTGTAGATGTTGCGGGTGAACAGGTTCGCCGCCGCGATCGACATGATGGCCGCGGGCACCAGCGCGCCGATGCCGATCGCCGCGAAGGCCACACCCGCGAACCAGGACGGGAACATGTTCTCGAACAGCTGCGGGATCGCCAGCTGCCCGTTGGTGACCTTCACCCCGGCCGCGATCGCCATGAAGCCCAGCACCGCGAGCAGGCCGAGCATCAGGGAGTACAGCGGCAGGATCGTGGTGTTGCGGCGGATCACGTCACGGCTCTTGGACGACAGGGTCGCGGTGATCGAGTGCGGGTACATGAAGAGCGCGAGCGCGGAGCCGAGCGCCAGGGTGGCGTACGACCACTGGCCCGCCTCCGGCGGGAAGAGCGCGCCACGCGGCTTTCCGGTCGCCGGGTTGGTCTGCGCGAACGCGTCGCCGGCCTTGGCGAAGATGTGCTCGAAACCGCCCAGCTTGATCGGGATGTAGATGATCGCCACCGCGATGACGATGTAGATCAGCGCGTCCTTGACGAACGCGATCAGCGCGGGGGCCCGCAGGCCGGACGAGTAGGTGTACGCGGCCAGCACACCGAAGGCGAGCAGCAGCGGCAGGTCCTTCATGAACCAGTTGGAGCTCGTGTCGCCGCCGATGCCCATCACGTCCAGCACCGCCTGGATGCCGACGAGTTGGAGCGCGATGTACGGCATGGTGGCCAGGATGCCGGTGAGGGCCACCGCGAGCGACAGGCCCTTGGAGCCGAAGCGGCCGCGCACGAAGTCCGAGGTCGTCACGTAGCCGTGCTTGTGCGAGACCGACCACAGGCGCGGCAGGAACGTGAAGATCAGCGGGTAGACGAGGATCGTGTACGGCACCGCGAAGAAGCCCGCCGCGCCCGCCGCGTAGATGGCCGCCGGGACCGCCACGAACGTGTAGGCCGTGTACAGGTCGCCGCCGAGCAGGAACCAGGTGATCCAGGTGCCGAACGACCGTCCGCCCAGGCCCCATTCGTCGAGGCTCTGCTCGTTCTCGGCCTTGCGCCAGCGCGCGGCCAGGAAGCCCATGACCGTGACGGCCAGGAAGAAGAAGACGAAGACGCCGAGCGCGACGCCGTTCACGCCGTTTTTCATTCCGACGCACCCCCGTCCTGGGCGGCAGCGACGCGCCGAGTACGCTGCTCACGCTGCCAGAGCTGATAGGCCGTCATCGTCAGTGCGGTGGAAATGATCACCCACAGCATCTGGTACCAGTAGAAGAACGGGATCCCGATGAACGTGGGGTCCGTCTTGGCGTAGGAGCCGACCCAGAGCATCGCCACGAACGGGGCGATGAGACATAGGGCGATTACCACCCGGACCGGTGTCACCACCGGTGGTTTCACTGCAGGCGAATCTGACATGCCACGGCTCCGTCCCCTCGCTGATCAGCTGCGTAATGCGCACGCAATGTAGGTGACGTGTCAACGAAGCGGAAGACCTCGTCCGCATATCGGTCCCGAACAGTGACCTGGGCCGACAATGGCGCTACGCACCAGGTCTACCCCGGTTTACCTCAACTGCCTTACTCCTGTGGGCGCTTGAGTCGCGCGACGAACTTGTAGCGGTCGCCGCGGTAGACCGACCGCACCCACTCCACCGGCTGGCCGTCCCGGTCCAGCGAGTGCCGGGAGAGCATCAGCATCGGCAGGCCCACGTCGGTACCGAGCAGCGCCGCCTCGCGCGGGGTGGCCAGCGAGGTCTCGATGGTCTCCTCGGCCTCCGCGAGATGGACGCCGTACACCTCGGCGAGGGCGGTGTAGAGGGACGTGTACTTGACGAGGCTGCGGCGCAGCGCCGGGAAGCGCTTCGCGGACAGGTGCGTGGTCTCGATGGCCATCGGCTCTCCATTGGCCATGCGCAGCCGCTCGATGCGCAGCACGCGGCCGCCGGCCGTGATGTCGAGGAGCTCGGCGAGCCGGTCGTCGGCGGTGACGTAGCCGATGTCGAGCAGCTGCGAGGTCGGCTCCAGGCCCTGGGCGCGCATGTCCTCGGTGTAGGAGGTGAGTTGCAGCGCCTGGGAGACCTTCGGCTTGGCGACGAAGGTGCCCTTGCCCTGGATGCGCTCCAGGCGGCCCTCCACGACCAGCTCCTGCAGGGCCTGACGGACGGTGGTGCGGGAGGTGTCGAACTCGGCGGCGAGGGTGCGCTCGGGCGGGACCGGCGTGCCGGGCGCCTGGGTCTCCGTCATGTCGAGCAGGTGCTTCTTCAAGCGGTAGTACTTGGGCACGCGCGCGGTACGGACGGCTGCTCCACCCTCGTTCTCCGCACTGCTGACGTCGGTGCTCATGCTCTGCCTTCCCGGCTCCGGATGCCGACAGCGACCGACGTCCCGTCGGTCACGGCTCACATCGTGGCACGGCTTCGTGCGACGGGGGTGCGCCCGCACGCTCCGTGATCTCTCTGTATACCTTCGCCCCTCCGGCTGGTCTAGTCCACCCGCGCCCTTGACAGGCGGATTGGTCTGGGCCAAGCTCCCGGTGGCTTGATGCCGCACCGTCGGCGCCGTGAAGGGACAGCACACCCGATGACGACATTCGCCAGCGGTACCGACACCCTGACACGAGACGCGCTCACCGTCCTCCAGCCCGGCTTCGCCGGCACCACGGCGCCCGACTGGCTGCTGCGCCGGCTCGGCGAAGGCCTGGCGTCCGTGGGCCTGTTCGCCCGCAACATCTCCTCGCCGGAGCAACTGGCCGCCCTGACCGCACAGTTGCGCGCCGAGCGCGACGACATCCTGGTCGCGGTCGACGAGGAGGGCGGAGACGTCACCCGCCTGGAGGCGCGCACGGGCTCCGGTTATCCGGGCAACCACGCGCTGGGCGCGGTCGACGACGTCGCCCTCACGCGTGAGGTGGCCCATGACATCGGCCGCCGCCTCGCGGCCTGCGGAGTGAACGTCGACTGGGCCCCGTCGGCGGACGTGAACTCCAACCCCGCCAATCCGGTCATCGGTGTACGCGCGTTCGGCGCCGACACCGACCTGGTCGCGCGCCACACGGCCGCCTACGTCACCGGCCTGCAGTCGGCCGGGGTCGCCGCCTGCACCAAGCACTTCCCCGGCCACGGCGACACGGCCGTCGACTCCCACCTCGCGCTGCCCCGCATCGACGTGTCGGCCGCGGTGCTGAACTCCCGTGAACTGGCCCCCTTCCGCGCCGCCATCGCCGCCGGCACCCGCGCCGTGATGAGCGCCCACATCCTGGTCCCGGCCCTGGACCCGGACCGCCCGGCCACCCTCTCGCCCCGGATCCTGACGGACCTCCTGCGCGGCGAACTCGGCTACGACGGCCTCATCGTCACCGACGCCATGGAGATGCGCGCCGTCGCGGACACTTACGGCATCGAACGCGGCAGCGTCCTCGCGATCGCCGCCGGCGCCGACGCCATCTGCGTGGGCGGCGGCCTGAGCGACGACGAGACGGTACGACGCCTGCGCGACGCCCTGGTCACGGCCGTGCGCACCGGCGACCTGCCGGAGGAGCGCCTGGCCGACGCGGCGGAGCGGGTACGGGCACTGGGGCGCTGGACACGGGAAGCGGCGTCCGGGGACGGGTCGTCCTCCGCTGCGGCCGAGCCACGGGCGGACATCGGGCTCGTCGCCGCCCGGCGCGCGCTCGCGGTGTCGTACGCCGAGCCCTTCGAGCCGCTGACCTCGGCCCCCTATGTCGCCGCCCTCACCCCCGTCGCGAACGTCGCCGTCGGGGACGAGACCCCCTGGGGCGTCGCCGCCGAGCTGGCCGCGCTGCTGTCCGGGACGCGGACGGGGACCTTCGTGGGGGAGGGGGCGGGGCGGCAGGCCCTGGCCGCGGCGGGGGAGCGCCGGATCGTCGCCGTGGTCCGCGACGAGCACCGCCACCCCTGGATGGCGGGCGCCCTCGACGTCCTCCTGGCGGCCCGGCCGGACACGGTGGTGGTCGAGATGGGCGTACCGCAGTCCCCTGCCCGAGGCGCCCTGCACGTCGCCACCCACGGCGCGGCCCGGGTGTGCGGCCGGGCGGCCGCCGAGGTCATCGCGGGCAGCCCCCGGGTGTCCTGATCGCAAGGCTCAAATGCCCTGCCACGCCGGCTTCTCGGCGTACGTGTGCCGGAAGTAGTCCGCCAGCTTCAGCTTGGACGCGGCCGCCTCGTCGGCGACCACGGTGGCGTGCGGGTGGAGCTGCAGCGCCGAGGCGGGACAGACCGCCGCGACCGGCCCCTCGACGGTCGCGGCGACCGCGTCCGCCTTGCCCTCGCCCGTCGCGAGCAGCACCAGGTGCCGTGCCTCGAGGATGGTCCCGATGCCCTGCGTGATGACGTGATGCGGCACCTGCCCGATGTCGCCGTCGAAGAAGCGCGCGTTGTCGATGCGCGTCCGCTCGGTCAGCGTCTTGATCCGGGTGCGCGAGGCGAGCGACGAGCAGGGCTCGTTGAACCCGATGTGCCCGTCGGTCCCGATCCCGAGCAGCTGCAGATCCACGCCGCCGGCCTCCGCGAGCGCCCGGTCGTACGCCGCGCACGCGACCGGAATGTCCTCGGCGGTGCCGTCCGGCCCCATGAACGCGTCCATGCCGATCCCGAGCGGCTCCAGCACCTCCCGCCGGAGCACCGAACGGTACGATTCCGGGTGCTGCGCGGGCAGGCCCACGTACTCGTCGAGCTGGGCGATCCGTGCCCGCGAGGCGTCCACGGCACCGGAGCGGACCCTGGCCGTCAGTGCGCGGTAGACGGGCAGCGGGGTCGAGCCGGTGGCCACGCCGAGCAGGGCGTCGGGCCTGTGCCGCAGCAGCCGGGCCATGGCCTCGGCGACGAGCTCGCCGCCGGCCGCGGCGTCCGGAACGATCACGACTTCCACGCTGGGACCGCCGTTCTGAAGAAGACGGGACTGGGGGAGGGCTGGAGCTATGTGGTTTAGACCAATCTAGCAGAGCGGCATTTTCCCGGTCGGGCAAATTGCCTCGGCCATCCGGTCCCGTACATGACCTCGGCGGGCTAGGCTGCGAGGCGCCGACTGTGAACATCCTCCAACGCATGGACACCCCACGTGGTCTAGTCCACAATGCATAAACGGACTTCGTACGGTAAGACGTACGACGCAGCCGCTTGCTTCCGTCTTCCCCGCACAGGAAGGCGGACCGAGGATCCGGAGCTCTCTGCCCTGACTGCCCCGGCTCCTCACCTTCGGCCGACCCGGGACCGCACACCCCGCGGCCGATGCTGCTCCGGGCTGCGGTGCCGGGAGGGTTGAGGGTCCCTTCCAGGCGCCGCGGCCCGCGGGTGTTTTCGGGGCGGAACAAACCGCCGGGTACGCTCACAGTTGTGCCCTCCATGAACGAACTCGTACGCCAGCACACAGCCCTCGACGACTCCGATCTCGAGTGGCTCCACCTGCTGGTTTCGGAGTGGCAGCTGCTCTCCGACCTCTCCTTCGCCGACCTGGTGCTGTGGGTCCCGACCAGCGACGGCACCCGGTACGTCTCGGTCGCCCAGATGCGCCCCAACACCGGGCCGACCTCCTACCAGGACGACATGGTCGGCCACCTCGTCCCGCGCGGCCGGCGCCCCATGCTGGACGCGGCGCTCGACGAGGGCCGGATCGTGCGCGAGGGCGACCCGGAGTGGCGCGAGGAGGTCCCGGTCCGGGTCGAGTCGATCCCCGTACGGCGTGAGGGCCGCGTCCTCGGCGTGATCGCCCGCAACACCAACCTGCTGACCGTGCGCACCCCGAGCCGCCTGGAGCTGACGTATCTCCAGAGCGCCTCGGACCTCGCGCAGATGATCGCGGCCGGTGCCTTCCCGTTCCCCGACCAGCAGGTCGACATGGACATCTCGCCGCGCGCCGGAGACGGCCTGATCCGGCTCGACGCGGACGGCATCGTCCAGTACGCCTCCCCGAACGCACTGTCCGCCTACCACCGCCTCGGCCTCGCCGCCGACCTGGTCGGCCACCACCTGGGCGAACTCACCGCCGAACTCGCCCCGAGCCGGGGGCCGGTGGACGAGGCACTGGCCAAGGTGGCGAGCGGCTGGGCGCCGCGCGAGTTCGAGATCGAGGCCAATGACGGGGTGATCCAGTTCCGGTCGATCCCGCTCAAGCCCAAGGGCACCCGCATCGGTTCGCTGGTGCTGTGCCGGGACGTCACCGAACTGCGCCGCCGTGAGCGCGAGTTGCTCACCAAGGACGCGACCATCCGGGAGATCCACCACCGGGTGAAGAACAACCTGCAGACGGTCGCCGCCCTGCTCCGTCTCCAGGCCCGCCGCATCGAGTCCGCGCGCGGCCGCGAGGCGCTGGAGGAGGCGGTGCGCCGCGTGGGCTCGATCGCGATCGTGCACGAGACGCTCTCCCAGAACCTGGACGAGCGCGTGGAGTTCGACGAGATCGCCGACCGCGTGCTCGCCATGGTCGCCGAGATCTCACCCGGCCGGGTCACCGGCCGGCGCAGCGGGCGCTTCGGTGTCCTCGACGCCGAGGTCGCGACCCCGCTGTCGATGGTCCTGACCGAGGTCCTGCAGAACGCCCTGGAGCACGGCTTCCGTGAGGGCGACACCGGCACGGTCGAGGTCTCGGCGGTGCGCGGCGGCACGACCAAGGAGGCCCGCCTCCTCGTCACCGTCCAGGACGACGGCGTCGGCCTCCCCGAGGACTTCGACCCGCACCGTTCGGGCAACCTGGGCCTGCAGATCGTACGGACCCTGGTCGAGGGCGAGTTGGGCGGCACGTTCGACATGGTCCCGGCGCCGGAGCGGGGGACGCGGGTGCTGCTGGACATCCCGGTGTGCATGCAGAAGTAAGTACGGCGAGTCGGGCGGCGCGGACAGCGAAGAGCCCCGGACCAGTGGTGCCGGTCCGGGGCTCTTCGTTCATTGCTGCTGCGCGCTGCGGCTCGGGGGCGGGAGAAGCGTACTCGCTGTACGCGCCGCCAAGCTCAGGCTGTCAGATCGGGTGGGTGGTGTCAGGCGGAAGCCTGACGGGCCCGGTTGCGGGCGGCGCGGCGCTTCATGGCGCGGCGCTCGTCCTCGCTGAGACCACCCCAGACGCCGGAGTCCTGGCCGGACTCGAGCGCCCACTGCAGACACTGCTCGATAACGGGGCAGCGACGGCAGACGGCCTTGGCTTCCTCGATCTGCAGCAGCGCAGGACCGGTGTTGCCGATGGGGAAGAAGAGCTCGGGGTCTTCCTCGCGGCAAACGGCGTTGTGACGCCAGTCCATGGCTGCTACCTCTCCTTGGGTATTACGTGCAGGTTGCTTGTGAATGTGAACGCTTTCACGAATCCCTCAACAGATGAAAGGCCGCACGCCAGGCTCATCCTGACGTGGTCCTGTGGTGTGAAGAGGGGTTCTGGAGATCAGCGGATGCCAAAGTTACGGGCCGTCCCGATCGCCACGTAGAGACTCGCAAACCTCAGCGGCGGATACAACCCCTTCCGGAAAGTTTTTTTTGATTCCTCGGTGTCGACTAGGTCACAGCCGTACTTCCATGGGGTGGATCCTGGCCTAAACGTTCGAGTGAAAGGAGTTTGGTCCGTTCCGCTCACACAATCACACGCAGTGCACGGCGCACGCCTGTGAACGTCACGCTCGTGCGCAGTCCCAGGTGGTCGCCGTCCATCTGGAGGGGGAGCGGCACCTTCGAATGCAAGGTGAAGCGGTCCAGGTCATGCAGGGAAAAGGCATGCCTTCCATGCGGTCCGCGCCCGGGGGACGAAGTGAGCAACTGGGTGCCATACCGGGCAACAGCCGCTGTGGACAAGCGACTTAGACCGAGTACGTCGATGCCTTTATCGAACGAGGCCTTAGGCGACGTGTACATCGGGCGATTGCCGAGATACGTCCACGGAGACGTGTTCGACGTTATGGCCACCACCAGATCGGTGACCGGATCCGCGTCCGGCCGCTCGAGCGTGATCGTGCCGTGCCGGCGGTTCGGCTCGCCGAGGAACTGCCGCATGACCTGACGTACGTACAACGCATGCGTCGACTTCTTGCCGCGCTCGCGCTGCCGCTCGACCCGGCCGACCACGCCCGCGTCGAAACCGAGCCCCGAGTTGAAGGTGAACCAGCGGGACGGGACCGACTCGTCCTCGGTGCCGGGCGTGCCGGAGGTCAGGCCGAGGCCGATGATGCGCTCGCGCCGTTCCCGCAGCGCGTCCAGCAGTGCTCCGGTGGCCTCGACGGGGTCGTTGGGCAGGCCCAGGGCGCGGGCGAAGACGTTGGTGGAACCGCCGGGGACCACGGCGAGGCCGGGCAGGCGCTGCGGATCGGGGCCCGCGTGCAGCAGACCGTTGACGACCTCGTTGACCGTGCCGTCGCCGCCCAGGGCCACCACCAGGTCGATGTCGTCGCCCTCCGCCGCCTGGCGGCCGAGGTCGCGCGCGTGCCCGCGGTACTCGGTGGTGACGGCCTCGAGCTTCATCTCGCTCGCCAGCGCGTGGATCAGTACGTCGCGCGTACGTGCGCTTGTGGTGGTAGCCGCCGGATTGACCACGAGAAGTGCACGCATGGATTGCAGCGTACCTACTGGGTGGTACCGCGCCCAGGGTTCGTTAGGGATCAGGTAAGAGAAAGGAGCGTGAGGCTGGCCACCGAGGCGCCCGGGGCGGGCGGCTACCCTGCTGGGGTGAGCAGTGAGCAGACCTCCTCCCCCGAGTCCGACGCAGCAGGCGGTGCCGGCGGCCCCCGCCCGCGCCGACTGACGTACGCGGCGGCGCTGGCCGCCGTCGAGGGGCTGGCGCTGGTGGCCGCGGGCGCGTGGATGCTCGTCCTCGGCCTGACGGGTCAGCCGGACGGCCGGCAGCAGGCCGTGACCGGCGGTGTGACGGTGCTCGTGCTCGCGCTGCTGCCGCTGCTCGCCGCGCGCGGGCTGCTGCTGCGCCGCAGCTGGAGCCGCGGCCCCGCCGTGATCACCCAGATCATGGCTCTTCCGGTGGCCTACAACCTGCTCCAGGCCGACAGCCTCGCCATTCCCGCCGGCATCGCGCTCGCGGTGGTCGCGGTGGCCTCGCTGGTCCTCCTGGTCAACCCGGCGACGACCCAGGCCCTCGGGATCAAGGGGCCGGGCCGCCGCGCGCAGGAAGAGGCCGAGCGGCAGTAGCCGTACGACTGCTCCCGTACTTCTCCGGTCCGGTGGTCCTCTACTCCTCGACCAGCAGCTTGTCCCGCAGCTGTGCCAGGGTCCGGGCCAGCAGGCGGGACACGTGCATCTGGGAGATGCCGACCTCCTGCGCGATCTGCGACTGGGTCATGTTGCCGAAGAAGCGCAGAAGAAGGATCCGCTTCTCCCGCGGCGGCAGGTCTTCCAGGAGCGGCTTCAGGGACTCGCGGTACTCGACGCCCTCCAGCGCCTCGTCCTCGGCGCCGAGGGTGTCGGCGACCGCCGGGGACTCGTCGTCGGTGTCGGGGACGTCCAGGGAGAGGGTGGAGTAGGCGTTCGCCGACTCCAGGCCCTCCAGGACCTCCTCCTCCGAGATGGCCAGCTTCTCGGCCAGCTCATGGACGGTGGGGGAGCGGCCGTGCTGCTGGGAGAGCTCGGCCGTGGCCGTGGTGAGGGCGAGGCGCAGCTCCTGGAGGCGGCGCGGGACGCGGACGGCCCAGCCCTTGTCGCGGAAGTGGCGCTTGATCTCGCCGACGACGGTCGGGGTGGCGTACGTGGAGAACTCCACGCCGCGCTCGGGGTCGAAGCGGTCCACGGACTTGATCAGGCCGATGGTGGCGACCTGGGTGAGGTCGTCCAGCGGCTCGCCGCGGTTGCGGAACCGGCGCGCCAGGTGCTCGACGAGCGGCAGATGCATGCGGACGAGCTGATTGCGCAGCTCCGCGTACTCGGCGCTGCCCTCCTGCAGCCTGCGCAGCTCGACGAACATCGCGCGCGCCCCGCTCCGGTCCTGAGGATCGTGCTGCGTGCCCTGCGCGCTCCGTGCGCCCAGTGCCTCGTCCTCGGAGTATCGCTCGTGCTCGCTCATCGTCCCGCCCGTCGCCCTTCCCCGAGCTGCCGCCTCCTCCCCCACTCTCGGCTTGGCTCGAGCGGGGGCGCCCCCATGACCGGGGGACACGCCCTCGTTCCGCCTTTCCGGAGGCGCGCTCTGCATGGCACCGTCCCGATCCCGCCGCACGTCGTCCGGGTCCGGGGAGCCGGCCTGTGCGGAGTCGTCCTCCGGGTGCGGCCTGGCCTGCTCGGGGATGCCGTCGACGCCGTCGGTCATGCGTCGGGAGTCGTCCGCAGGGGCGCCAGGGGCGTCCCCCAGGCTCTCGGCCATGCTTCGGGGGGCGCTCCCGTTCTCGGTCGGCAGCTCCCGTGTGCCGCGCTCTTCGTCCCGCACCGGCCCGTCCCCGTTCCTCACGCCGGCCCGGGTCCCGCGCCGCGCTGTTTGTAGAGGCTGATGGATACGGTCTTGTCCTCGTCGACGGCCGATGAGACCTTGCCCGCCAGGGCCGACAGCACGGTCCAGGCGAAGGTGTCCCGCGAGGGCGCGTGACCGTCTGTGGTCGGGGCGGACACGGTGACCTCGAGCGAGTCGTCGACGAGCCGGAAGACACAGCTGAGCACCGAGCCGGGCACGGCCTGCTGGAGCAGGATCGCGCAGGCCTCGTCCACCGCGATGCGCAGGTCCTCGATCTCGTCGAGGGTGAAGTCCAAACGGGCCGCGAGGCCGGCCGTGGCCGTCCGCAGCACCGACAGGTAGGCACCCGCAGCCGGCAGCCGGACTTCCACGAAGTCCTGGGTCGCGGGCTCGCCTGCGATCTGGGACACCCTCACCTCCATGGTGGTACAAGCTTCTCGGGGCCGAGGGTCGCCCCTCGGGGTAACGCCATTGCTGGTTCAGCGGTGACGCTATCGCGCTCTGAACTTTCCTGTCCCCGGGACCCCGTCCCCCTGGCGTCACTCACAGTAAAACTGTGGATACGCTCCGTGTCTAGGGGTCTGCGGGCCCAATTGGGATGAGCGCGCGCCGGATTGACGTACCCAGACGTCAGACGGTCGAACCGTCGGGAACCGGCGGTCGTCATGCAGTGTCACACGACTTAGTGGTCGACGTCACACGAGAACATGATCGACGAAGCACCAGCGCCATTCCTCGCCGGGTTCGAAAGTCCGCATGACGGGGTGGCCGGACGTCTCGTGGTGCTTCGTCGCATGTCGGTGCGGCGAGGAGTCGCAGCAGGCGACGTGGCCGCATGTCAGGCACATGCGCAGCTGAACCGGGTGCTCGCCGAGCGCGAGACACTCGGGACACGTCTTGTCCTGCGGGTCGGGTTCCGGATGCGGCAGCGCGCCGACGTGCGTGCACTGTTTCATGATTGCCAGATTACGACGGGCGCGAGGGGCGCCGCGCGCAAGGCCCGGGGCGGTCGAGGGCGCGGGAACGGCGTGCACGGCGGGCATGTCGCGAACGACGGCGAGGACGGCGGAGGGACGGCGAGACCATGAACGTGATGCCGCTGCTGTTGCTGGTGGCGGGCAGTGCGGCGGTCGCCGGGGCCGCCCGGCGCACCCCGGTGCCGGCGCCGCTGCTCCTGGTCGCGGTGGGACTGGCGGTGTCGTACGTCCCCGGCATGCCGCACTACCCCCTCGACCCCGAGGTCGTCCTCCCGCTGCTGCTGCCCCCGCTGCTCTACACCTCGGCGACCGACAGCTCCTACCTCGACCTGCGCGCGCAACTGCGGCCCGTGGCGCTGCTGTCGGTGGGCTACGTGCTCTTCGCGACCTTCGTCGTCGGCGGGGCCGTCTACCTGATCGTGCCCGGGATGCCGCTGCCCGCGGCGCTGGTGCTGGGGGCGGTGGTCGCACCGCCGGACGCGGTCGCGGCGACGGCGGTGGCACGGAGGGTCGGTCTGCCCTCCCGGATCACGACCATTCTCCAGGGCGAGTCCCTGCTGAACGACGCCACCGCGATCACCGCCTACAAGGTGGCCGTCGCGGCGGCGGTCGGTGCGGCGGCCACCTGGTCCGGCGCGGTGGTCGCGTTCCTGATCGCGTCGTTCGGCGGCGTAGCGGTCGGCCTGGTGCTGATGGCCCCGCTCCACTGGCTGCGCACCCACCTCAAGGAACCGCTCCTGCAGAACACGCTCTCGCTCCTCGTCCCCTTCGTGGCGTACGGCGTCGCCGAGCAACTGCACGCCTCCGGCGTCCTCGCGGTCGTGGTCGTCGCCCTGTATCTGGGGCACCGCGCGTGGGAGGTCGATTTCGCCACCCGGCTCCAGGAGGAGGCGGTGTGGAAGATGGTCGCCTTCATCCTGGAGTCGGCGGTCTTCGCCCTCATCGGGCTGCAACTGCCGGTCGTCCTCAGGGGCCTCGGCGCGTACGAGGGCTCCGCCGCCGCCTGGTACGCGGTGGCCGTCTTCCTGGTGGTGGTCCTGGCCCGGTTCGTCTGGGTCTATCCGGCGGCCTTCCTGCCGCGCCTGCTGTCGGCCCGGATCAGGGAGCGCGAGGCGAACCCCACCTGGAGGGGTGCGATGGTGACCTCCTGGGCCGGCATGCGCGGTGTCGTGTCCCTGGCGATCGCGTTCTCCATCCCGCTCACGGTGGACAGCGGCGCCCCCTTCCCGCAGCGCAACCTGATCCTCTTCCTGACGTTCACGACCGTCATCGGCACGCTGGTCGTCCAGGGCCTGACGCTGCCCCCGCTGATCCGCCTGCTGAAGTTCCCCGGCCGCGACGTCCAGGCCGAGACCCTGGCCGAGGCCAACGCCCAGGCGCAGGCATCCCGGGCCGCGGAGGCCCGCCTCGACGAACTCCTCGCCGACGAGCGCAACATGCTGCCCCCACCGCTCGCCGACCGCCTGCGCACCGTCCTGGAGCGCCGCCGCAACGCCGTCTGGGAGCGGCTCGGCGCGGTGAACCCGGTGACCGGCGAAACGGTCGACGACACCTACCGCCGGCTGTCCCGGGAGATGATCGGCGCCGAGCGCGCGGTGTTCGTCAGGCTGCGCGACCTGCGCTACATCGACGATGAGATGCTGCGCACGCTGCTGCGCAGACTGGACCTGGAGGAGGCGGCCGCCTACCGGGAGGCGGCCTGATCAGGCCGTGATCACGGCAGCCACGCTCGTCCCCCGCGCAAACGCCCCTTCCTCTGCGCAGGCGACGAGTCCATAGAGCAACTTGGCGACATACAGCCGCTCGACCGCCACCCCGTGCCGTTCCTCGAAGTCCTCGGCGAAGGCGTCCAGTTCGGGGGTCGTACGCGCGTACCCCCCGAAGTGGAACCGCTCGTCGAGCGACCACGCGCCGCGCTGGCCACCGAAGGCCCCTTCCTGCAACCTCTGTATCTCGGCCTCCAGAAAGCCCCCCTTGAGCACGGGCACCCCCAACCCCCGCTGCCCGGCGTCCAGTCCCGCCGCCAGCCCGGCCAGCGTGCCTCCCGTGCCGCAGGCGATCGCCACCACGTCGGCGTGCCCGCGCAGCTCCTCGCCGAGGCCGCGGCAGCCTCGTACGGCCGCCGTATTGCTGCCGCCCTCCGGCACGACGTACGCGTTCTCGGCGTCGGCCGCCCGCAGGATGTCGGTCAGCGTCTCCGGCTCGGCCTTGCGTCGATACGTCGACCTGTCGACGAAGTGCAGACGCATGCCGTCGGCCGCGCACCGGGCCAGCGAGGGGTTGAGGGGGCGGTCGGCCAGTTCCTGGCCGCGGACCACGCCGATCGTGGTCAGCCCGAGGAGCCGGCCCGCGGCGGCGGTGGCGCGCAGGTGGTTGGAGTAGGCCCCGCCGAACGTGACCAGCGTCCGCCCCGCCGCGGCCTCGATGTTCGGCACCAGCTTGCGCCACTTGTTGCCGATCAGCTCCGGGTGGATCAGGTCGTCGCGCTTGAGGAGGAGGCGGACACCGTGCTGGCCGAACCGGTCGTCGGCCACCTCCTCCAACGGCGAGGGGAGCCGGGGGTCGAGGGCGTCGTAGCTGGTCACGGCTTCATTGTCGCTCGCGCGGCCGGTCCGGCAGGCCGCCGGCCATCGGGCCGCCGGTCCGCCGGTCATCAGGCCGTCATTCCTTCAGCCGCTCCTTGATCCGGTCCCGCAGCCAGGCCATCGTGAAGCCCCGTGGGTCCACCTTCCCCGGCTGCCACTCGCGGTGTCCGATGACCGACCGCTGCGTCCAGCCGTGGTGGCGGCAGACCGCCGCGGCGACCCTTTCGATCGCCTCCAGCTGGGCCTCGGGCCAGGGGTCCTCGCCGTCGCCGAGGTTCTCGCACTCGAAGCCGTAGAAGTGCCGGTTTCCGTCGGTGACGGCCTCGTCGTCCGGCGGCAGCGTCTTCTCGGCGATCACCGCGCGGAGCACGTCGTCGTCGCCGAGCCCGGCGTGGTTGGCGCGGCCGTAGCCGACGAGGTGGACCCTGCCGTCCTTGGTGATGACGCCGTGGCACAGCGGGCCCGGCAGCTCCGCGTAGCCGTCCCGGCAGAGCTTCACCGTCCGCTCGCCACCCTGGGTGGCCGTGTGGTGGATCATCACCCCGTGGACCGGTCCCCACGGGCCCTTCTGGTTGCGGTTGTGATGCTTCCAGTCGCCGACCTCGACGACCGTGACACCCGCCGCTCTCAGAGCGTCCAGAAACGCGCTCGCGGACATGGGCGAGGCCATGGGCGCCTCCTTCGTGCCGTGCCCGACGGCCACGGGGCGCGACCGTCTCGTACAGCTGTCTCTACCGAAAACGGACGTCCCGGACCACGTTGTTCGCACGATGTGCGAGTCGATCCGGACACCTTTCGCATGGCTGCCGCCTGGACGATGTCCGACCATGTGCCCACTTGCGTGATGATCCATTCCCGCTCGTTCGGGGAATGGCCGGGGCAGGTCCGCGCTGGAACGCTGGTCGTGAGATCGAGGAACCGGCGCAGTTCGGCTCCGGCGCATGACTGGGAGGGCATTCTCTATGTCGGTAGGCGAAGAGGTCCGCACGGATCAGGGCAAGCCGCAGCAGTCTCTTGACACGGCGGCAGCGCGGAACCTGGCCACCACCACCAAGTCCGTGCCTCAGATGCAGGAGATCAGCTCCCGCTGGCTGCTGCGCACACTGCCATGGGTGAACGTGCAGGGCGGCACGTACCGGGTGAACCGGCGGCTCACCTACGCGGTCGGCGACGGCCGTATCACCTTCGTGAAGACCGGCGACCGCGTCGAGGTCGTCCCCGCCGAGCTGGCCGAGCTGCCGGCGCTGCGTGCGTACGAGGACGGGGAGGTGCTCTCGGAGCTGGCCCAGCGCTGCCGCCAGCGGGACGTCGCCCCGGGTGAGGTGATCGCCTCGTTCGGCAGCCAGACCGACGAGGTGTACCTGCTGGCACACGGTCGGGTCGAGAAGATCGGCACGGGGCCGTACGGCGACGACGCGGTCCTCGGTGTCCTCGCCGACGGGGCGTACTTCGGCGAGCAGGCGCTGCTCGACCCGGACGCCATCTGGGAGTACACCGCGCGCGCGGACACGGCGTGCACCGTCCTGATCCTCTCGCGCCAGGACTTCGAGCAGGTCGCGGAGCGCGCGGACTCCCTGCGCGAGCACCTCCAGCAGCTGCGCGCGATTCCGGAGCAGCGCACCAACAAGTACGGCGAGAAGGCGGTCGACCTGTCGGCCGGCCACAGCGGCGAGCCGGACATTCCGCACACGTTCGTCGACTACGAGGCCAGCCCGCGCGAGTACCAGCTGAGCATCGCCCAGACCGTGCTGCGCATCCACACGCGCGTGGCCGACCTCTACAACCAGCCCATGAACCAGACCGAGCAGCAACTCCGGCTCACCGTGGAGGCGTTGAAGGAGCGCCAGGAACACGAGCTGGTCAACAACCGGGAGTTCGGACTCCTGCACAACTGCGAGTACGACCAGCGGATCCAGCCGCACGACGGCGTGCCCGGCCCGGACGACATGGACGAGCTGCTCAGCCGCCGGCGCGGTACGAAGCTGTTCCTCGCCCACCCGAAGGCGATCGCCGCGTTCGGCCGCGAGCTCAACAAGCGCGGACTCGTCCCGGAGTCCGTCGACATGGGCGGCCATCGCATCCCGACCTGGCGCGGGGTGCCGATCTACCCGTGCAACAAGATCCCGGTCAGCGACGCGCGGACGACGTCGATCATCGCCATGCGTACGGGAGAGGAGGACCAGGGGGTCGTCGGGCTCAGGCAGTCCGGGATCCCGGACGAGATCGAGCCCAGCCTGTCCGTCCGCTTCATGGGCATCAACGAACAGGCCGTCATCAAGTACTTGGTGACGGCCTACTACTCGGCGGCCGTACTGGTACCGGACGCGCTCGGCGTCCTGGAGAACGTGGAGACCGGCCGCTGGCGGTGACGTTTCCGCACGTCGCGGCCGTGTCTGCGCCCGCGGGCGTGGGTACACCCTCGTGGTACGCGCCCAGCCGGGGGCGGACGCACAACCGCCCGCGGCCTCCGCGAGGGAGAATCATGGCCGAGTTCATGACGGAGACGAAGCAGCGTCCCATGGGGGCGCTGGAGGCACGCGAGCGGCGAAAGCCCGCCGGGGACGGGGACGGGGGCGGGGCCGGAGCCGGAGACACAGTCGCCGGACCGGGTCCGGCAGGGCACCCCGCCGGGGACCTCGGCGGTCAGCTCGACGGGCAGGAGGCCGCGGCGATTCTCGACAGCGCCCGGGCGTCGGTCGACCCCGTGCTGCGCGCCGCCCTCGACACGCTGCCCGACTCGATGCGCCGGATCGCGCTCTACCACTTCGGGTGGGAGCACGCGGACGGCACCCCGGCGGCGGACAACGCGGGCAAGGCGATACGGCCCGCGCTCGTCCTCGCCACGGCCGCTGCGCTGGGCGGACCGGAAGGTCGCGCGGCGGCCGTACGGGCGGCGGCCGCCGTGGAGTTGGTGCACAACTTCACGCTGTTGCACGACGACGTGATGGACCGCGACACCTCTCGCAGGCACCGGCCCACGGCGTGGACCGTGTTCGGCGAGGCCGACGCGATACTCGCCGGTGACGCCCTCCAGGCGCTGGCCCTGCGGCTCCTCGCCGGGGACCCGCACCCCGCGTCCGGGGCGGCCGCAGCGCGGCTCGCGGACTGCGTCGTCGAGCTGTGCGCGGGCCAGCACACGGACACGGCCATGGAACAGCGCGCCCCGGACGAGGTCACCCTCGACGAGGTGCTCGTCATGGCCGAGGCCAAGACCGGCGCGCTGCTCGGGTGCGCCTGCGCCCTCGGCGCGCTGTACGCGGGCGCCGGGGAGAAGGAAGCGGCGGCGCTGGACGGGTTCGGCCGCCAGGCCGGCCTCGCCTTCCAGCTGATCGACGACATCATCGGCATATGGGGAGACCCGAGCCGCACGGGCAAGCCGGCCGGCGCGGACCTGGCCGCCCGCAAGAAGTCGCTGCCAGTGGTCGCGGCCCTGGCCTCCGGCACCCCGGCGGCCGGGGAACTCGCCGAGCTGTACCGACGGCCCTACGAGGAGGAGGACCTGGAGCGGACGGCACTGGCCGTGGAGCGGGCGGGCGGCAGGGACTGGGCGCAGACCCAGGCCGCCGACCGCATGGCCCGGGCGATGCAGGAGCTGGCCCGCGTGGTCCCCCACCCGGAGCGGGCGGAGGGCCTGCTGGCGCTGGCCGAGTTCGTGACGCGGCGCAGCGCCTGAGGCCGTAGGCCGCGAGAACCCCGGAGCTTCCGGTGGCCGTGCCGCTCCTGACCCCGCACGGCCACCGGGGCTCCGGCCGCCCGGAGCTCAGGGCTTCTTCTCGGCGGATCCGTGGCGTTGCTGCCGCTCGGCGGAGGGGGTGACGGGGGCGGCGGGCACGTCCGGGGCGGCTGCATCGCGGGACGCCGCGCAGTCGGTGTTGTGGCAGGGGCCCGGCCCCCACACCGGGACCCAGGCGCCCAGCGTCTTGTGCCGCCGGACGACCGTTTCGACGGGCTGTCCGCAGACCGGACAGGCGTGTTCCTGGCTGTCCATGTCCTCAGGGTAGGTCGGCCGGGAATCCCGCGCTTCCCGCTGCTCGGGAGGCCGTAGCGTGGCTGCATGCCGAAACTCCCGTACATCTTCCACATCACGGAACGCTCCCTGTGGGATGCGGCGCGCGAGCGCGGCACCTACGAGATGTCGACCCGCGGCCGCACGCTCCAGGAGGAGGGCTTCATCCACTTCTCCACCCGCGACCAACTCCCGCGCGTGGCGGCCTTCCTGTACGGCTCCTACGACGGACCGGAGGAGCTGGTGGTCCTGAGCGTGGACCCGGCGCGGCTCGGGGTCCCGGTGAAGTACGAGGCCATGAAGCCGGGCGGCGAGGAGTTCCCGCACGTGTACGGGCCCGTGCCGGTAGACGCCGTGGTGGACGTGGAGTCCTGGGGGTGACGGAGCCGGGGGGACGCCGCCGTGGCCGGATACGACGGTGGACGGCGGCGGTGTGGACGGTGGCCGCGAGTGTCGGGGGAGGACTCACGCTGTGGTTCCAGGACTCGGCCGGGCCGCGGGAGCCGTACAGCCGGCAGAAGCCCGTCAACTCGCCGTCACCGGAGCCCCGGTCGGACGACGACGAACCCTGCGGGCCGTCCCCCTGTCCCGTGCCGACGTCGGGGCACGGCCGTACGGCGGTCATCTGCCTGCGCTCGACGAGTCGTCCCTGACCGCCGAGGAGGACGGCATCCTGCCCCTCTCCGGATCACGCCCGGTCAGGCAGTACGTGCCGCCCGCCGGATCGCGCATCACCGTCCAGTCGGGGCCGTCTGTGACGTAGACGGCGCCCAGGTCCTCGTGACGGGCGCGGCTCGCCTCGATGTCCGCGCAGGCGATGTCGAGGTGGGCGGAGCCGGGCCGCTCCTCGGCGAGCCGCTGGAGCAGGATGCGTACCGGAAGTCCCGGCGGCGGCGTGAGCGCCCGGAACTCCGGGAGCGCACTGGCGAGCAGCTCCCAGCCGGTCAGCCCGGCCCAGAAGGCGACTTCGGCCTCGTACGCGGACGGTGGGATGTCGAGGCACACCTGGTCCAGCCGACTGCCTGCCACCACCGGCGGCCGCGCCGACTCCCCGTGCCAGGGCAGCACGCAGAACAACTGCCCGGCGGGCGACCGCAGTACGGCCCACCCGTCGTGAGCGGCGACCATGCCCGCGCCCCGCTCCCGGGCCGACTCCGTGAACGCCTCCACGTCGTCCACGCAGAAATCGAGATGAGCGCCGCCGTCGCCGGAGACGACCCCCTGGACCTTCACGCACGGGTCGGCGCCGTCCGGCACGAGCGTCACGAACTCACCGCGCTCACCGCGGGGTTCGGAGCGCCGAGTCCCGGTGGCGGCCGTCCAGAATGTGCAGGCGTCGTCGAGCCGGCCGAGGGGCCGGTCGACGAAGGCGTAGGTCCAGCGGATGCCCATACGGGGATGGTAGGCGGCAGTCCGCCGCGGTACCGCGAACGTCTCGGTACCGCGAACGCCTCAGTACGCGTGGCTCGGTACCGCGGCGCCTCGCTGTCGCGGCCGTCAGTCCTCGGCCCGCTCCATGAACCGCAGCATGTTCCCGGCGGGATCGCGGAACGCGCAGTCCCGCACGCCGTACGGCTGGTCCATCGGTTCCTGGAGCACGTCGGCGCCGGACTCCCGCACCCGTGCGTACAGCGCGTCGCAGTCGGCGGTGGTGAAGATGACGCCGCGCAGCACGCCCTTGGCGAGCAGTTCGGCCATCGCCTGCCGGTCGGCGGCGGAGGTGTCGGGGTTCGCGGCGGGCGGCTCCAGCACGATCTCCACGTCCGGCTGCAGCGGCGACCCCACGGTCACCCAGCGCATCCCCTCGAAGCCGACGTCGTTGCGCACTTCCAGGCCGAGCACGTCGCAGTAGAAGGCGAGCGCCTTGTCGTGGTCGTCCACGGCGATGAAACACTGCTTGAGTCTGAGGTCCATGGGCTCACGCTAGGCCCTGCCCGGCGGGTCGGGTGTGCTCAGCGGTTGCGACGACGCGGCCGCGTGAACGTACGGGCCACACAGGGCGGGATCACCGCACCGTCCTCGTGCGGCCGGGCCCGGTAGGCGCTCGGGGTCTCGCCGACCAGCTCCGTGAACCGGGAGCTGAAGGAGCCCAGCGACGTGCAGCCGACGGCCAGGCACACCTCGGTCACACTGAGGTCACCGCGACGCAGCAGGGCCTTGGCGCGCTCGACGCGGCGGGTCATGAGATAGCCGTACGGCGTCTCCCCGAAGGCCTTGCGGAAGCTGCGCTGGAAGTGCCCCGGGGACATCAGGGCGGTACGCGCGAGGGCGGCGATGTCGAGCGGCTCGGCGTACTCACGATCCATCCGGTCCCGCGCCCGCCGCAATCGCACCAGATCCTTGATGCTTACCGTCACCGGACCAGAATGACACGGCCGTTGCCACCGACGACCCCGATACGGCTCACTCCGACAGCGCCCGGTACGTGCCGCGGTACGGCGAAGGGGGCCCGACCGGAGACATCCGGCCGGGCCCCCTTCCAGCGAGGAGAAGGACCGTCAGGCCTTCTTCGTCTCCCAGAAGATCTCAGCGACTCGCGCGATGTAGTCCAGCGCCTTCTGGCCGGTCGCGGGGTCGACGGACGCCTTGGCGGCCGACAGGGCCTTCACGGCGTCGTTGAGGAGGGTGTGCAGCTCCGGGTAGCTGTCGAAGTGCGGGGGCTTGAAGTAGTCGCTCCAGAGCACGTCCAGGTGGTGCTTGGCGAGCTCGGCGCGCTGCTCCTTGATCACAGTGGCGCGGATCTGGAAGTGCGGGTCGTCGTTGGCGGCCATCTTCTCCTGGATGGCCTTGACCGACTCCGCCTCGATGCGGGCCTGGGCCGGGTCGTACACGCCGCAGGGCAGGTCGCAGTGCGCGCTGACCGTGACCTTGGGGGCAAACAGCCGGGAAAGCATGGAGCATTCCTTCCTCGTGATCGTCTTCTCAGGTGGGACATTACTCCCTGATGCACGGCTTTTCGCGAGTGGCCCTATGGGCTTAGGGCAAAAGTCCCGGGTGAGACTGAGACTGTGGAGGAACGGATCGGGGAGGTGCCGGGGATGCCGGAGCTGTCGCAGGAGTCCGAGCGGGGGAGGTCCGGGCCCCTCTTCGGGCTGGCCGAGGTGACCGGACCTTCCATGGTGCCCACGCTGCATCACGGGGACCTGCTGCTGCTCCGGTACGGGGCGGTGGTCAGGGCCGGTGACGTCGTGGTTCTGCGGCATCCGTTCCAGCAGGACCTGCTCGTCGTCAAGCGTGCCGTGGAGCGATGCGAGGGCGGCTGGTGGGTGCTGGGGGACAACCGCTACGCGGGCGGGGACAGCACCGACTACGGGACCGTGCCGGAGGAGTTGATCCTCGGGCGGGCCCTCGCGCGGTACCGGCCGCGCAAGCCCGGTCAGCGCTCGCCGCTGGCGCTGGTGCGCTGGGCGCTGTCGGCCGCCAGGCCCGTCTTCGCCGACCGGTCGGCCTCCAGGCGCTTGCGGGCCCGGTAGGCGGCCACGTTGGCGCGGGTCGCGCAGCGGTCGGAGCAGTAGCGCCGCGAGCGGTTGGTAGAGGTGTCGAGGTAGGCGTTGCGGCAGGGGGCTGCCTCGCACAGGCCGAGGCGGTCGACGCCGTACTCGGTGAGATGGAACGCCAGGCCCATCGCGGCGATCGCGGCGTAGCCGGCCGTGGCGTTCGACGGGTGGTCCGCCAGGTGCATGTGCCACAGGGGGCGGCCGTCGTCGTCCCGGACGTCGTGCCCGGAGATCTGCGGGCTCACCGGGAACTCCAGGAGCAAGGAGTTCAGCAGGTCCACCGCGAGGGTCTCGTCGCCCTGGTCGGCCGCCTCGAAGACCGCGCGCAGCCGGGCCCGTACCGAGCGGAAGCGCGTGACGTCGGCGTCGGTGGCGCGCCGGGCCGCCTGCTGGTTGACCCCGAACAGGTCACGGACGGCCTCGACCGTGGTCAGGGAGTCCTTGCCCCGGGCCGGTTCCTCGCTGTTGACGAGGCGCACGGCGTAATCCGAGTAATAGGCCAGTTCCACTTGTAGTCCTTACAGAGGCGCTCTATGGTCGTGAGTGCGGTCGGGTAACAGCCGGTCGTGGTTCCAGGGTATTACGTGTGTGCGAGGAGAAGGGGACTCCATGACCACCAGTACAGGAACGGACTGGCCCGCCTGGCAGCAGAGCTGGGACCGGCAGCAGGAGTGGTACATGCCGGACCGCGAGGAGCGCTTCCGGATCATGCTCGACATGGTCGAGGCCCTCGTCGGCACCGCGCCCCGTGTGCTCGACCTCGCCTGCGGCACCGGCAGCATCACCGCCCGGCTGCTCGCCCGCTTCCCCGCGGCCACCAGCACCGGCGTCGACCTCGACCCCGCCCTCCTCGCCATCGCCGAGGGCACCTTCGCGGGCGACGACCGGGTCACCCTCGTATCGGCCGACCTGAAGGACCCGGACTGGCCGGCGAAGCTGCCGTACGACTCGTACGACGCGGTCCTGACCGCCACCGCACTGCACTGGCTGCACAGCGAACCCCTCGCCGCCCTCTACGGACAGGTCGCGGAACTCGTGCGCGACGGCGGTGTCTTCATGAACGCGGACCACATGATCGACGAGACCACACCCCGGATCAACGCGGCGGAGCGTGCTCAGCGGCATGCCCGCATGGATCAGGCCAGGCGCGCGGGCGCCCTGGACTGGGCCGAGTGGTGGCAGCTGGCCGCCCAGGACCCGGCCCTGACCGAGCCGACGGCCCGACGCTTCGAGATCTACGGCGAGCACGCCGACGGTGACATGCCCTCCGCCGGCCGGCACGCGCACGTGCTGCGCGAGAAGGGGTTCGCGGAGGCGCGCCCGGTCTGGTGCTCGCCCTCGGACACCCTGCTCCTCGCGCTCAAGTGAGGGCCTGGGGAAGCGAGTGAGGGCCTGAGAAAGCCGGTTGGGGCGGTACGGGAACATCCCGTACCGCCCCTTGCGCAGGTCTCTGCCCGTGTCGGCTACAGCACCTTGGACAGGAACGACTGCGTCCGCTCGTGCTGGGGGTTCGTCAGGACGTCGCGCGGATGGCCGGATTCGACCACCACGCCGTCGTCCATGAAGACCAGGCTGTCGCCGACCTCGCGGGCGAAGCCCATCTCGTGGGTGACGACGACCATCGTCATGCCGGACTCGGCGAGGTCGCGCATGACGTCCAGGACGTCGCCGACAAGCTCCGGGTCCAGGGCCGAGGTCGGCTCGTCGAACAGCATCAGCTTCGGGTCCATGGCGAGGGCCCGGGCGATCGCCACACGCTGCTGCTGACCGCCGGAGAGCTGCGAGGGGTAGTGCCCCGCCCGGTCGGCCAGGCCCACGCGCTCCAGGAGCTGCATCGCACGCTCCTTGGCCTCGGCCTTGTTCGCGCCCTTGACCTGGACCGGCGCCTCCAGGACGTTGTCCACGGCCGTCATGTGCGGGAACAGGTTGAAGCGCTGGAAGACCATGCCGATGTCCCGGCGCTTGCGGGCGACCTCGCTGTCCTTGAGCTCGTACAGCTTGTCGCCCTTCTGGCGGTAGCCGACCAGCTCGCCGTCGACGTACAGCCGCCCGGCGTTGATCTTCTCCAGGTGGTTGATGCACCTCAGGAAGGTCGACTTGCCGGAGCCGGAGGGGCCGATGAGGCAGAACACCTCGCCCGGTTTCACCTCCAGGTCGATGCCCTTGAGCACCTCGACGGCACCGAAGGACTTGTGCACGCCCTCGGCCTTGACCATCGCGACGGCCGGGTCCTTCGGGTCCTTCGAGACCTCGGAGTCCTTCGGGGCGGGGTCCGTCGTGCTGGGCTTGTCGGTCATGAGGTCACCGCTCCCTTCGGTCGACCGAGCGAGAGCATGTTGGCCTTCACCTTCTGCCACGGGGTCGGCGGCAGTTGGCGGCTGGAGCCGCGCGCGTAGTACCGCTCGATGTAGTACTGCCCGACGCTGAGGATCGACGTCATGATCAGGTACCAGGCGGCGGCGAGGAAGTACATCTCCACCGGGGCACCGGAGTTCTGGCCGATGTCCTGGGCGTAGCGGAAGAGTTCGGGATACTGGACGGCCGCCACGAGCGAGGTCGTCTTCAGCATGTTGATCACTTCGTTGCCCGTCGGCGGGACGATCACCCGCATCGCCTGCGGGATGACGATCCGCCACAGCGTCTTGCCGTGGCTCATGCCGAGCGCGTGCGCCGCCTCGGTCTGGCCCTCGTCGACCGCCAGCAGGCCGGCGCGGCAGATCTCCGCCATGTACGCCGCCTCGTTCAGACCCAGGCCGAGCAGCGCCGTCAGCAGCGGCGTCATGAAGTTCGACCAGTAGTCCTTGTAGAACGGCATGAGGTTGATGTACTCGAAGACCAGGCCCAGGTTGAACCAGAGGAACAGCTGGACCAGGACCGGGGTGCCGCGGAAGAACCAGATGTAGAACCAGGCGATCGACGAGGTCACCGGGTTCCTCGACAGGCGCATCACCGCCAGGACGATGCCGCCGACGATGCCGATCACCATCGACAGGACCGTCAGCAGGAGCGTCTTGCCGACGCCCGTCAGGATGCGGTCGTCGAAGAAGTAGTCCGGAATCGCCTGCCAGTTGATCCTGCCCTGGCCGAACGCGTAGACGATCGCGACCAGAACCGCGATCGCGAGGGCGGCCGAGACATACCGCCCGAAGTGCCGGACCGGGATGGCCTTGATGGCCTCCGCTCCGGCCGGGGGCGTGTCCTTCGGTTGCGCCTTCTTCTCGATGTCAGTCACGGGTGTTGCCTCTCAGTGGCCGCTGTGACCCGCGGGTCACTTGCCACCGTTGATCGCGGACTCCTTGACGGCGCCGTCCTCGGCGCCCCACTTCTCGAGGATCTTCTGGTACTCACCGCTCTTGATGAGCGCGTTCATCGCGGCCTGCAGCGCGTCCCGCAGCTGCGTGTTGTTCTTGGCGACGGCGACGCCGTACGGCGCCGCCTCGACCTGGTCGCCGACGAGCTGGAAGTCCTTGCCGCCGCCCGAGGTCTTCACCGCGTACGCCGCCACGGGGAAGTCGGCGGACGCCGCATCGGCGCCGCCCGAGCGCAGCCGCGTCTGGGACTGCTGGTCGTCGTCGAAGGCCTCGATGGTGAGCTTCTTCTTCTTGGGGCACTTCTTGGCCTCGGCCTTGGCGAGATCGCCCGAGACCGTGCCGCGCTCGAGGGCGATCTTCTTGCCGCACAGGTCGGACCAGGAGGAGATGCCCTTGGCGTCACCCTTGCGGGTGTAGATGGAGACACCGGCGGTCAGGTAGTCGACGAAGTCGACGCCCTCGCCGACCTTCTTGCCCGTGTCGGGGTCGACGCCCTCCTGGCGGTTCTTGTTGTCCGTCATCGCCGACATCGCGATGTCGTACCGGTTGGAGCGAAGGCCGGTGAGCAGGGCGTCGAAGGTGCCGTTCTCGAACTCGAACTTCACGCCGAGCTGCTTGCCCATGGCGTCCGCGAGTTCCGGGTCCAGGCCCGCGACCTTGCCGGAGGAGTCCTTGAACTCCACCGGCGCGTACGCGATGTCCGAACCGACCTTGATGACACCCTTGTCGCGGATCGACTGAGGGAGCTTGGCGTTCAGCGGGGCAGAGCTCTTGGAGGTGCCGCCGGATTCCTTGTCCTTGCCCTTGGTCTGGTCACCGCAACCGGTGAGCAGCAGGGCGCCTGCGACCGCGATCGCACCGACCGCTGCAAGCCGGGAGCGTGCGGCGGTCGGCCGGCGGGTGGAGCTTGCGGTCATCGTGAGTTCCTCCGGCGGGGGTGGAGTTGCCGATGGGTCGACGAGAACACTCACCTTCGGGTGTCGCGACCTCGTGGGTTGACGGCATCTTGCCATTCGGGCCACGCCATTCAGGTGGCTCGCTATGTCAAAATCGGATAACGGGTGACCCCCGAACCCCCTCAGGCCGGTACATCAAGCCGGACCGTCCACGGGAATCTCGCGTTCCGGCCGGAAATTCTCCGGCGCGTCTCACGATGTGGTCGCGGCCCGACCCGCTGTTCACCTCTCAGATCGGCTGGTCGTCGCCTCGGCGTCATCAGAACGTGATCTCCGGCGTTCGAGATGTAACTCTGCGTCGTCCGAGATGTGACCTTGCGCCTATTGGACTCGTCGTCGGCCCTGTCCGTCCGGTAAGAAGGTTCTTTACTCCCCTCATCCGGGGCTCAGGGCGCGTGTGCGGCGCGCTCGTCGCGTGCGTACCCGTGCTGAACAGCCAGTTCGGGTCGTATGCGGTCCCGCCCGCTCTTCACCAGGAGCGGTCAACCCTCAACCATGCATACCTAAGGGGTACAACGAAGTGGCAGCGGAGATCGTCAATCCTCGCAGCGACAGCGGTACGGACCAGGACGGAGGGGCCGAGCCCCTCGACTCCTTCGATCCGGCCTTCGCGCTGCACCGCGGCGGCAAGATGGCCGTGCAGGCCACCGTGCCGGTCCGTGACACGGACGACCTGTCCCTCGCGTACACGCCCGGCGTCGCGCGCGTGTGCACCGCGATCGCGGAACAGCCGGAGCTCGTCAACGACTACACGTGGAAGTCGTCCGTCGTCGCCGTCGTGACCGACGGCACGGCCGTCCTCGGCCTCGGGGACATCGGTCCCGAGGCCTCCCTCCCCGTGATGGAGGGCAAGGCGATTCTGTTCAAGCAGTTCGGCGGCGTGGACGCGGTGCCGATCGCGCTCGACTGCACGGACGCCGACGAGATCGTGGAGACGGTGGTCCGGCTGGCCCCGTCCTTCGGCGGAGTGAACCTGGAGGACATCTCGGCGCCGCGGTGCTTCGAGATCGAGCGCAAGCTCCAGGAGCGGCTCGACATCCCGGTCTTCCACGACGACCAGCACGGTACGGCCGTCGTGACGCTGGCGGCGCTGCGGAACGCCGCGCGGCTGAGCGGGCGCGAGATCGGGCAGCTGCGGGCCGTCATCTCGGGTGCCGGCGCGGCCGGTGTCGCCATCGCCAAGATGCTGGTCGAGGCCGGCATCGGGGATGTCGCGGTGACCGACCGCAAGGGCCTCGTGTCGGCCGAGCGGGAGGACCTGACGCCGGTCAAGCGGGAGCTTGCCTCCTTCACCAACAAGGCGGGCCTCACCGGGTCGCTGGAGGACGCGCTGGCCGGCGCCGACGTCTTCATCGGCGTCTCCGGCGGTACGGTCCCGGAGGCGGCGGTCGCCTCCATGGCCGAGGGTGCCTTCGTGTTCGCGATGGCCAACCCGAACCCCGAGGTGCACCCCGAGGTGGCGCACAAGTACGCGGCGGTTGTCGCGACCGGGCGCTCGGACTTCCCGAACCAGATCAACAACGTGCTGGCGTTCCCCGGCATCTTCGCGGGCGCGCTGCAGGTGCGGGCCTCCCGGATCACCGAGGGCATGAAGATCGCGGCGGCCGAGGCGCTGGCGTCCGTGGTCGGCGACGACCTCGCGGCCGACTACGTGATCCCCTCGCCGTTCGACGAGCGGGTCGCTCCCGCGGTGACGGCGGCGGTCGCGGCGGCGGCTCGGGCCGAGGGCGTCGCCCGTAGGTGAGAGCGCTGCCCGCACGACGTGCCGGTGAGCAGGTGACCTGATGAAGGGCCCCGTCCGTTTGGGCGGGGCCCTTCTCCTGCCGCACGCAAGAGGGCGTGTGTCACAGGGCCATGCGGTTCCGTCAGCCGGGCGGAGAACCTATCGTCAGGCCCATGTTCGCTGTCTACGCCGCCCGAATCGACCGCGACCAGCCGCTCGCCGGCCTTGAGTCGGGGGAGCGCCCGGCCCCCGAGGCCCGCCCCGGCTGGAGCACCGTCAACGTCAGGGCCGCCTCCCTCAACCATCACGACCTCTGGTCGCTCCGCGGCGTCGGCCTCCCCGAGGAACGGCTGCCGATGATCCTCGGCTGCGACGCCGCCGGCGTCGACGAGGACGGCAACGAGGTCGTCCTGCACTCCGTCATCGGCCAGACCGGCTACGGCGTCGGCCCCGAGGAACCCCGCTCCATCCTCACCGAGCGCTACCAGGGCACCTTCGCCGAGCAGGTCGCCGTGCCCACCTGGAACATCCTGCCGAAGCCCAAGGGGCTCTCCTTCGAGGAGGCCGCCTGCCTGCCCACGGCCTGGCTGACGGCGTACCGGATGCTCTTCACCAACGCCGGGGTACGACCCGGTGACTCGGTCCTCGTGCAGGGCGCCGGCGGCGGTGTCGCGACGGCCGCGATCGCGCTCGGCAAGGCGGCGGGACTTCGCGTCTTCGCCACCAGCCGGGACGAGGCGAAGCGCAAGCGCGCCCTGGAACTCGGCGCCGTGGAGGCGGTGGAGTCGGGGGCGCGGCTGCCGCAGCGCGTCGACGCCGTCATCGAGACCGTCGGCGCCGCCACCTGGTCCCACTCGGTGAAGTCCCTGCGGCCGGGCGGCACGATCGTCATCTCCGGTGCCACGAGCGGCGACCGACCCTCCCACGCCGAACTGACCCGCATCTTCTTCCTGGAGCTCAAGGTCGTCGGGTCCACGATGGGCACCAAGGAGGAGCTGGAGGACCTGCTCTCCTTCTGTGACACCACCGGCGTACGCCCCGTCATCGACGAGGTGCTCCCGCTCGACCGCGCCCGCGAGGGCTTCGAACGAATGGAGTCGGGCGAGCAGTTCGGGAAGATCGTGCTGACGAACGGCTGACCACCGTCGGACAGGTCGCGCAATGGCTGACCGCCGCCGGCCACGTCCGATCAACGGCTGAGCAGCGTGGGCCACGTCTGGCCAACGGCTGAGCAGCGTGGGCTGCGTCTGATCACCGGCTGAGCAGCGTGGGCCGAGGCGGGCTGACGCCTGCTTTCCCCGGGGGTGCCGGCTTCCCCCGGGGGACCCGTTTCCCCGGCGGGCGCCCGGTGTGGTTGCCGGGCGCCCGCCGGGCGCGAGCTCAGACCTTCGGGCGGCGCAGCATCGCGCCGATGTGGGCCGCCGCCGTCGACAGATGGCGGCGGGCGTCGCGGAGCTCGTCGGGCGTGACGCCGTGGTCGTGGGCCGCGTCGCGGATGTCGTCCCGGAAGCGGTCGAGCAGGCGGTCCAGGTCGCGAGCCGGGTCACCGGTGGCTTCCTCGTGGGCCCACGCCGGTTCGTAGTCGGCCGGGAAGTCCTCCGGGGTCTGCGTGTATTCCGGGCCGGGTGCCGACTTGCCGGTGCCGGCGCCGGCCCGTCCGGAGCCGGCGTCCTTTCCGAAGTCCCTCCCGTAATCCTTCCCGAACTCGCCGAATCCCTTGGCCAGTTCGGAGAGGCCTTCCCGCATCCCCGTCTGCCAGTCGCCCCGCGAGAAGTGGTCCTGCACATGCTCCTGGACCCGTCGCGCGATGCGCTGCATCTCCTCCTGCGCCTGCGCCCGCGCCCGCGTCTGCGCCTCCTGGGCCTGGTGGCGGGCCCGTTGGGCCTCCTCGCGCGCCCGGCGGCTCTCGTCCTTGGCGCGCCGGGCCTGCTCCTTCCACTCATGCTTGGCGCGGCGCATCTCCTCCTTGGCGACGCGCCAGGCCTCCTTGTCGCCGAGGTCGCCGTACTCCCCGAAGGGGCCGGGCTCCCCGGCGCCCGACTTGGCGCCGCGCCGTGCCTCGGTGGCGGCGGCCCGCATCTCGCGCCGCAGGTCGCCCGCGGCACCGCGCACATCGGCCCGTATCTCGGCGGCGAGCTCCGCCACCGACTCGCGGATCTCCAGCTCCAGGTCGGCCAGTTCACCGCTGCGGTCGGCCAGTTCGGCGCGGCCGGCGTCCGTGATGGCGTACACCTTGCGGCCGCCCTCGGTGGTGTGGGTGACCAGGCCCTCGGCCTCCAGCTTGGCCAGTCGCGGGTAGACGGTGCCCGCCGACGGGGCGTACAGCCCCTGGAAGCGCTCCTCGAGGAGGCGGATCACCTCGTAACCGTGGCGCGGGGCCTCGTCGAGCAGCTTGAGCAGGTAGAGGCGGAGGCGGCCGTGGGCGAAGACGGGAGGCATGTCAGAGCACCTTCTTGTCGGTCGTGCCGTCGGCCGGGGTGGCGCTCGCGCCATGGCCCTGGCCGGACAGTGCATTGTCCCCCGTGTCTCCGGCAAGTGGACCGGAGCCGTCCGATTGGACGGGCTCGGTGTCGTCCCAGGCGGCGGCGTTCTCGTCGTCCTCCCTCGGCGGGCGGCGCAGCAGGGCGATGGATCCGGAGACGGTCGTGGCCCTCAACTTGCCGTTGCCCGCGCCGAGACGACCGGTGATCTTGTGGGCGCCCCACGGGCCGTGGACCCGAAGGCCGTCGAAGGCGTTGGAGATCGTGCCGCTCGCGGTGTTCGCCTCCACCTCCGCGTCCGCCGGGTGCGGCAGGCGGATGGCGATCTCCCCGGAGACGCTGGTCAGTCTGACGTCGGTCGGGCCGTCCGGGTCCAGGTCGACGATCATGGAGCCGCTGACGGAGTCGGCGCGCACGGCGGAGCCCGAGCCGTCGACGACGGTCAGGTCCCCGGAGACGGAGTTGAAGCGCAGATCGCCGGTGACGGACTGGGCCTCCAGGTTCCCGGACACCGTGTCCGCACGCACGGGACCGGAGACGGCGACGAGCGTCGTGTCGCCGCTGACGCCCTTGACCACCGACGAGCCACGGATCCCCGAGACGACCGCGCCGGCACCGACGACGCCGACCTCCACGTGCGTGTCCGCCGGAACCGCGAGGGAGACGACCGCGCTGCGCCGCCAGCCCTTGCGGTCCAGCCACTTGAGGAAGCCCTTCCAGGGGAGGTCCTCGTACGCCACGGTGAGCGTGCCGTCCTGCTGGCCGACTATCAGCGGCGGCCCCTCGATCCGCGAGACCTCCAGGCGCGCGGAGCCCTCCTCCGTGCCCATGACGTTGACCGTTCCGTTGACGATGCGTACGTGCAGGTCGCGCACGGGATCGTCGAAGGTGAGCTTCGTGGGCTCGGTGACGGACCACTCGGACATGGTGCTGACCTCCTCGACGGAACACGACACGTCATATCGCGTCTTCCATGGAACACGATATATCGCGGTCACGGAAAGTCAAGGCCCGTGAACCCGCCGACCGGCTGCGCGGTGGACGCCCGGCCGCACGGAGGTAACGCACCCCCTCCCGTTGCTTAGGCTGTCGGCAGAAGCCCGAGTGCACCCGAGCGCGCCCGGGTGCGGACGTATCGCAGGAGAGACACCCCATGTACTTCACCGACCGAGGCATCGAGGAGCTGGAGAAGCGGCGCGGCGAGGAAGAGGTCACCTTCGAGTGGCTCGCCGAGCAGCTGCGTACGTTCGTCGACCTCAACCCGGACTTCGAGGTTCCGGTGGAGCGCCTAGCGACCTGGCTGGCCCGCCTCGACGACGAGGACGACGAGTAGAACGAGTAGGACGTGCGGGGCGGCGAGCAGGACGTACAGGGCGGCGAGTCGCGCAACGCGTAGGGCGGCGAGCAGGGCGGTCGGCGGCCCCTGCTCGGCCGTCGCCGCTCCCACTCGTCAATCGTGGCCCCTCCCGCTCGACTTCATCGGGAGTTAGCCTTCTCCTCCCATCAAGCGATCGGGGGCGCCGTGGGTGGAGGGATCGAGCGGATACGACTGGACGACGGGACCGTCGTCTGGGCCAGGATCGGCGCGGCGGACGAGGGCGCGGCGGACGACGACGGATTCCGGGACACCGGCGTCGGGGACCGGGTCAGGGATGTGGCCGGGGGGCTCGCCGGCACGGTCGGCGGTGTCGTGCGCTCCCTGCGCGCCGCTCTCGACACCACGGCACCGGTCGAGGTGGCCGTCAGCTTCGGAATCGAACTGACGGCGCAGTCCGGCAAGGTCGTGAGCGCCATCGCGCAGGGCGGCGGCAAGTCCTCCCTGTCGGTGTCCCTGACCTGGACGGAACCGGCCGGGACCGGCGGAGGGGCGGACCCCGCTGGGGGCGCCCGCGGTGACGCGTCGGCCGGATCCCCGGCCTCCGGCCCCGCATGAGCGCCTTCGACGAGATGGTGCGCCCCTCGCTGGCACGCATCGGCGTACCGGGCGACGGGTATGCAACGGACCGTGACGCGTACTGGGGATCAGGCTTCTTCATCGCCCCGGGGTGGCTGCTGACCTGCGCGCACGTGGTGGGGAAGGGGGGAGCCGCGGTGTGCCGAGGAGAGAACGCCGTGGACGTCGCCTGGGAGAGCCGTACCCCCGCCGGCGCCTGGGAGGAACGCACCGGCGCCGGGACGGTCGTCCTGGTCAAGCCCCGCCCCGAAGCCCCCGAGTCGGTCCGCGACCCCTGGCCGTGGCCCGACATCGCGCTCGTGAAGGTGCGCGACTCGCTGGACGTGCGGTGCCTGTGGCTGAGCGACCGGACGCCGAGCACGCCCGCCCCGGTCAGCGTGCACGGCTGGTTCCAGTGGGCCGGCGAACTGGGCATACGCAACCGGGACGGCGAGGCCGTCGGCTCCCACGCCAATCGCCTGCTCCTCAGCAGCGGCCTGCCGGTCGAGGGGCTCTCGGGCGGACCCGTGATCGACCAGCGCTACGGCGCCGTCATCGGCGTGATCAAGGGCCGCGGCCGGGACGAGGGGGCCGCCGTCCCGATCACCGCGCTGCATGAGCTGCTGGAACTCCGGGACGGCGGCAAGATCCTGCGTGAGGTCCTGCGCGCGCACGACCTGCACCACCTCAGCCTCCTCGACGAGCCGTCGCCGTCGCCGTACCCGAACTGGACCACGGCCCAGGCCGGCCTGCCCGGCTACACGGCCTCGGGGATCGCCCCGGAGCTGAGGGCCCGGCTCTACGGCCACCTCGCGCACCTCCCGCTGCCCACCGGGCGCGGCGAGGTGGTCCACCTCGTCGAGGAGGTCAAGCGGCAGGTACGGGGGGACGAGCACCCCTCGCTGATCCTCCAGGAGGCACGCACCTGGCGCGAGGGCGCGGGGCTGCTGCACGGACTGCGCGCACTCGACCAGGGAGGCGGCGGAAAGCTCGTCGATCTCGACGCCGTCCTGCTGTACGCGGCGAAGGTGGTCCGGCACGTGGTGCGGGCCCAACCCGAAGAGGTGGACCGGGAGTCGCTGGGCGCGTTCACCGGGTGGATCGCCGAACAGGCCGAGCGGCACGAGCACTGGGCGGTCGGGGAGGCGATCCGCGCCCTTCTCGACGGTCTCGACGGGCCTTCATCGAGCCTCGCGCCCGCGGCGCCCGCGCCGTCATCGGCCGCGGGGACCGCCTCCCCGGCGCGCACCGACGTCCTCGTCAAGGTGGGCGCGCCCATGTACGGCGAGCTGCACCCCTGGAGCGTGCAGCTCCTCCACGACGGCCGGGACGTCACCCCGGTCGACGGCGACGACCACGGGGTGCGCGTCGACAAGCTGTCCGAGACCCTGCGGGAGCCGCTGGCCAAGGCCCTGAGCCAGGGCGACCACGGGGAACACCTGGCCGCGATCGAGGTGTTCCTGCCGCGGCAGCTGTTCGACCTGCCGGTCGACGACTGGCAGCTCACCCCAGGCGACGCCGAGGACGACGACTTCATGGACGAGCGGTCCATGCCGCTCGGGCTGCGCAGGACGGTCGTCGTCCGCGACGTCCTGCGCAACGGCAGGGAGCCCTCCCCGGAATGGGTCCGGCGGTGGAAGGGCGTGGCACGCGGCCCGCTCGCCCCCGAATCCCTGCACGGGCGGCCCCCGGCGGACGGCCATCCGCCCGGCGCCCGCCCCCAGGGCAGATACGCCTTCTACGGATCGCTGTCGGGCATGGCGGATGCGTGCGTGCCCGTCTACTGCGGCCCGGTGGGCGGCGGGGAGGGCAGGCAGGCCATGCGCGACGCGCTCAGGGCCGGCCACCCCCTCGTGCTGTGGCGCCGGGACCACCACGATCACGACGCCTGCCGGGGCTTCCATCAGCAGGCGGTCCGCCTGCTCGGCCTGGCCGGCAGCGCGGGCGGTCTGCACGGCCCGGTGCGCGATCTGCGCATCCGGCTCGCCGATCCCGCCGCCGCCCGCGACCAAGGTCTCCAGGGCAAGATCGCCGTACTGTTCGACCCGCCGGACCGCCCGCCGTACGGAACGGAGGCCGTGCGACCGCCGCCCCTGGCCGCCCCCGGCGGCTGACGGGGTACCCGATGTCCCGTCAACTCGCGGGCAGGACAAGGCCGTTCATCGACCGGGAATCGACGCCGGGCGGTTTCGAACCGCGCAAGGCACGGTAACGTCGTACGTCTAACGGCCGGACCCGCTGCAGGATCACCGGAGCCGGGAGGAGTCCATGGTGAACGACTGGCGGATCTATCGCGGAGTGGGCCAGCCGCACGACGGCGTACGGCGGTTGCCCGCGCCGCCGCCCTGGCGCGACTTCGCGGCCGCGCAAGCCGACGCCCCGGCAGGCCCGGAGGATCCCAGCAGCGCCCGCAGGCTCGGCGTACGCCGGCGCCTCGTCGAGAACTACGCGCCCCGGCCCGCCGAGGTCGACGCCGTCAACGCGGCCCTCTATCTGCGCCGCCCGCTCCTCGTCACCGGCAACCCCGGTACCGGCAAGTCCACCCTCGCCTACGCCGTCGCCCACGAACTCGGGCTGGGCAAGGTTCTGCGCTGGCCGATCGTCAGCCGCACCACGCTCCAGGACGGCCTGTACCGCTACGACGCGATAGGCCGCCTCCAGGACGTCCAGCTGGAGCGCGCCCAGGGCGTCGCAGGGGCCGCGGCCGCGGCCTCGGGCATCGGCTCGTACATCCGGCTCGGCCCGCTCGGCACCGCGCTGCTGCCCTCCGAGCAGCCGCGCGTCCTGCTCATCGACGAACTCGACAAGAGCGACCTCGACCTACCCAACGACCTCCTGAACACGCTGGAGGAGGGCGAGTTCGCCATCCACGAGCTGGAGCGGCTGGCGGACCGCGAGCCCGTCGTCGAGGTGCTCACGCACGACGGCGACCGGGTGTCCGTGCACGGCGGACGCGTCGCCTGCGCCGCCTTCCCGGTGATCGTCCTGACGTCCAACGGCGAACGCGACTTCCCGGCCCCCCTGCTGCGCCGCTGCATCCAGCTCGAACTGGAGCCGCCCGGCGAGGAGCAGCTCACGGCCATGGTCGAAGCCCACCTGGGCAGCGAGAGCGTGGCCGAGGGCCGCGGTCTGATCACCCGTTTCCTGGACCGCGAGCCCGGCGAGGTCGTCGCCGCGGACCAGCTCCTCAACGCCCTCTTCCTCACCCAGCACGCACCGCGCGCGGAACGCCTCACCCGGGAGCGGATCGCGGACATGCTCATGCAGCCGCTCGACCGTACGAGGTGATGACCGGATGCGCGGCATGCGGCTGGACGAGCTGATCTCCAGGCTGCGCCACAGCGGTCTCGACCTCACCGCCGAGGACGTCGCCGACGCCGTCTGGCTGGCACGGCGGCTCGACGCGGCCGCCCCACGCGCCGCCCCGGGGCGGTCCGAACCCCTCCCGCTCGCCAAGCCCCACGACCCGCCCGCCCCGGCCCCGGAGACCACGCGGACGCCCGGCGGACGGCAGCCGGTCATGGACGCCATGTCCGCCCCCGTCCCCCTGCACACGGCCGGGGCCGTCCCCCGCCACGGCGCCGACGGCGCCCACGCGGTCCTCCCGATCCGCGCCCCCGCCGCCACCGCCCTGCCGGGCCTGCTCGGTCTCGAGAAGGCGCTGCGCACCCTCGGCCGCTACCGCGCGGGGGTCGCGACCGACCGCGGCGAGCGTGCCGGGCGCACCCCCGAGATCGACGAGGCGGCGACCGCCGACCGCGCCGCCGCGAGCGGGCTGCTGCTGCCCGTGACCCGGCCCGGCCGCCGGCACCGCTGCGACGTCCAACTGCTCATGGACACCGGACCCGCCATGGCCGTGTGGGGACAACTGGTCGAGGAACTGCGGCAGGCCTGCCAGCAGTCCGGCGCCTTCGCCTCCGTCCGCGTCCATCACCTGCACGGCGACGGCTCCGGCACACCCCTCGTCGGTACGACCGCGGCGCCCGGCCGCAGCGCGCGGTTACGCCCCGCCGACGAACTGCACGACCCGTCCGGCCGGCTCCTCACCCTCGTGATCAGCGACTGCGTCGGCCCCCTGTGGCAGAGCGGCGCCGCCCAGCGGCTGCTGCACCACTGGCCGCGCACCGCCCCGCTCGCCGTCGTACAGCCGCTGCCGCCGCGCCTGTGGGGCCGCACCGCACTCCCCGCCGAACCGGGCCTGCTCGTCCGCCCGGCCGAACTCGGCGGACGGATCACCTTCCTGCCCGACGAGGAGCCCTGGGACGAACCGGCCGCCGACGCCCGGCCGGTACCGGTGCTCCAGCCGACACCGGAGGCCTTCGAGGCCTGGGCGCGGCTGCTGTCGGGCACCGGCCCCACCAGCGAGCGCGCCTGGGCGGCCTGGACGAGCATCGACACGTCCCCCGTGCCCACCGCCCCCGTCGCCCGCACCGACGGCGAACTCGTGCGCGCCTTCCGCGCCGGAGCCTCACCCGGCGCCATCCGCCTCGCCGTCTATCTCGCGGCGGCCCCCCTCACCCTCCCGGTCATGCAACTCGTCCAGCGGGCCATGCTCCCGGACACCGGCCCCATGGAACTGGCCGAAGTCCTGCTCGGCGGCCTGCTCAGACAACTCCCCGGCACCGGCGAACAGCCCTGCTTCGCCTATCCGGGCCGGGTGCAGGACCTGCTCCTCGCCTCCCTCGACCAGACCACCGCCGGACTCGTCCTCAAGCACTGCTCCGCCTATGTGGAACGCCACTTCGGCAAGGGCACCCGCAACTTCGCCGCCCTCGCCGCGGCGAGGCTCGCCGACCACGACACCTCCGCCGACGCCGACCGCCCGGTCGAGAGCGGCGGCCCGCGGGAGGCGGAGGGCGACGTCGAGGCCGAACTGTTCGCCAGCATCCCCGCCCGGGTCCTGCGCTTCTACCTGCCCGACCTGAAGACCCTGGACGCGAGCGCCGAGGGCGAACGTCTCCTGCGGCAGTGGGAGCAACTGCGCGACCCGGAGGTGCTGGAGAGGGCGCGGGAACAGGCGGAGTCGGCGGTACGCGGCCTCGGCGCCGTATCCGACCCCGACTCCGGCGACGTCGTACGGGCCCGGCTGCTCCTCGGCCGGATCCTGCGCGCGCAGGCGGGCACCGCCGCGGCCCGGACCGCCGACCGCCGCGCGGCACTGCTGCGCGCCGCGGTGGAGGAACTCGGTGCGGCGTACGAGGCGGCGGCAGGCGGCGAACAGCAGACCGAGGCCGTACTGGAACTGGCCCGACTGCGCCGGGAACTGTGGCACCTGACCGGAGATCCCGACCAGCTCACAACCGCGCTGGCCGTCCTGGACCCGGAAGCCGACCCCTGGCCCGGGGTAGCGGAGCGGACACGGACCTGGACCGAGTCGAGGCAACGGCCGCCGGCGGACCCGGACGGCGCGCCATGGCCCGTAGCGGCCCACCGCTCCCGCCTCCTGCTGCGAGGCCGCTTGCTGCTGGACCTGGGCCGGGCGGGCGCCGCCGTCACCGAACTCCGCGAAGGCTGCACCCTGTTGGAGGCGGAGGAAGCCGCCGACACGGTGCGCGGCCCCGCACTGCTTGACCTCGTCCGGGCCCTGCGGGCCGCCGGCGCCGACGCCACGGAGACGCGGGACGCCCTGGTACGGGCCGAACGCGCGGCAGGCGACGATCCGCGCCTGCGGCTTCGATGCCTGACGGTCCGTGCCGCCTTCCACGATGCGGCGGGTGAGGCGCGGGAGGCCGACGAGGCGTACGAGGCCGCGGCGCTGCTGGCACCGGCCGACAGTCCCCGGCGCTGCGAACTGCTCACGGCGTGGGGAGAGTCCTTGCTGCGGCGCTCCTCGGCCCGGGACGGCGCACGCGTGGTGGACCGCGCGGAGTACATCCTGCGCGAGGCCCTCAAGACCCTCCCCGCCCGCTCCGCCCAACGCGGCCGACTCCAGGGCCTGGTGGGCAGCGCCCTGGCCCAGCGCTTCCGGCATCTGGGCTTTCTGCCGGACCTGTTCGAGAGCCGGCACCTGCTCGGCCAGGCGGTCCGCGCCGCCGCGGATGCCGCTGTACGGGCCGAGGCGTGGCTGCAGTTGGGGCGGGTGCGGTTGGAGGGGTGGTACCGGGCCGGGGCACCCGTCCTCGTCGAAGCCCTCCAGGCCTACGAGAACGCCGAGCGCGAGGCGCTGGCCGCGTACGGCACCGATCCCGGCTCGGTGACGGCGGCTCGGGCGAGGCATGGGTGCGGGGCGGTGCTGGCGTTGATGGGGCGGCCGGGGGCGGCTCGGGAGGCTTACGGGGCGGCTCGGGGGCAGTGGCGGCGGTTGGTGGGGGCGTTGCGGGAGGTCGACTGGGCGGACGTGGAGTTGACCCGGCACGAGGAGGAGCGGCTCGCCCTGGGGCTGCCCGAGCGGCCGTGGGGCGAGGAAGCGCCGCCCTGGTGGCCGTGGGCCGAGGACTGGGGCAACCGGCGTGAGATTGACCGGAGTTGATTCGCATGGGGTTTCTGCTCCCGGCCCCTCGGGAAGAACTGGGCAGCTACGGCGACCGGTCGGGGCGGGCGCGGGCAGGGAGGAGCCGAGCGTGGTGGAGCAGCGGAGCAGGGCGACCGGCTCGGGCGTGTACGTCGTACCGACCGCGCTCCTGCCCGACCTCACCGACGTCGACCTGCGGACATTGCGTGCCATGGACGATCCCGGCCTCCGGGCCGCCGTCGAGCAGGTCCTGCACGATGCCGCGTGGTTCCGGGAGGTGTGGTACGGCGACACCGAACCCACCCCGTCCGGCCCGGGAGGGCTGAGCGGACGTATGTTTTCAGCCGGACTCGGCGAGCGCGGGCAGGGTGAGGGCGAGCGGGCATGACCCGACCCCCGGTCCCCTCCGAGACCCTCACGGCGCTCGCGAGGACCCGGCCCTCACCCACCACGACGGCGGCACTGCGTGCCGCACTCCACGCGCGTCGCATGCTCCTCCTGAAGTCCCTCCTGGTCCGCGTCGAACGGCGCCGCACCATGCTGCCCGCGGCGGTCCTGCACGGTTTCGAACGGGACTGGGCGCTGCTGGTCCGGGCGGAGCGCGCCGACCCGTCGGCGGCCCGGGAAGTCGTCGACTACCCGATGACCGGAGCATGGCTCGCCGAGGCGCTCGCCGCGCCCGACGGGGAGCCCTTCGCACGGCAACTGGCTCCCCTGGGCGGGGTGGCGATCGCCGCGGCTGTCCGGGCCGGGTGCGACGTGGGCGGGACGGTCGGTGTGCCCTCAGGAGCGCTGAACCTGCCCGGCCTGGGGATGCTTCACTGCCCGTCCGGCCTGGCCCGGCTGAGCGGGCGGGCGGGGCTGGTGCGGATCACCGACGACGGGGGCGACGGCGAGGCGGTGCTGCGCCGGACGCCGAGCGGACCCGTCGGCAGCGGGCCGGGCTGGGCCGCGCTGCACACCCTGCCCGGCAGCGCCGTCGTACTCGACGACCTCGACCCGTACCGGTCGCCCCCTCGCGGCAGTGGGCCGCGGACCGTGCGCGCGGCCGAGCACACGGCCGGGGCGCATCGGACCTGGGCCGTGCGGTGGTGCGAGGCGCTCGACCTGCTGGCGACGACGGACCCGGGGCGCGTCGCCGAGACGGGCACGGTACTGCGGGCGGTGGTACCGCTGTCGGCTCCCCTCCGGACCGGCGGCCTCCCGGTCGGCGCCACCCTGCGGATCGCCCCGGGGGCCGCGCTGATCCAGCTGCCCGCCCGGGCCTGGCAGCTGGCGAACTCCCTGGTGCACGAAACCCATCACACCAAGCTGGCCCTCCTCGACGAAGTGCTGCCCCTGTGCCGTCCGGGCGGCGGAGCGCTGCTGCGGGTGGCCTGGCGGTCCGACCCCCGGCCCGTTCCCGCGGTGGTCCAGGGGGTCTACGCGCATCTGGCCCTGGCCGACCTGTGGTGGCGGGCCGTGGACGGCCCCGGGGCCGCCGACTCCTGGGGCGGTTCGGCCCGGGAGCGGCTCGAGGCCTACCGAGAGGGGGTCGGCGAAGCCTTGTCCCTCCTCCTGGAATCCGATGAACTGACCTTTGCCGGAAGGGAGTTCGTCCTGGAGATGGGGCGGCACCACGCGAGCCTCGGTGTGGTCGGCCGCAACGTGTCGTGACACTCCGTGGGCGAGAGATGGCTTTGCGTTAGCGTGGGCCGCGGAAGTGCGGTGACGCGGGAACAGGGAGCGTGCGATGGCGGTACAGCGGCGGTCGGGCGGGGAGAACGCCTCGGCACCAGAACGCGTCCTGGTGGTCTTCCCCGGCTACCACCGCTCCTGGGCGGCATGGATCGCCCAGTGCCTGGAGAGCCACGGTCACCAGGCCACCCTGCAGCGTTGGGACCCGCCGCGCGAGGTCCCGCTGGAGGACTCGCTGGGCGACCTGCTGCTGTCCTCCGGCCCGGTACTCCTCGTTCTGGACGACTGGTTCTTCGAACTGGGCCCGCGTCCGGCCGGTGAGTGGAACGACGTGCTGCGCGGCTTCGTCGCCGCGCATGCCGACCGCTTCGCCGCCGTGAACCTCACCAACCGGCCCTTGCTGCCGGCCACCGCGGTCCTCGAACCGGCCAGCCTGTGGGGCCTGAGCGAGGAGGCGTCGGAGGAGCGGCTGCTCAGGCGGATCGGACTGGAACGCCGACGCGTCTCCCGGCCGTCGGCCGTCCATGCCGCCCGCTATCCCGAGACCCGCTGCGAGGTCTGGGGCGAGATCCCGCGCCGCAACCCCCGCTTCACCGGACGTGACGATCTGCTGACCGACCTCCACCAGCGGCTGGCCGACGCCGATCGAGGCGCCGCCGCGTGCACGCTGCTCGGCATGTCCGGCATCGGCAAGACCCAGCTCGCCGCGGAGTACGCGCACCGGTTCAGCCCGGACTACGACGTGGTCTGGTGGGTCAACTCCGACGACCGCAACATCCAGCGCGACCGTCTCGGCGAACTGGCGGTGGAGCTCGGCCTGCGCATCGGTGGCGAGCCCGGTGAGCGCATCCGTGCCGTGCGCGAAGCGCTCAGAAGGGGTGAACCACACTCCAACTGGCTGGTCATCTTCGACGGTTGGGACGACACCGAGGGCATCGACGCACTGCTCCCGCAGGGAGCCGGACATGTCCTGGTGACCTCGCGCAACCGCGGCTGGAGTGAGCACACGGACGTGCTGGAGATTCCCGCCTTCCAGCGTGCCGAGTCCACCGGCTACCTGATGCGCCGTGCCCCGCACATCACCGCCGCGCAGGCCGACGAGGTCGCCGCGGAGTTCGGCGACGTACCCCTGCCGCTGGTCCAGGCCGCCTCCTGGCTCGGCGAGTCCCGCATGGAGGTGCCGGAGTATCTGAGGATGGTGCGGGAGCGCCGGCTCTCCACGGTCGACGAACCCCTCCCCGGCGACGGCTTCCCGCAGTCGTCCATGACCTCGTGGGCGATACTGCTCAACCGGCTGCGCAACGCCGAGCCCCAGGCCATCGACATCCTCGGCCTGTGCAGTTCGTTCGCCTCCGGGCGCATCCCGCTGGGCCTGATCCGCGCCTACCCGCAGGCGGACCTTCCCGAGGAACTGCGCTGGATGCAGACCGACCTGGCGGCCTGGACCCGCGCCCTGGACACCCTGGTCAACTACTCGGTGCTCACCCGGGAGAGCCGCGGCCCGGTCGGCGCCGAGATGGGCCCGCACCAGGAGTCGGTGCACATGCACCGGCTCGTTCACGACATCGTCTCCAAGCTGACCAGCGATGACAGCCGCGCCATCCACCGTCGTGCGGTCCGCATCCTGCTCGCCCAGGCCGACCCCGGAAACCCCCTGGACAGCAGGAACTGGCCGCTCTACGCCGAGCTGGTGCCGCACCTGGAACCCTCGGGCGCGCTCGGCAGCACCCAGGTCCGGGTCCAGGAGACCGTCCTGAACTGCGTGCGGTACTCCCTGCGCAGCGGCGAGTACAACACCGGCCTGGACCTGGCCCAGCGCGTACGCGACCACTGGTCGCGCTTCATGGAACCCTTGGCCCAGCCGATGCGCGACCTCGCCACCCAGGAGGGCAACATCCTGCGGGCCATGGGCCGCTTCCGCGCCGCCTACGACCTGGACCGCGGCATCGACGAGCAACTGCGCACCGCCGAGCCGCGCAACGACCTGGCCGAGCTGACGACCAAGAGTGCCATGGCCGCCAGCCTGCGGCACCTGGGCCGCTACGACGAGTCGTACGCCCTTCAGCAGGAGGCCCTCGACGGCTACGGCCGCGTGCTCGGCCCCGAGGAGGTCGTCACCCTGGTCGCCCGGCACAACGTCGGCGTCGACCTGCGGCTCCTCGGCCGCTACAAGGAGGCCTACGACCTCGACCTGGACACGCTCGCCCGCCGCCAGAGCGTGCTGCGTGCCCGGCACATCAGCACGCTCAGCTCGGGCAACGCCGTCGCCCAGGACCTGCGGCTGCTCGGCCGCTGGCGAGACGCGCTCGCCCGCCAGGAACCCGTGGTCCGGCTGCATGTGCAGGTGCTGGGACCGCAGCATCCGCAGACCCTGTCCGCCCGCGGCCAGCTGGTGATGTGCCGGCGCCGCGACGGCAGCCACACCCAGGACGTCGGCCCCGAAATGGCCGGCCTCCTGGACCAGTTGGTGCAGGTGCACGGCCGTGAGCACTACCGCACGCTGGCCTTCATCGCCAACTACGGCAACTATCTGCGCGAACACGGCGACCTCACCCAGGCCCGGGCCCTGATCGACGAGGCGGAGGCCGGTTACCGCGCCCTGCTCGGCCCCGCGCACCCGGTCGCCACGGGCATGCTCGCCAACACCGGACTCGTCATGCAGGCCGCGGGCGAGCGGGCGGAGGCGATGTCGATGTTCGAGGCCGCGCTGGCCGGCCTCACCGCCACCATCGGCGCGGACCACCCCTGGGTGCTGGGCTGCGCCCTCAACGCCGCCAGCGCCCGCGACCTCAACGGCCGTACCACCGACGCCGTGGAGCTCAGCCGGGACACCCTGCGCCGGGCCCGACGCTCACTGGGCGACGAACATCCGCTCACGCTGTCCTGTCAGGTGGCGCTGGCCGCGGATCTGCGGGCGGCGCGGGAGCAGGAGGAGGCGGGGAAGCTGGAGGAGGACGGTCTGCTGGCCCTCACCCGCACCCTCGGCGCCCAGCACCCCCACACCATCTCGGCCCGCCGGCGCACGCGTCCCTACTGGGACTTCGAACCGTTCCTGGGCTGAGCGCGCACCCGCACAAGCCGAAGGGCCCGGCACCGGAAATCCGGTGCCGGGCCCCTTTGCGTCAGGCCGCTTCAGAGGCTCACGCCTCGAAGACCTCCCGAACCAACTGCTCCTGCTCAGCCTGGTGCCGCTTCGCGGAGCCCACCGCCGGGGACGAGGAGTGCGAGCGCGAGATGCGCCGCAGGCGCTCGCCGTGCGGGACGTCGGCGCCGACCGCCAGGTCCAGGCAGTCGATCAGGTTGAGGGCCATGAACGGCCAGGCACCCTGGTTCGCCGGCTCCTCCTGCGCCCAGATGTACTTCTCGGCGTTCGGGAACTTGTTGACCTCCGCCTGGAGCTCGGCACCCGGCAGCGGGTACAGGCGCTCGAGGCGGATGATCGCCGTGTCCGTGGTGCCGCGCTTCTGACGCTCGGCCTCCAGGTCGTAGTAGACCTTGCCCGCGCAGAAGACGACCTTCTTGACCGCGGCCGGGTCCACCGACGCGTCGCCGATGACCGGGCGGAACTCGCCCGACGTGAACTCCTCCGCCTTCGAGGCCGCCGCCTTCAGGCGCAGCATCGACTTCGGGGTGAAGACGACCAGCGGCTTGTGGTGCGGGTTGTGCACCTGCCACCGCAGGAGGTGGAAGTAGTTCGACGGCAGGGTCGGCATCGCGACCGTCATGTTGTTCTGGCCGCACAGCTGCAGGAAGCGCTCCGGGCGGGCCGACGAGTGGTCGGGGCCCTGGCCCTCGTAGCCGTGCGGGAGGAGCAGGGTTACGCCACTCGTCTGACCCCACTTCTGCTCCGCGGACGAGATGAACTCGTCCAGGACCGTCTGGGCGCCGTTGACGAAGTCGCCGAACTGCGCCTCCCACATCACCAGCGCGTCCGGGCGGGCGAGCGAGTAGCCGTACTCGAAGCCCATCGCCGCGTACTCGGAGAGGAGGGAGTTGTAGACGTTCAGGCGGGCCTGGTCGTCGGAGAGGTACAGCAGCGGGGTGAAGTCCTCGCCCGTCGCGCGGTCGATGAGGACCGCGTGGCGCTGGCCGAACGTGCCGCGCTGGCTGTCCTGGCCCGCCAGGCGGACCGGGGTGCCCTCGAGGAGCAGCGAGCCGATGGCGAGGGTCTCGCCCATGCCCCAGTCGATCGTGCCGTCCTCGACCATGGCCGCCCGGCGCTGCAGCTGCGGCAGCAGACGCGGGTGGACGGTGATGTGGTCGGGGATGTTGACCTGGGACTCGGCGATCCGCTTCACGGTCTCCGAGGAGATCGCGGTCGGGACCGCGACCGGGAAGCCGTCCTGAGGCGCCTGGACGTCACCGGTGGCCGGCTGCGTCGTGGCCTCGCGGACCTCGGTGAAGACCTTCTCCAGCTGGCCCTGGTAGTCCTGCAGGGCCTGCTCGGCCTCTTCCAGGGTGATGTCGCCGCGACCGATCAGGGACTCGGTGTAGAGCTTGCGCACCGAGCGCTTCTTGTCGATCAGGTCGTACATCAGCGGCTGGGTGAAGGCCGGGTTGTCCGACTCGTTGTGACCGCGGCGGCGGTAGCAGATGAGGTCGATCACCACGTCCTTGTTGAACGCCTGGCGGAACTCGAAGGCGAGCCGCGCCACACGCACGACGGCCTCGGGGTCGTCGCCGTTCACGTGGAAGATCGGTGCCTCGATCATCCTCGCCACGTCCGTCGCGTACATGGACGAACGCGAGGACTCCGGGGCGGCGGTGAAGCCGACCTGGTTGTTGATGACGATGTGGACCGTGCCGCCGGTGCGGTAGCCGCGCAGCTGCGACATGTTCAGGGTCTCGGCCACCACGCCCTGGCCCGCGAAGGCCGCGTCGCCGTGGATCGCCACCGGCAGGACCGTGAAGTCCGTACCGCCCTTGTTGATGATGTCCTGCTTGGCGCGCGCGACGCCCTCCAGGACCGGGTCGACCGCCTCCAGGTGGGAGGGGTTCGCGACCAGGCTGACCTTGATCTGCTCGCCGTCGAGGCCGGTGAAGGTGCCCTCGGCGCCCAGGTGGTACTTCACGTCGCCGGAGCCGTGCATCGACTTCGGGTCGAGGTTGCCCTCGAACTCGCGGAAGATCTGCGCGTACGACTTGCCGACGATGTTGGCGAGGATGTTCAGGCGGCCGCGGTGGGCCATGCCGATGATGACCTCGTCCAGGCGCGACTCGGCAGCGGAGTCGATGACCGCGTCGAGGAGCGGGATGACGGACTCGCCGCCCTCCAGGGAGAAGCGCTTCTGGCCGACGTACTTCGTCTGCAGGAAGGTCTCGAAGGCCTCGGCGGCGTTCAGACGGCGCAGGATGCGCAGCTGCTCCTCGCGCTCCGGCTTGGAGTGCGGGCGCTCGACGCGGTCCTGGATCCACTTGCGCTGCTTGGGGTCCTGGATGTGCATGAACTCGATGCCGGTGGTGCGGCAGTACGAGTCGCGCAGCACGCCGAGGATGTCGCGCAGCTTCATCATCGACTTGCCGGCGAAGCCGCCGACGGCGAACTCGCGCTCCAGGTCCCACAGGGTGAGCCCGTGCTCGGTGATGTCCAGGTCGGGGTGCTTGCGCTGCTGGTACTCCAGCGGGTCGGTGTCGGCCATGACGTGGCCGCGGACCCGGTAGGAGTGGATCAGCTCGAAGACGCGGGCGGCCTTCGTGACGTCGTCGTCGTGGGACGCGTCGATGTCCTTGAGCCAGCGGACCGGCTCGTAGGGGATGCGCAGCGCCTCGAAGATCTGGTCGTAGAAGTCGTTCTCGCCGAGGAGGAGGTTCGCGACCTGGCGCAGGAACTCGCCGGAGGCGGCGCCCTGGATGACCCGGTGGTCGTAGGTCGACGTGAGGGTCATGACCTTCGAGACGCCGAGCTTGTTCAGGGTGTCCTGGGACGTGCCCTGGAACTCCGCCGGGTAGTCCATGGAGCCGACGCCCATGATGACCGACTGGCCGGGCATCAGGCGCGGGACCGAGTGGACGGTGCCGAGGCCGCCGGGGTTGGTCAGGGAGACCGTGACACCGGTGAAGTCGTCCATCGTCAGCTTGCCCTCGCGGGCGCGGCGGACGATGTCCTCGTAGGCCTGCCAGAACTCGAAGAAGTTCAGCGTCTCGGCCTTCTTGATCGCCGCGACGACCAGCTGGCGGTCACCGTTGGGCTTCACCAGGTCGATGGCGAGGCCCAGGTTGACGTGCGGCGGCTTGACCAGGGTCGGCTTGCCGTCCTTCTCGCCGAACGACCAGTTCATCGACGGCATGGCCTTGATGGCCTGGACCATCGCGAAGCCGATCAGGTGCGTGAAGGAGATCTTCCCGCCCCGGGCGCGCTTCAGGTGGTTGTTGATGACGATGCGGTTGTCGAACAGCAGCTTCACCGGAACCGCGCGGACCGACGTGGCGGTCGGCAGCTCCAGGGAGGCGTTCATGTTCTTGACGACCGCGGCGGCCGGGCCGCGCAGCGTGACCAGCTCGGGGCCCTCCGGGGCCTCGGCGGCCGGGGCCGCCTGCGCCTTCGGCTGGGCCGCCGGCTGGGCGGGCCTGGCCGGCGCCGGGGCGGCCTTCGCGGGAGCGGGGGCCGGAGCCGCGGCCGCGGGCTTCGCGGCGGCGGGCGCCGGGGCCGGGGCGGGCGCCGCGGGCTGGGCCGGAGCAGCCGTGGGGGTGGTCGCTGCGGCCCCCGCGGCCGCAGTACCCGCCGGAGCCTGGGACGCGGGGGCCCCCGGCTTGTAGTCGGCGAAGAAGTCCCACCAGGCACGGTCTACCGAATTCGGGTCCTGGAGGTACTGCTGATAGATCTCGTCGACGAGCCACTCGTTGGGTCCGAAGGCAGCAGCGGGGTTACTCCCGGCTTGGTCCTCGGTCGAGATGCTCGATGCGTTACTCGGGGACTGTGGCGACACGGCGGCAACCGCCCTCTTCCGCTTCACAAGGTGATGGACAGCGGGAATAAAGGCTACGCCTCCCCGACCGGGAAGGTCAGGTCGGGCTGGTCCTTCGTCGCGCAAGTCACATCGGAAAGCGTGTTTCAGGGGTGAATTTGGCGGGAAACAACGCTGGTTCGGCTGTGGCGTGGGTGTCCTGGTCACCGCCGCTGCGCAGGGCGAACGCGGGAGGTCCGCGCGCGGACGAGGGCCGTCGCTGATCACACGTGTCCAGCTGCGGGGACCCTCGTGGATCTTGTCACTCCGGATTCGAACTGTACGTCGATGAGTACGTCAGCCCGGCAGTGAGGGATCTCCCGGAAGGGTGATGAGAATGCGACAGCCCCGCTCGGATTCGGCCACCCCGATCCGGCCGCCGTGCAGATCCACCGCCCAGCGGGCGATGGCCAGGCCGAGGCCCGTGCCGCCGTCGCTGCCCGGCCCGTGCGGCCGGCTGACGGCGCCCCGGTTGAACCGCTCGAAGACGCGGTGCCACTCCGACTTCGGGATGCCGGGCCCCTCGTCCAGGACCTCCAGCTCCAGCGACTCCGGCTGGAGCCCGCGCCGCGCCTTCACCGTGACCCGGCCGTGCGCCGGGCTGTGCTTGACCGCGTTGTCGATCAGGTTGGCGACGACCTGGTGGATGCGCTCCGGGTCCGCGTGCGCGGTCAGCTCGGGAGGGGACACGTCGAGGTGCAGATGCACGTCCGTACGCGTGTGGCTTCCCGATCCTGAGGCGATGCCTCCGCGCGAGGAGGCGACCATGTTGGCCTCCTTCAGCACGCCCGAGAGGTACGGCCACACCTCGAACCGCCGCCTCTTCAGCGGTACGACGCCGTTGTCCAGCCGCGACAGGTCCAGCAGCGTCTCCACCAGCCGGCCGAGCCGCTCGGTCTGTTTCAGGGCCGTACGCATCGTCTCGGGGTCCGCCTCGGCGATGCCGTCGACGACGTTCTCCAGGACCGCGCGCAGGCCCGCGATGGGGGTGCGCAGCTCGTGCGAGACGTTCGCCACGAGCTCCTTGCGCTGCTGGTCCGCCGCCTCCAGCTCGTCGGCCATGACGTTGATCGTCCGGGCCAGGGCGCCCAGCTCGTCCCAGCGGTTCTCGCGCACCCGGCGCGTGTAGTCGCCCTGCGAGATGGACCGGGCCACCGCGTTCATGTCATCCAGCGGCGCGGTGAGCGAGTGCGCCACGAACTGCGTGATCAGCAGCGTGGCGATCATCGAGAAGACGGTGATGAAGCGCAGCTCGGTCTTGGTGTGCACCGCGATCATCGACAGACCGGTGGTGATCAGTACCGAGATGACGACCAACCCGCCCAGCTTGGTCTTGATCGAGAACGGGCGCACGTCGCCCCAGGGATCCCTGGGGCTCCTCCCTGGGGCCGACCGCCCGCCGCTCATGGCGTCGGGGTCTCCAGCGCGTATCCGACGCCGTGCACCGTGCGGATCCGCTCGGCGCCGATCTTCCGGCGCAGCGCCTTGATGTGGCTGTCGACGGTCCGGGTGCCGGAGGCGTCCGCCCAGTCCCACACCTCGGCCAGCAGCTGCTCACGGGAGAGCACCGCGCGCGGGGTGTTCGCCAGGCAGACCAGCAGGTCGAACTCGGTCGGCGTGAGGTGCACGTCCTCGCTGCGCACCCGCACCCGGCGCTGCGCGTGGTCGATCTCCAGCTCGCCGAGGCGCAGGATGCCGGAGCGCGGCGTCGTCGCGGCCAGCGCGGCCCGCTCCACCCGGCGCAGCAGCACGTGCACGCGCGCGGCCAGCTCGCGCATCGAGAACGGCTTGGTCATGTAGTCGTCGGCACCGACGCCGAGGCCCACCAGCATGTCGGTCTCGTCGTCGCGCGCCGTGAGCATCAGCACCGGCACCGGACGCTGGGCCTGCACACGGCGGCAGACCTCCAGACCGTCGAAGCCGGGCAGCATGATGTCGAGGATCAGCAGGTCGGGCTGCCAGGCCTCGGCGGTGTCGACGGCGGCCGGTCCGTCGCCCGCGGTTTGCACGAGGAATCCCTCGGCGCGTAGCCGGGCCGCGATGGCGTCGACGATCGTCGAGTCGTCCTCGACCACCAGGACTCGGCGTTGCGCGCCCTGCGTGGCCGCCGCCGTGCCGCTGTGCGAGGTGTGTGTCTGCTCCATCGCCCGCCCCTGAAGTGTGCTTTCCGGAATCCGTGGGGTGATCCCATGTCTGCGATTGACGCTTGAATGATCCGCGTCAGGGCAGCACCCTACGGGGACAGCCCGTGCCGTCGCTATCCAGGTCGTACGGCGAGGTGCACCGCGTCGGGAACGCCCCGGGCAACCGGGACCTCTTCGGTACGCACCTGCCGGAACCCGGCATTCCGCAAGGTTCCTTCAAATTCCGGGGAGGGCTGCGCCGACCATACGGCGAGCACCCCTCCCGGCCTCAAAGCCCTTGCGCAGCTTGCCAGTCCGGGCGGAGAGTAGAGGCCGTCGTTGTCCTCGGTGACGGTCCAGTCGGGCCCGTTGTCGATGTCGAGGCACAGCGCATCGAATGTGGCGGATGTCTCATTGACGTACGCCACCAGATCGCTCTCGATGATCTCCGTGCGCGGGTCGGCCAGCGCCGAGGCGGAGATGTCCGCCAGGGGGCCGTCGCGGTGCCAGCCGATCACGGCGGGCTCGCGCTCGACGACGCTGATCCGGCCCCAGTGCGGATCGGCCGCCGCGTGTGCGAGGGAGAACCCGACCCCCAGGCCGCCGATCAGCACGTCCGGCTCCGGCCGCCCGTCCAGGGCTCCGAGCGCGGCGTCGACGAGCAGTCGCTCCGAGCGGCCGTCGGAGGTGTCCATCAGGAAACACCCGTTCGCGATGATCTGCAGCAGACCGCCGTGCCGGCGCAGCACGACCTCGCCGTAGGGGCCCTCGCGACGGTCCAGAACTTCCGGGGTGTCGTGCGCGGCGACAGTCATGAGCCCATCCTGCCCGAACGATGCGCTGCGGCCACGGGAATTACGGATGAGCGAAAGGTCACTGAAAGGGGTGGCGTGCTCGTGCCGGTGCCTCTGTCGGCGCTCCTGAGCACGCCGTTCGCCCCGATCGCTCAGAGCGAACGCCCTTCGGGGAACACCAAGGGACTCACGAGCATTGAGCCTATGTAACTCAAGTTGACTGCTCAAGGGGAGATCAATGCCTGCTGAGTCCACGGCGTCCACACTCACCCTCCCTGTGCTGCCGCTCGACGACGAGGTCGTGCTGCCGGGGATGGTGGTCCCGCTGGACCTGAACGACCCGGACGTACGCGCCGCGGTGGAGGCCGCCCAGGCCGCCACGCGGTCCGAACCGGGAAAGCCCAGGGTCCTTCTGGTACCGCGCATCGACGGGACGTACGCGAGCACCGGCGTGCTCGGCACGGTCGAACAGGTCGGCCGGCTCGCCGACGGCGACCCGGGCGCCCTCGTCCGCGGCCGCGGACGCGTGCGGATCGGTGCCGGGACCACGGGGCCCGGCGCGGCCCTGTGGGTCGAGGGCACCCGCCTCGACGAACAGGTGCCCGACCCGCTGCCGGGTCAGGTCACCGAGCTGGTCAAGGAGTACAAGGCCCTCGCCACCAGCTGGCTGAGGAAGCGCGGCGCCTGGCAGGTCGTCGACCGCGTCCAGGCCATCGACGACGTCTCCGCGCTCGCCGACAACTCCGGCTACTCGCCCTTCCTGACCACCGAACAGAAGGTGGAATTGCTCGAGACCGCGGACCCGGTCGAGCGCCTGCGGCTCGCCACCCGTCACCTGCGCGCCCACCTCGCCGAGCAGGACGTGGCCGAGAGCATCGCCAAGGACGTCCAGGAGGGCGTCGACAAGCAGCAGCGCGAGTTCCTGCTGCGGCGTCAGCTCGAAGCCGTCCGCAAGGAACTGCGCGAACTCAACGGCGAGCAGGACGGCGAGGAGTCCGACGACTACCGCGCCCGCGTCGAGGCAGCCGACCTGCCCGAGCAGGTCCGCGAGGCGGCCCTCAAGGAGGTCGACAAGCTGGAGCGCGCCAGCGACCAGTCGCCCGAGGGCTCCTGGATCCGCACCTGGCTCGACACCGTCCTCGAACTGCCCTGGAACGAGCGGACCGAGGACGCGTACGACATCCAGGGCGCCAAGGCCGTGCTCGACGCCGAGCACGCCGGTCTGGAGGACGTGAAGGAGCGCATCACCGAGTACCTGGCCGTGCGCAAGCGCCGCAGCGACCGCGGACTCGGTGTCATCGGGGGCCGCCGCGGCGGTGCCGTGCTGGCCCTCGTCGGACCTCCCGGCGTCGGCAAGACGTCGCTCGGCGAGTCCGTGGCCCACGCCATGGGCCGGAAGTTCGTCCGCGTCGCCCTCGGCGGCGTCCGCGACGAGGCCGAGATCCGCGGCCACCGCCGTACGTACGTCGGCGCCCTGCCCGGCCGCATCGTCCGCGCCGTCAAGGAGGCCGGGTCCATGAACCCGGTGGTCCTGCTCGACGAGATCGACAAGGTCGGCTCGGACTTCCGCGGCGACCCGGCGGCGGCCCTGCTGGAGGTCCTCGACCCGGCCCAGAACCACACCTTCCGGGACCACTACCTGGAGGTCGAACTGGACCTGTCGGACGTCGTCTTCCTCGCCACCGCCAACGTCCTGGAAGCCATCCCGGAGGCCCTCCTCGACCGTATGGAGCTGGTCCGCCTCGACGGTTACACCGAGGACGAGAAGGTCGTCATCGCCCGCGACCACCTGCTCCCGCGCCAGCTGGAGCGGGCGGGGCTGGACCAGGACGAGGTGACCCTCGACGAGAGCGCGCTGCGCAAGCTGGCCGGCGAGTACACGCGCGAGGCGGGCGTCCGTACCCTCGAACGCTCCATCGCGCGGCTGCTGCGCAAGGTCGCGGCCCAGCACGAACTGGGTGAGCGGGAGCTGCCGTTCACGGTGCGCGACGAGGACCTGCGGGGCCTGATCGGCCGGCCGCACCACGTGCCCGAGTCCGCCCAGGACCCGGCCGAGCGCCGTACGGCGGTCCCCGGCGTGGCGACCGGTCTCGCGGTGACGGGCGCGGGCGGCGACGTCCTGTACGTCGAGGCGTCCCTCGCCGACCCGGAGACGGGCGCGGCGGGCCTGACCCTCACCGGTCAACTCGGCGACGTGATGAAGGAGTCGGCGCAGATCGCGCTGAGCTTCCTGCGCAGCCACGGCGCGGAGCTGGAGCTGCCGGTGGCCGACCTGAAGGACCGGGGCGTGCACATCCACTTCCCGGCGGGCGCGGTGCCGAAGGACGGCCCGAGCGCGGGCGTCACGATGACGACGGCCCTGGCCTCGCTGCTCTCCGGCCGCCTGGTCCGCACGGACGTGGCGATGACGGGTGAGGTCTCCCTGACCGGCCGCGTCCTGCCCATCGGCGGCGTGAAGCAGAAGCTGCTCGCCGCGCACCGCGCGGGTGTCACCACGGTGGTCATCCCGAAGCGCAACGAGCCCGACCTGGACGACGTCCCCGCGGAGATCCTGGACAAGCTGGACGTCCACGCCGTCACGGACGTCCGCCAGGTCCTGGAACTGGCCCTGTCGCCGGCCACGAGCGAGGCGGAGCCGAAGGTTCCGGCCGCGGCGTGACGGACGCGACCGGATGAAGGAAGGCCCGGGCCCCGTGAGGGGGGCCCGGGCCTTCGCCGTGTCAGCCGAGGGCGAGTGCCTGCACCCGGTCCAGGGCCCCGTTGAACTTGTCGTGGTCACCGACCGTCGGGCCGGTCGAGGTGTACTGCCACATGGTCTGGTAGGCCCAGCCCGCCGGCAGCGTGCCCGGGTCGGTCGCGTACCGCGCGATCCACAGCGGGTTGTTGACCGCGAAGCCGCCGTAGTTGCCCGTGCACTGGGTCCACCAGCTGGTGGCCGTGTAGATGACGGCCCAGCGGCCGGTGCGGGCGTGGTACTGGTTGAGGAAGTCGGCGATCCAGCTGACCATCCCGCTCTGCGTCTTGCCGTAGCAGGTGGCGCCGTAGGGGTTCCACTCGATGTCGAGGGCGCCGGGGAGGGTCTTGCCGTCGGCGGACCAGCCGCCGCCGTGGTCCACGAAGTAGTTGGCCTGGGTGGCGCCGCTCGTGGTGTCCGGGGTCGCGAAGTGGTACGCGCCGCGGATCATGCCGACGTCGTAGGAGCCGTTGTACTGCTGGGCGAAGTACGGGTTCGTGTAGTACGTCCCCTCCGTCGCCTTGGTGTACGCCCACCTGACCCCGCTGTTCCACAGGGTCTGCCAGGCGACGTTGCCCTGGTAGCTGGCGACGTCGACGCCCTCGGTCTGGGTGACGTCACCCGTGCTGGGCGTGCCGTGCACACCGTCGTGGGCCGCAACGCCCATGCCCATGTAGGCGGAGCCGCGGGCCGGAGTGGTCGCGGCCTGGGCGGTGGCGAGGGGAAGGGTGAGGGACAGCGCCGCGAACAGGGCTGCCACGAGGGCGGTGAGGGCGCGCGGGCGGAGGGAACCGGATCTGTGCACGGGCATGACGTGCCTCCGAGGGGTTGGTGGGGGACCGCGGACGACGCACTGGCGTGAACATGCCATTTTCATTGCCTCGTACGAAGCTACGCACGTAGACCGGGGCTGGGAAGAGGGTCCGGAGTCCGCCGTTGGTCTACTCCTGCGAAATACTTACGGAGCTGCGGCAATGGCGTCGTTTGGCAGAAACTTTCAGGACCGCGAAACCGATCAGAGGTGCTGACGTGCACGAGGAAGGAAGCGGCGGCGGCCGGCACGTCGCCGGACCGGCGGCGCCGAGTGGTGCAGACCAGGAGTTCCTGGCGCTGGAGCGCGAGTTGACGGTGCTGCTGCGCCGCGCGCGGGCCAGCCAGGGGGAGATGGCCCGCGAGGTCCATCCCGACCTGGAGCCCGCCGCCTACGGTCTTCTCGTCCGCCTCGACGAGCACGGCGGCCAGCGCGCCACCGAACTCGCCTGCTACATCGGCGTCGGCAAGGCCACCATGTCCCGCCAGTTGCGCGCCCTGGAGGAACTCGGGCTGATCGTCCGCGAACCGGACCCCGCGGACGGACGCGCGTGGCTGGTGACCCTGACGGACGAGGGCCGCCACCGGGTCGGAATGGTCCGCGAGGCCCGCCGTGCCCGCTATGTCAGCAAGCTTGCGCACTGGGACCGGGGAGAGGTGGCGGAACTGGCGCGGCTGCTGCACCAGTTGAACGGCGGCATGGAGAAGTAGCCGCCGGGCGTGAGGCGTTGTGCGGAACCCGCCCTCAACGGTCGGCCTCAGAGCTCGGCGTAGACCACGGTCGCGTCGTCGTGCGTCTTGCTGCGGCGCAGGAACGCGCGCTCCTCCCGGTCCGCCGCCTCCAGGGCGCGTACGCGGTCGATCAGCGCCCGTGCCCCCTCCTTGCGCACGAGGGCGAAGCAGTCCGTCCAGTTCCCCTCGTGGAACTTCTCGACCCACCGGGTCGCCCCGTCGGTGAGCGCGGCCAGGGCGCGGACCTCGGAGCGGGGGAGGCTGCCCGTGACCGCCCGGGCGGCGACCGAGGGGTCCGCGGCGGCCGTGAAGAAGCCGCCCTCCTTGTTGCGGACCGTGGCGTCGGCGATGGCGTCGCTGGCCAGGCAGGCGCGCGGCAGCCGGGAGAGCCGGTCGTCCAGCACGGGGGTGACCGTGCCGTCGGGGGATTCCAGGAGGAGAGCGGAGTCGGACAGGACCAGGTAGTCGAGGGTGGCGGTCGACCAGCGGGTCAGTACCACCGTCGCCTGAGGCGTGCGCGGGTGAGAAAGGTCACAGGTTTCGGCGTGTGCCTCCGCTGTGCGAGCGATGGCCTGAAAAAGGATCTCCGGCAGCGTCAGATCTCGGCTGGAAACGGTCAGTTCGGTCAGTGCGCCGCCGAGTCTCGCCGTGAACCACGGCACGGAGTGCACGCACCCTGTGCCGCTCTCGGGTGGGGTGACCCCGTCCAGGGCGACCACGCAGCCGCCCTGTCCGGAGGCCGGTAGTCCTATACCGGCGAAGTCCTCGTTGGGGCGGAAGGTGTCGCCGGGTTCCGAAATGGCTTCCGTACGCATCACGCCAGTCTGCACGAGCCCTTCACAACTTCCGTCAAAGGAGGCCAACCGCCGCCGAATTGACGCGCTCATGCGGACCGGAGGTCTGCTTTGGGGCGGAATAACACACTCCGGGAAGGCGTGGCGGCGAATACTGCCAAAGCCTGCCGCCCGAGTCCAACCGGCTCGCCGGAACGTGTAGGGGGCCCCGAACGGGGAACTTGCCCGCCAACTCCCCTCCGAGGTTCACTCCTTCGGGTGGCGGTGAGGTGATGCGCGACCGCTGACCACCGGCACTGGGAGGGTCGGGGACCGGCCGTACTGGGTGTACGAGCCACCCGGCACCGATATGACGGGGTGCCACCCGGGTCCATGGGTACACGAGTTCAGGAATGCGAGCACCGGTGCAGAAAAAGCGGCCTCGGCGCACAGGCAGGCATACGGCCTCCGAAGGGGGCGCAGAGCGCACCCCCGTCGGGACCGGCCGTCCGACGCACGTACGCAACCGACTGATCGTCGCCGTGGCCGTGGTGGCCGCAGCCATAGCCGGGGCGGGCGCCCCGTCCGTGGTGGCCGCCTCAGGGCAGGTGAACGACTCCCAGGAGCTGGTGACCCTCGCGGGGCGGACACAGGACGCCCTCGCGCTGGCCCACTCGCTGGCCGACGAACGAGACGAGGTCACCTCCTACGTCGCCTCCGGGCGCCCCCAGGGCATGACGCCGTCGCCGGCGCGCGGCGCCCGCGTCGACCGCCAGGTCGACGACCTGCGCGCAAACACGGACGCACCCGCCTCGCTGCGCAAGGCCCTCGACCGGATCGCGGCCGTACGCCGGGACGCGCTCTCCGGCAAGAGCTCGGCCCTGCAAACGCACCAGGCCTACTCCGGCATCATCACCGGACTGCACGGGCTGGCCGTGGAGCTGGCCGCGAAGATGTCCCCGCGGTCCGGCGCCGGCGCGTACGCGCTCGCCGATCTGGACTCCGCCGTCCAGCAGTCGGCCGCCGCACGCGGGCTGCTCCTCGCGGCCCTCCGTACGCCGGTGACAGGCCAGGCGGCCGCCGGTCTGCCCGGCGCCCCCGCCACGACGGGCCCAAAGGAGCGCGACGCGCTCACCGCCGCCGCGCAGCAGGCCCGTCTGCGCGCCGACACCGCGCTCGCCGACTTCCGGGACACCGCGCCCAAGTCCGCCGTGGCGTCGTACGACTCCACGGTCACCGGTGCCGACGTCAACTCCGCGGAGAAGTACCTCACCGCGCTGACCGCCCAGCCGACGCTGTCCGCGGCCGGTGCCGCCGTCAGTGCCCGGAAGCTGGACCCGATCCTGTCGGGCCGCATCGACCTGATGCGCGGCGTGGAGATCTCCCTCTACGACCACCGCACCAAGGAGCTCGCCGGGCTGCGCGACGACGACGTCACCGCGCTGGAGATACGCATCGCCGTCCTCGGCGTCCTGATGCTGGTCGCCGTCGGCATCAGCACCGCCATGGCCCGCACCCTCACCCAGCCGCTGTCGGTGCTGCGCCGCGGCACGGCCCGGCTGGCCGAGTCCGCGGACCCGCTGTCGGAGGAACCGGTCCGGTTCACCGGCCGCAACGACGAGTTCGCCCAGGTCGTCCGCTCCGTCAACGCCCTGCACGCGTACGCGGTCGAGCTGCACGAGCGCGTCGCTCCGCTGCACGAGCGCATCGCCACCCTGGAGAGCGACCGCAAGCACATGGTCGCCCAGCGTCAGCAGATGGCCGACGCCCGCGAGGAGCTGCGCGCCGAACTCGCCGACGCGAGGGCCCAGCTGGAGACGATGCGCACCAGCATCGGCGGTACGTTCGTCAGCCTCGCGCTGCGCAACCTGGGTCTGGTGGAGCGCCAACTGGCCGTCATCGAGAGCCTGGAGGAGCGCGAGCACGACCCCGAGCGGCTCGCCACCCTCTACAAGCTCGACCACTTCGCGACGGTCATGCGCCGGCACAGCGAGAACCTCCTGGTCCTCACCGGCACCGAGCAGCTCCAGCAGCACCCGCGTCCGGTCCCGCTCATCGACGTCGTCCGTGCGGCGGTCAGCGAGGTCGAGCGCTACGAGCGCGTCCGTATCTCCGCGCTGCCCCCGCACGCCCATGTGGCGGGCTTCGTGGCGGACGACCTCTCCCACCTGATGGCCGAACTCATGGAGAACGCCGCCGCGTTCTCTCCGCCGGACGTGGCCGTCGAGGTCTCCGGCTGGCTGCTGGAGAGCGGCGAGATCATGCTCTCGGTGCAGGACGAGGGCATCGGCATGACCCAGGAGCGGATGGGGCGCCTCAACCATCGCCTCACTCACTTCGACCCGGAGGCCACCTACGACCAGGAGGGCGGCGACGGTCTCGGCCTCGGTCTGTACGTCGTGGCCCGCCTCGCCCACCGCCACGGTGCCCGCGTCCAGTTGCGCGAGCAGAAGCAGGGCGGTGTGGCCGCGGTCGTCGTGCTGCCGCAGTCCCTGCTCGCCCAGCCCCCGACGGCGGTCGGTTCCACGAGCGAGGGGGGCGCCTACGCCCTGACGGGCGCGGACGCCGAGGCCAACTCCAATGCCCTGAGCGGCCGTGCCGGGAACGAGGACCTGCTGGTCGCGCTCGCGGAGAAGGCCGTCAAGGCGGCGGGCGACTCCGCGCTGCGGGACCCGCAGCCTGCCGCACCAGCTTACGAGCCGGCCTACGAGCCGGCCGTACCCGCCGCGCGGCATGCCGCACCGGCCACGCCGCATGCCGCACCGGAGACGCCCGCCGAGAGCACGATGGAGCTGCGCTTCCCGGAGTCCGGCACCGACCCGTACGCCATCGGTCCCGACGCCCACGAGCGGACCCCAGACGCGCGCGTGGCCCCACCGGCCCCCCAGGCACCCGTGACGCCCCAGGCGTCCGAGGCGCCCGCGGCGGCCGGCGAGGACGCGCAGACCGACAAGGGCCTCCCGAAGCGAACCCCCAAGATCACCGCACCCGCCCAGGCCCCGCGCCAGCGGACCGGATCCGTCGATGCCGAAGCCCTGCGTCGCAGGCTCGGCGGCTTCCATCGCGGAGCGGCCGCCGGTCAGCGCGACGTCCAGGCGGAGATCGCCGCAGAGACGGCCCGGAACCCGTTGCCCCACGCAGCACCGCATGACGCCGGAGCCTCGGGGGGCACAGTCGAGGAGGCAAGCAGTTGACCGCGCCCAGCACTTACGGGCTGAGCAGTGAAGCCCGCAACCTGCACTGGCTGCTGACCAACCTGGTCGAGGAGGTGCCCGGCATCCAGTCGATCGCCGTGGTCTCCTCCGACGGCCTGATGCTTCTCTCCTCCGATCCGGGCCGAACCCGTGAGGCCCAGGCCGCGCACGGTGAGAGGCCCCACGGCCCGCGCGGCTCCGCCGCCGACCTCGCCACCATCGTCTCCGGCATCGGCAGCCTCACCATCGGTGCCGCCCGGCTGATGAAGTTCGGCGGGGTCAAGCACACGATGGTCGCGATGGACGAGGGCAGCCTCTTCGTGATGTCGATCAGCGACGGTTCGCTGCTCGGCGTCCACGGGTCCGCCGACTGCGACATGAGCGTGGTGGCGTACCACATGGCGCTCTTCGTGGGCCGCGCCGGCCATGTCCTGACACCCGAACTCCGCTCTGAGCTACGAAAATCCCTGGAGTCCAACGCGACGGGGAGCGCCCGATGAACAGCAGTACTCCGCACGACCTCCCGGTACGCGGAGGCGGTCGCAAGGCCGCCCGCGTCCGCCCCTATTCGCTCACCGGCGGCCGAACCAAGTTCGGTCACGTCCTGCTCGTCGAAACCATGGTGGCGAGCACCCCGGCCCTCGAGGCCGCCGAGGAGCGCAAAGAACTGACGAACGGTACGCATTCCACCCGGGTCATGCCGGAGATGCGGGCCATCGTCGAACTCTGCCGCCGTATGCGTACGGTGGCCGAGATCGCCGCGCTGCTGCAGATGCCGCTCGGTGTGGTCCGCGTGCTCCTGAGCGACCTCGCGGACCAAGGAAAGATCCGTGTGTACGGAACCGGAACCGGTCACGGCGCGGGTCGCCCGGACCGCGCTCTGCTGGAAAGGGTGCTGAGTGGACTCCGCCGTCTCTGACGCCGCCGGCGTCTCCCGATACGTCGATACCGACGAGGGTCTGCAGTCCTGGCAGACCGACCGCACCCGTGCCCCCATCTCCACGAAAATCGTGGTCGCGGGCGGCTTCGGTGTGGGTAAGACCACGCTGGTCACTGCCGTTTCGGAAATCACGCCTCTGCAGACCGAGGCGCAGATGACCGAGGCGAGCGAGGAGACCGACGACCTCACCGATACGCCGGACAAGCAGACCACCACCGTCGCCATGGACTTCGGGCGCATCACGCTCGACGACGACCTGGTGCTCTACCTGTTCGGCACGCCTGGACAGCAGCGGTTCTGGTTCATGTGGGACGATCTGGTACGTGGCGCGATCGGCGCCGTCGTCCTGGCCGACACCCGCCGCCTGAAGGACTGCTTCCCGGCACTCGACTACTTCGAGAGCTGCGGGCTACCGTACGTCGTCGCCGTCAACCACTTCGACGGAAGCGATGTGTACGAGCCGGAGGACGTCCGCGAAGCGCTGACGATCCCCGCGCACGTACCCGTCATCCTCATGGATGCGCGGCGTCGGATCTCGGCGATCGAGACCCTCCTGGCCCTTGTCGGCCACGCGCTCGCCGAAACCCCCGAGTGAAACACCTTTAGGAGCACCACCCGCATGCGGAAGATACTCGTCGTCGGAGCCGGTCAGTCCGGTCTCCAGCTCGCCCTCGGACTCCAGTCACATGGATACGAGGTCACCCTGATGTCGAACCGGACCGCGGACGAGATCCGGGCCGGCCGTGTGATGTCGACGCAGTGCATGTTCCACACCGCGCTGCAGCACGAGCGCGACCTCCAGCTGAACTTCTGGGAGACCCAGGCCCCCAAGATCGAGGGCCTGGGCGTCTCGGTCGCGGCGCCCGGTTCCTTCGACCCGGGCCCGTCGCAGCGCATCATCGACTGGGTCGGCAAGCTCGACGGCTACGCGCAGTCGGTCGACCAGCGCGTGAAGATGGCCGGCTGGATGGAGACCTTCGCCCAGCGCGGCGGCCAGGTGGTCATCCACGGCGTGGCGGTCTCCGACCTCGACTACTTCTCGCGTGCCTACGACCTCGTGATGGTGTCGGCGGGCAAGGGCGAACTGGTCCAGATGTTCGGCCGGGACGCCTCGCGCTCCCCGTACAACGAGCCGCAGCGCGCCCTCGCGGTGTCCTACGTCCACGGCCTGGGCCCGCGCCCGGAGCACCCGGAGTTCGACGCGGTCCGCTGCAACCTGGTCCCGGGCGTCGGCGAGCTCTTCATCATGCCGACGTACACCAACTCCGGCCGAGCGGACATCCTGTTCTGGGAGGGCGTCCCCGGCGGTCCGCTCGACGTCTTCAAGGGCGTCAAGGACCCCTCCGAGCACCTCGCCCTGACGCTGGAGCTCATGAAGAAGTTCACGCCCTGGGAGTACGACCGCGCCACCAAGGTCGAGCTCACCGACGCCCACGGCACCCTCGCGGGCCGCTACGCGCCGACCGTCCGCAACCCCATCGGCCGGCTGCCCGGCGGCGGCACGGTCCTGGGCGTGGCCGACGTGGTCATCGCCAACGACCCGATCACCGGCCAGGGCTCCAACTCGGCGTCCAAGTGCGCGGCGACGTACCTCGACTCGATCCTCGCGCACGGTGACAAGCCGTTCGACGAGGCCTGGATGCAGGGCACGTTCGACCGCTACTGGGACTTCATGCAGCACACCACCAAGTGGACGAACGCGATGCTCGCCCCGCCGCCGGAGCACATCCTGAACCTCATCGGCGCCGCGGGCCAGATGCAGCCGATCGCCGACCGCTTCGCCAACGGCTTCAACGACCCGGCCGACTTCGAGAACTACTTCTACGAGCCGGCCAAGGCCGAGGCCTACGTGGCCGAGGTGGCGGGCGCGGCCGCGGGCGCGTAGCCCTCGTCGCGTCCTGACAGGGCACCGGAGGGGAGCTTCGGCGGCTTGTACCGCCGCAGGGGCTCCCCGCCCGGATCGGGGCGTACGGCACCGAGCACCGGGTTGGCCGCGATCGGCGACACCTTGATACGGGCACCGGGCCGCGGTGCCTGCACGACCAGGCCGCCGCCGAGATAGAGGGCGACGTGCGTGGCTTCGGGGAAGTACACGACCAGGTCACCGGGCCGCAGTTCGCTGAGCGGCACGTGCTTCAGCGTGGCCCACTGCTCCTGACTCGTCCGCGGGATCCGCGTCCCGGCGTGGTCCCAGGCCTGCGAGGTCAGCCCCGAGCAGTCGTACGACCGCGGGCCCACGGCCCCCCACTGGTACGGCTTCCCGAGCTGGTCCACGGCGTAGCGCACCGCCCGGTCGCCCGCATGCGTCGGGGGCCGCGCGCTGCTGAGCGCCCCGGACGCCATGAACTTCCGCTGTGCGTCGGCGATCCCTTCGCGCTCGAACGTGGCGAGCTGGCTGAGCTGGTCGGCGTTGAGCGAGGTGAGCATCTTCTCGACGTCGGCGAGCCGCGCGCGTACGTTGTCGCGCTCCTTGCGCTGACGCCCGGCGAGCGAGGCCTGCCGGTCCAGCGCCGAGCGCGCGGCCAGCGCCAGGGCGTCGGCGCGCCGCTCGTTGCCGGTGAGCCGTTGCACGGTCTTCGCCCGTTCCCGGGCCAACTGCCCGATCACATGGCCCTCTTCGAGCGCGTGCTGCGGATCGTGGGCGAGCAGCAGCCGCACGTACGCGGAGATGTTCGAGCTGCCCTGGTACTGCTGCCGGGCCAGCCGCCCGGCCGCGAGTCGGCTGTCGTGCAGGGAGCTGCGGGCGCGGGTCAGCTCGCGGTCCAGCCGCCGGACCTCGGCGCGCTGCGACTTCAGCTTCTCCTCGGTGGCGTTGTAGGTCTCGGTGGCCTGCTCGGCCTCCCGGTACAGCCGCTGAAGATTCGTCAGCAGCTGTGACACGGACCAGTGGGGATCGGGCGCGGCCGCGGCCGGCACGGGAGCGAGGGCCACGTGGGCCGTCACCGTGGCCGTACAGAACAGACGCAGAAGCCTTCCTGACACGTCATCACCTCCGGTGCGATGGGGTGCTGCTCCCGGCGCGGGCGGAACGGGCAGGGCAGAGCGGCCGGGAGCGCGGCGAGGGACGGTCGGTTGTATCCGTTCTTCTCCGCACCGTGAGATGTAGACGCGTACGCGTGGTCCGTGTGCCGGACCTACGCGGTTCGGCGCAACCGCGTCACCCGTCCGCGTCATCCGCGTTGCCGGACGGCGTGGCGTGTGGATCGGCGCCGGGCCCGGACCAGGGCCACCTGAGGCGGCGGCCGCCGGCCTGCCCCTCGGGCACGAACTCGTACTTCCACCCCTGGACGAGCCCGAGCCTGCGGCTGTGCGCGCGGGGCACCCGGCGGTAGACGAGGACGGTGGGCGGTCCGCCCCGCGCGTCCGGGACAGGGATGCGGTACGTCTTCGGGGGGTGGCCGGTGACTCCCAGCAGCACCGGGAGCACGCGCCCGTCCATGGGGCCGCCCTCGAAGGGGGTGTCCTGACTCTTCACGGCACCAGTGTCAGTCATCCCCCGGCAGGGAGCCGACGACCGCGGCCGTCTCCGGGTCGCGTCCCGCGGTCACCGCCAGCACGGCCGTGAACTGCTCGACCAGCCAGTCGCGCAGTTCGCCGGCGGGCGGCTGCTTGTCCTCGTCGAGCCAGATGAGGGAGGCGGCCTCGACGGCCGTGATCCATATCCGTACGGTCATCCGCAGGCGCGGGCCCGGCTCCGTGACGCCGAGGTGGCTGTAGATGTGCCGGGCGGCGTCCCGCCGTACGCCGTCGACGATGGCGGTAGTACGGCTGGTCTCCACGACGCTGCCGCCCTGGAGCAGGGCGCTGAAGCCGGCGTCGTGCTCGACGACGAAGGTGAGATAGCGGTCCAGGGCACGGGCCAGGCGGGGCAGCAGCGGACCCTGGCGGGGCTCGTCGAAGCACTGCCGCAGCTGCTCGGCGGCGGACCCGAGGGCCGCCTCGTACAGCTGCTGCTTGCCGCCCGGGAAGTACCGGTAGACGAGCGGCCGCGAGACACCGGCCGCCTCCGCCACGTCGTCGAGCGACACGTCCTCGGGTGCCCGGTGGGCGAAGAGCGACAGCGCGGCAGCGAGCAGCTGCCCGCGCCGTTCCTCGACGCTGAGCCGGCGGTAGGCGGGGGTGGGAGCCTGCGGGGTCATGACCGGCAGCGTAACCGGGGCGTGGGGGTGGGCGCCGGGGGGTCGGCCCGGCTTTCGCTACGCCAGCAGCCCGGAGGACCTCCACATCCGCCGTCCCACCCCGCGCAGGACGCCGATCTCGTCCAGGAAGTCCGTCAGCCGTTTCGCTCCCGTCTGCATGACCTCCCGGCGGTGGGCGCTCGCCTTCACCTGGGCCATCGCCTCCCGCCTGTCGAGTCCCACGTTCGTGTAGACGTCGGGGTTCACGAAGGCCACCGAGAACACGCGGGCGAACTCGCCGGAGGTGACCCGGGTGAACTCCTGGGACCACCGGGGGGCCGTCATCATCTGGCGGCGCAACTCCTCGCGGGCGTAACGGACGTGCCGGGCCTCCTCGACCACATGGATCCGGGTCACTCCGCGGATCAGGGGCTGGACCCGCTCGTCCGGGAAGGTCAGCCGCTGCATCCAGTCCAGGACCTCCTCGCCGAGCAGTGTCGCCGTGAAGGAGCCCGGGGTCGTCGAGATCGTCTTGAACAGGCGGCCCAGGTTCTGGTGGACCCGGCTCACCGGGTACCAGGGCGTGCCGCCGTGCGAGATGAGGCGGGCGAACATCTTGGAGTGGCGGCACTCGTCCTCGATCTCGGTGAGCGCGTAGCGCACGTGCGCGCTCGTGGCCGCCTTGTCGTAGATGTGCCGGGCCAGCAGCTGCATCAGGATGATCTCGAACCAGATGCCCAGCGAGGCCAACGCCGCGGACTCGTGCTGGGACAGCAGGATCCGCTGCTCCTCGCTCATCCGCCGCCACAGCGGGGTGCCGTACAGCGACACCAGTTCCGGCGGCCAGAACCACTTGCCCTCCTCGAAGGGCGCGTCCCAGTCCAGCTCCCGGTCCGGGTCGAAGGAGTGCTTGGCGGAGGAGACGAGGAGCCGCTCGGCCACCTGTTCGCGGTCCTTGAGCCGGCCGAGCGCGTCGCGCAGCCCCTCCAGCGCGTCGGCTTCCGTCAGGGTCGTCATGGCTCCCTCACCTCGTTACCGGGGGTACGTCGTCGTTGCCCCTTATAAGACTGCTTGTCAGTAAGACCGTCAATCCCCTGCACAGGACTTGTTGACCCGGCGTCTACGTGTGAGCCTGCGAGATATGCCGACCAATGACGTGTACGTCAACAACCCGTCAGATCCCCTCTGGCAGGTACCCGCGAGCGGCGCCGCCCGGTTCAGCTGGGAGTACGACGACGGCCGCGAACGGCTGCTCGCCCTGTACCAGAAGGGCAAGGACAAGCAGTGGGACGGGCAGAAGCGGATCGACTGGGACCTCGACGTCGACCCGCACGACCCGCTCGGCACCCCGGACGAGGCGATGACCCTCTACGGGACGCCGTACTGGGACAAGATGACCGACCGTGACAAGGGCGTCATGCGCCAGCACTTCGCCTCCTGGCAGTTCAGCCAGTTCCTGCACGGCGAGCAGGGCGCGATGATCTGCGCGGCGCGGATCGTCGAGTCCGTCCCCGACCTCGACGCCAAGTTCTACTCCGCGACGCAGACCATGGACGAGGCCCGGCACGCCGAGATCTACGGCCGCTTCCTGCACGAGAAGATCGAGCTGGTCTACCCGATCAACGACAAGCTCCAGTCCCTGCTCGGCGACACGCTGCGCGACAGCCGCTGGGACATGCCGTACCTCGGCATGCAGGTCCTCATCGAGGGCCTCGCCCTGGCCGCGTTCGGCATGATCCGGGACACCACCGACAAGCCGCTGCCCAAGCAGATCCTGGCGTACGTCATGCAGGACGAGGCCCGGCACGTCGCCTTCGGGCGCATGGCGCTGCGGGACTACTACAAGCAGCTCACCGACGCCGAACTCCGAGAGCGCGAGGAGTTCGTCATCGAGGGCTGCTACCTGATGCGCGACCGGCTGCGCGGCGAGGAGGTGCTCGAGAACTTCGGCATCCCCAAGGCCGAGGCGAACGTGCTGAGCGAACGGTCCGAATTCCTCCAGCTGTTCCGCAAGTTGCTCTTCTCCCGCATCGTGCCGTGCGTCAAGGACATCGGCCTGTGGGGCAAGCGTCTGCAGCAGGCCTACGTCGACATGGGCGTCCTGGAGATGGGCGACTCCAACCTGGACCTGCTGATGGCCCAGGACGAGGAGATCGCCGAGCAGCTCGACGCGGAGCGCTTCGCCGCGGAGGAGGGCGAGCGGGTGGCCGAGGTGGAGGAGGCGATCGAGGCCGGGCGGGGCCTCGCCGACTGATCGCCCGGCCGACGGGCGAGTTGATATGTGCGTAATGCCCCGGTAGGTACGCTGACGGTGCCAGTCAGGCTCCGGCACAGGGGAGTACGTATGAGCGCCGCACGCGACAACGGGCTGGACGAGGACCGCGAGTGGCCTCGTCCGCCCCAGGGCGGCTGGCTGGCGGACGACCTGGACCGGCTCCCGAACCTGCCGCCGCACACGGAGCTGATCGACGCGAGCCTCGTGTTCGCGAGCCCGGAGACCCGCTTCCACGCACGCACCGGGCGCCTGCTGGAGGAGGCCCTGCTCGACCAGAGTCCGGACGGCCTGGACGCCGTCCGGGAGATGGGCCTCAAGCTCAGCAACACGAACCGGCCCGAGCCTGACGTCCTCGTGGTCCGTACCGACGCCGACACCGGCCCCCGGCAGACCTGGTACCGGCCGCAGGACGTCGTCCTCGCGGTCGAGGTCGTCTCCGAGGACTCCGTGGAGCGCGACCGCGAGGTCAAGCCCCGCAAGTACGCGAAGGCCGGCATCGTGCACTACTGGCGGGTGGAGGACGTCGACGGACTGCCCGTCGTGTACGTCTACGAACTCGACCCGGCCACCGAGTCGTACGTCGCCGGCGGCGTCCATCACGACCGGCTGAAGGTCACCGTGCCGTTCGCCGTCGACATCGACCTCACGGCCGACAACCGCCGGCGGTAGCCGGAGGGACTTCCCGTCGGCACGCCCCCCTGTCTCACAGACCCAGCACCGCCCTCATCACCGCCTTCGCGATCGGCGCCGCGTCCCCGCCCCCGCTGATCTCGCCCCGGTCAGCCGACGCGTCCTCGACCACCACCGCGACGGCGACCTTCGGCTCCAGGTCGTCGTCGGCCTGCGCCCAGGACACGAACCAGGCATACGGCGTACCGGAGTTGCCGACGCCGTGCTGGGCGGTGCCGGTCTTGCCGCCGACCGTCGCGCCCGGGATGGCGGCGTTGGCGCCCGTGCCCTCCCGCACCACGTCCGTCATCAGCTCCTTCATGCGCACGGCCGTCCCCGGCTGCATCGCCTGCCGCAGCGGATGTGCACCGGCGCCGGCGACCGTCTCACCACCCTTCCTCGTGGTCCGCTCGACGAGATACGGCGACGGCACCTGCCCGCCGTTGGCCACCGCCGCCGCCACCATCGCCATCTGCAGCGGCGTGGCCCGGGTGTTGTACTGACCGATCGACGACAGCGCCAACTGCGCCTTGTCCACGGTGGTGTCGAAGGTGCTCGGCGCCACCGAGAAGGGGATGCGCAGCTCCGTTTCGTTGAAGCCGAAGGCCTGCGCCGTGGACACCATCTGCTCGGCCCCCACGTCCACGCCCAGCTTCGCGAACACCGTGTTGCACGACCACTCGAAGGCCCGCCGCACCGAGGCGTCCTCGCAGTCGTCGGACTCGTTCGACAGCCGCGTCCTGGTGCCGGGCAGCGTGAACGGGTCGGGGGAGGACGTGCGCTCGTCCAGGTCCTCGACCACGCCCGCGTCCAGCGCCGCCGCCGCGGTCACCACCTTGAACGTCGAACCCGGCGGATACGTCTGCCGCACCGCCCGGTTGAGCATCGGCTTCTCCGGATCGGCGTTCAGCCGCCCCCAGGCCGACGTCACCGCGTCACCGTTGCCGGACAGCTGCGCCGGGTCGTACGACGGCGTGGACACCAGCGCCAGGATCCGCCCGGTCGACGGCTCCACGGCCGCCACCGCGCCCTTGCGTCCCCCCAGCCCCCGGTACGCCGCCTCCTGCGCGGCCCGGTCGAGCGTCGTGACGACGTCACCGGCGGGGTTCCGCGCCCGTGCGACGTCGTTCCACAGCGGGAACGGCGACAGCATCGGATCGGTGCCGGACAGGATGCCGTCCTCCGCGTGCTCCAGGAACGTCGTGCCGTACACCTGCGAGGCGAAGCCGGTGACCGGGGCGTACATCGGGCCGTCCAGGTACGTCCGTTCGTGCCGCAGCTGCTCGCCGCTGTCCCGGGAGCCGGTGACCGGCCGGCCGCCGACCAGGATGTCGCCGCGCGGCTGGCCGTAACGGGCGATCGTGGCACGGCGGTTGGCGGGGTTGCGGTCGTAGGAGCCGGCCTCGAAGACCTGGACGCGGGTGGCGTTGACCAGGAGCGCCACGAGCAGCAGGGCGCAGAACACGGCGGCGCGCCGGATGTACTTGGTCACGGGGCCACCCGCGCGCCGTACTGCTCGTAGCGTTCGTAGCGCTCCTGCCGTTCGTCCTGGCGCCGGGCCGAGTCGCTCAGGCGGATCAGCAACGCGGTGATCGCCCAGTTGGTGACGACCGAGGAGCCGCCCTGCGCCAGGAACGGCATCGCCATGCCGGTCAGCGGGATCAGCCCGGTCACCCCGCCCGCGATGACGAACACCTGGAGCGCGACGATCGAGGCGAGGCCGACCGCGAGCAACTGCCCGAACGGGTCGCGCAGGGCGAGCCCGGCCCGGTAGCCGCGCTCCACGAGAAGGCCGTACAGCAGGAAGATCGCCGACAGCCCGGCCAGCCCCAACTCCTCGCCCGCGGTCGCCAGGATGAAGTCCGACTTGGCCGCGAAGCCGATCAGGATGGAGTGCCCGAGACCGAGCCCGGCGCCCAGGATCCCGCCCGCCGCGAAGGCGAACAGCGACTGGGCGAGCTGGTTGGGGCCCTGCCCCGCCCTGATCGTCGCGAACGGGTCCATCCAGTCCTCGACCCTGCTGTGCACATGCGGCTCCAGCCAGCCGACGGCGACCGCGCCGAGCACGGCCAGCAGCAGGCCGACCGCGATCCAGCCGGTGCGGCCGGTGGCGACGTACAGCAGGACGACGAACAGGCCGAAGAACAGCAGCGACGTGCCGAGATCGCGCTCCAGGACCAGGACACCGACGCTGATCAGCCAGATGGCGACGATCGGGCCGAGCACACGGCCGGTGGGCAGCTGCACGAACCAGACGCGGCGGCCGGCGTACGCGAGCGCGCCCCGGTTGGCCGCCAGGTACGCGGCGAAGAACACCGCCAGCAGCACCTTCGCGAACTCGCCCGGCTGGATGGAGAATCCCGCGACGCGGACCCAGATGCGGGCGCCGTTCACGGCCGGGAAGAGGATCGGCAGCATGAGCAGGCCCAGGGCCGCGACCACGCTGACGTAGGCGTAGCGCTGGAGCACGCGGTGGTCGCGCAGCAGCAGGACGACCACGATGAAGAGGCCCACGCCGAGCGTGGACCACACGAGCTGGGTGGGCGCCGCCCGGTCGCCCGGCGTCTCCAGGTCCAGCCGGTAGATCAGGACCAGGCCGAGGCCGTTGAGCAGCACCCCGATGGGCAGCAGGAGCGGCTCGGCGCACGGGGCCCGGATCCGGACGGCGATGTGTGCGAGCAGGGCGAGGACGCCGAGCCCGGCGCCGTAGCCGGCGGCGCCGGGTGGGACGGTGCCGGTCCTGGCCAGGCCGACGTGGCAGTAGCCGTACACGGACAGCAGCACGGCCAGCAGGATGAGTGCGAGTTCGATGCCGCGGCGCCGGGGGAGGGGCGCGACGGGACGGCGGGTCTCCGTCGCTGCCCCGGTGGGTCCGGCCTTCGTCATGTCCGGAACCTACCCAAATAGGCTTGATTGTGTGCCGTTGGTAGGGCTGCTTGTGTGGTGCGGGCGGGGTGCCAGCGGTGTGCTCGTACGGACATGTGCCGGTGCTCGTGCGGGCAGGTGACGGTCTCGTACGGACGTGTGCTTGCCCTGGGAGCGCCCGGCCTGTTCCATGGTCAAGGGGTGATGGCGCATGAGCGGACTGCGCGTGGTGCCGACCTGGCGGAACGGCCAGGAACGGTTGTACGTCTGCCTCACGGACGGGCAGAACGTCGCCTGGTACGACCGTGAGGCGGCCCGGGTCAACCTGCTCAGCGAGGACCGCAAGGAGGACGTGCTGGACGCGCTGGTCCCCTTCCTGACGGGCCCGGTGACGGTCGGCCCGCCCCCGTTCCCGACGCCGGCCGAGCTGGCACTGCTGAACCTGCACCCGGACGACGACCTCGCCCCGAACCGCCCCGGCGAGGCCCTGCTGGTGGCCCTCGACCGGGACCCCGCCCCCACCCACCGGCTCCGCCCGGACCCGCGGCGCCGGGCGCTGCTCGCCGAGCAGACGGTGGGGGAGGTCCTCGACCGGCTCGCCGGCGCGGGCTGGCACGCCCTGCACTCGATCCCGCTGCCCGGCGGCGACCACATCCACCACCTCCTGATCGGCCCCGGCGGCCTCTTCGCCCTCCACGCCGTGTACGCCCGCAAGCACCGCGTCCAGCTGGCCGACCCGATGGTCACCGTCGGCCGCCGCGAGTCGCTGCCGCTCCTGCGCCGCGTCCGCGCCGACGCCGATCGCGCCTCGTACGCGCTGACGGCCGAGGTCCACCCGGTCCTCGCCCTGGTGAGCCCCGCACATGTCTCCGGCAGCGCGATGCCGCGTGACGTCCACGTGGTCCGCGACTCGGAGATCGCGGAGCTGGCGCGGCTGGGCGGCACCCTGAAGCCGGCGGACGTGGAGGGCCTGTACGCGATGGCGCGGGACCGGAACACGTGGGGGAGGGTGTGAGGGTCGTGGTGGGGGACGGGGCTCGGGGCTGCCGTGCGTGGCGGCCGGGGGCGAGGGTCGTCGCAGGTGGCGAAGCCCGAGGGTGAGGCCTCAGGGCAGTGCGGCCGCACGCTCCGCGTCCAGCAGCGGAGCCATCAGGTCCCCGACGTCCCGCAGCCGCGCACCCATGTCCGCCGCGCGGAACACCAGCTCCTCCGGCGCCCGGCACCCCTCGACCTCCGCCCACGTCACCGGCGCGGACACCGTCGGCTCGGCGCGCGCCCGCAGCGTGTACGGGGTCGCCGTGGTCTTCCGCGCGGCGTTCTGACTCCAGTCCACGAACACCTTCCCCGGCCGCAGGCTCCGCGTCATCCGGTGCACCACGAGCTGCGGCATCGCCCGCTCGGCCGCCACCGCGAGCCCCTTCGCGTACTCCGAGGCCCGCTGCGACGAGGCCCCGTGCACGGCCGCCAGCAGATGCAGCCCCTTAGCCCCGGACGTCTTCGCGTACGCCTCGACCCCGTCCGCCGCCAGCCGGTCCCGTAGCCACAGGGCGACTTCGCAGCAGTCCACGACCGTCGCCGGCGCCCCGGGGTCGAGGTCGAAGACCAGCCGGTCGGCCTCGTCCGGCGCCTCGATCACCCACTGGGCCGTGTGGAACTCCGTGACGAGGTTCGCCGCCCACATCAGCGAGGCCAGATCCTGCACCAGCACCATGCGTGCCGGTCCCTCCGAGCGCGGCACCTCGGCGGTCGTGACCCAGTCGGGCGTACCGGGCGGCACGTTCTTGGTGAAGAACACCTCCCCTTCGGGGCCGTCCGGATAGCGCAGGAACGACACCGGCCGGTCATGGAGGTGGGGGAGCAGGGCGTCGGCCGTGGTGGCGTAGTAGTGCAGCAGCTCGCCCTTGGTGAAGCCGGTCGCCGGATACAGCACCTTCTCCAGGTTGCTGAGCGCGACCCGCCGCCCCTCCACTTCCGTGATCGGCGTCATACGATGACAATCCCAGATATTCCGGAACTGGGCAGGGGAAACCGGCAGGAAGGGTGCGGCACGTGCGATCCATCTGGAACGGCGCCATCTCCTTCGGCCTCGTCAGCATCCCGATCAAGCTGGTGAACGCCACCGAGAGCCACTCGATCTCCTTCCGCCAGATCCACACCGAGGACGGCGGCCGCGTCCGCTACCGCAAGGTCTGCGAGCTGGAGGACCGCGAGGTCAGCGGCGCGGAGATCGGCAAGGGGTACGAGGAGGCGGACGGCACGATCATCCCGATCACCGACGAGGACCTGGCCCACCTGCCGATCCCCACCGCGCGGACGATCGAGATCGTGGCCTTCGTTCCGGCCGACCGGATCGACCCGCTGCAGATGGACGCCGCGTACTACCTGGCGGCGGGCGGCGCCCAGGCCGCGAAGCCGTACACCCTGCTGCGCGAGGCCCTGAAGCGCAACAACAAGGTCGCCATCGCCAAGTACGCGCTGCGCGGCCGCGAGCGCCTCGGCATGCTGCGCGTGGTCGGCGACGCCATCGCGATGCACGGCCTGCTGTGGCCGGACGAGGTCCGCGCCCCCGAAGGCGTGGCCCCGGACGCGCAGGTCACGGTCCGCGACAAGGAACTCGATCTCGCGGACGCCCTGATGGACACCCTCGGCGAGGTCGAGCTGGAGGACCTGCACGACGAGTACCGCGAGGCCCTGGAGGAGGTCATCGCCGCGAAGGTGACCGGCCAGGCGCCTCCCGAGGCCCCCGCACCGGCGACCGGTGGCAAGGTGCTCGACCTGATGGCGGCGCTGGAGAAGAGCGTGCGTGCCGCGAAGGAGTCCCGGGGCGAGGAGGCACCCGAACCGGCGGAGCCGGCCGAAGTCACCGAGCTCGCGGGGCGCGGCACCGCCCGCTCCACGCGCTCCGCCCGCGCCGGCCGCTCCAGTCGTGCCACTCCGAAGGAGACGGGCGCGAAGAAGTCGACGTCCACCGCGGGCCGGGCGGCGGCGAAGAAGACGGCGGCCTCGGCGAAGAAGTCGACGGCGACGGCGAAGTCGACGTCGAAGGCAACGGCCAAGTCGACAGCCAAGTCGACGACCAAGGCGGCGGGTAAGTCGGCGGGTGCGTCGGCGTCCAAGTCGACGGCAGGCGCGGCGAAAAAGAAGACGCCGCCCAAGAAGGCAACGGCCCGCAAGCGCACGGCCTGAGCCGGTCGCCGCCGGATTGCGCGTGTCCTCAATATCCCTGAATAGCCCTCTTTGGCTCGAACCTCAACTGTCCAACTTCAGTGAATCTGCACACCGATTACACAATCGCGGCGCGGGTCGAGACAGGTCCGTGAAGGGGGCTGCCGGATACTTCATTGTTGGCAGGGAGTGCCCCATTCGATGGCCGCATGGCAATGCCGGGAGTCACTTCAGGCCACACGGCATGTGGAGAAACGGTCCCCGATTCGTGCCCGTTTCTCCACGGATGGGAAGCGCTGTGTTCAACTGCCATGGCGATAGCGCGGATTGATTGGATGCCCGGCTCGCTCCGTGGTTTGATCCGTTGCGCCGCCAGGTTCGTACGAAGGTTTCCGGAAGCCGATGCCGTACGCCTGCGGTTGCGGCCCGCGACTGTCCCCAGCGGACCGCACCCCCTTGTGGTACATCGATGCGAAGGGAAGTCCCTCATGAACTCCGCTCCCCAGGTTCAGACCGCTGAGATCTCCGACGCCGAGCTCGACAACGTCTCGGGTGGCCTGAACCCCCAGGTCGGCCTCACCGCCGGCTCGACGAGCCTCAGCAGCTCGGACGTCATGGGCCAGCTGGACGCCGTCAAGGGCCAGGTCATGGGCGCCGCGGGCGCCGTCGGTGGCACCCTGTCGCAGTTCAGCAACGCGAGCGTCTCCGCCTCGATCTGAGCTATCTGAGCCACGGCCTGACCGTCGGCCGCTGAGGCCCGCCCGACTCCACGGGCGCGGCAGGGCGGCACGACGACAATAGGCTGCGCAGAACGCCAAAGCTCCTGGCAGGCACGACGTCTCAACCGAGACGATCGATGCCCGCCAGGAGCTTTTGCATGCCCGCGAGCGTACGGGGGACGTGTGCGGGGATGCGCATACGGGGGTGCCTGCGCGGGGATGTGCGTGCGGGGATCCGTACGAGGCAGGAGTGAGGGGGCGGCATGGGGAAGGGGGCGGACCACCGGCCGGTCACGGCAGGTGGTCCGCCCCCTTGGCGAGGGAGCCCGGTCCAGGGCGGATTCCGCACGGCACGCGGATACGGGGCGCTTGGGCGGCCTGGCCGATCACTGTGCTGCTGCGTCGTAGGCGTGCGCCGCGCCGCCCTCAACGCCGTTCAGAGACACGGACGTCGATGAGTGCTGGGGCCGCCGCGCCGGGATCCCGGCCGGACGGGGCCGGTGAGGGCCGGGGTCAGCGAGGACCGGCCCCCGGATGGGGACTGGCCCCCTCGTGCCCGCTCAGTGCTTGCGTTGCCTGGTGGAGGGTCTCTTCGGCTACCACGCGAGCTTCCGCCACGACGTCACCGCGTTCACGCACCAGGCTCTCGTAGACCGGAAGATGATCGTTTCCGGTTGCGTCAGGTGGTGTCACAGGGCTGGTCCTTCTTGGTGTCGTACTTCCGGCCCGCCTGACCGGACCCCGAAATCCTTCGTGACCGTATGAACGATCCCGGCGGACTGCGGCCTGAATGCGATCACGCGCGGCTGAGCCGCACGGAGATCCCGTGACCGACCGCCAGGTAAATCAGGGCGGGCAGACCGTAATTGAGGACAACGCGCAGGCCCTCCGTGTCCATGGTGAAGATGTCCTGCGACCACCAGGCCAGCCAGTCGGCCATTCCGTGGACGAACTCCACGAAGACGTTGGCCTGGTTGGCGTCGAACAGGTAGAGCAGGATCCACAGCCCCAGGAAAGCGGCGGCGACGTCAGCGATCGTGTGAATGATCAGCCCTGTGCGCCGGCCAGTGTCCGGGTTCCGGTACGGCCGCGGCTGCTCGTACGGCCGCGGCTCCGGCGGAGCCTGGTCGTATGCGGGCTGGTGGTGTCCGGGGGTCGGGTCGTGATAGCTCACGGGAATCCAATCTGATGGGTCACTTTGCAGGCAGAGGTATGGCGGCGATCCTCCCGGTGTCTCGCCCAGGGGAATTCCAATCCGCGTGATGCACATGCATGCATACGTGCAGGCCGCCGCACGGGCCCGTGTAAGTCTGCGTCAAGCAGGCGCCACCGTGTTACACGCCCCCGGGACATCCCGAATATGGTCACCTATTTTGCAACTTGCACATCTGTGTGAGCGCAAGATTTATTTCGCCGACGATGCTACTCACTTCGATGACGGATGCATCTGGTAACGACCTTTGGCGGAACGCTGGTTACCTATACGAGCCGGGGCGTTCCCGGCCGGAGGCTGGGGCGAGGTACGGGGCCGGCGCCGGCGCCGGGGCTGGAGCCGTAGGAGGTTGCCGCATGGGAGGCGTTACGGGTGGGACGCCCGGACGATCACCAGCGCAAGATCGTCGCCATGGTGCGTGTGCGCGTTACCTCCGAGAGGCTGCGTTGACGAGCAACAATCAATCTAAACAGGGCAGTTGAGGATCTCGGAAGGCGGTCGTGTGTCATGCTTCGGCAATGACTGACCGAGACGACTGGGGCAGCAGACTGCAGACCGATCGACCCCACTCCGCGCGTGTGTGGGACTACCTGCTCGGCGGGAAAAACCACTACCCGGTGGACAGCGAGGCCGGCGAGCTGATCCTCCGGACCTTCCCCGAGTTCGCGGCCATCGCGCGAGTGCAAAGGCGCTTCCTGGTGCGAGTGGTGCGGTTTCTGGCGCGCGACGCCGGCATCCGCCAGTTCCTCGACATCGGAACCGGGCTGCCCACCACCGACAACACCCACGAGGTCGCCCAGGGCATCGCGCCCGAAAGCAAGATCGTCTACGTGGACAACGACCCCATCGTCCTCGCCCACGCCGACGCGTTGTTGCGCAGTACGCCAGAAGGAGAGTGCGCTTACCTCGACGCCGATGTGCGCGATCCGCAGAAGATCCTCACTCAGGCGGCTCGCACGCTGGACTTCGACCAGCCCGTCGGCCTGATGCTGCTCAACATCATGGGCCAGGTCTCGGACGAGGAGGAGCCCGAGCGGATCGTGGCCGAGCTGATCGATGCCTTGCCGCGGGGCAGCTACGTGGCCTTGAGTGACGGCACGGCTACCAGCGAACAACTCCAGGCGGCCGTCGCCGCGTACAACGCGCAGTCCGTCAATACGTACCATCTGCGCTCGCCAGAGCGCATCGGGAGCTTTCTCCAGGGGCTGCGTCTGGTCGAACCAGGCTTGGTCAGGTCCGCCGACTGGCGCCCGGACCCCGACTCCGCGGACATCACTCGCGAGCAGGGCCACGCCGCCGGGGCGGTGGGCCTGAAGGAGTAGGTGCTCCCCCAGGTCGAACTTGCAGGGCCTGGGATCTACCTGATCACGACGGATGCGGAGTGGGCGGTCATCCGGCCGCTGCTGCCGGTGCCGGACGGGGTGCACGGCTGGAGCGGCCGGGCCGACCGGAAGCGTACTGCCACCGCGCGATGCCGACCTGCACGAGAACGGTGCAGGTGTCTGCCCCTCCGCCGACCTGGTGCCCACGTAGGGGCACCTCGATTGACGAAACAGCTTGCCGTAGTGCCGCGCGTCCGCGCGTCATACCGAGTGAGTGGCCGTCAGTACGGATGGTGGTTCGGCTTGTCCTGCCACGCCTGGTAGGCCTGGGCGCCCAGCTCGGGGTACATCTGCTTGATGGTGATGTTGCGCTGGTCCGGGGGCCGCTGGAAGTCCTCGTACTGGAAGTCGTCGCTGAACCCGATCTCCTCGGTGGCCTTCCAGTCACAGCTGAAGTAGACGGCGTCGATGCGCGCCCAGTAGATGGCGCTCATGCACATGGGACAGGGCGCGCCGCTGGTGTAGATCGAGCATCCCTGGAGCATGCGGGCGCGCTCCGGCAAGATGTCCGGGGACCCGTCGGGACGAGGCACCAACTCCAGTGTGTACTCGTTCTGGTGGCCTTCCGAGACCGTCGGAGCATCCGGGTTGAGGTACTGGATCGCCTTGCGTATGGCTTCCACCTCGCCATGCGCCGTGGGGTCCGCCGTGAGCAGCACGCGGTTCTGGCCGTGAGCGATGACCTCACCGTCATAGGTGATCACCGCACCGAAAGGGCCTCCCCAGCCGTTCTCGACCGATTCGGTGGCCAGCTGCGCCGCTTCGGCCAGGTGCTCCCTGTGTCCCATCTCGGCGCCTCCGATCGAACGTTACTTTTGCGTCATATATGCCTTTTATCTACTCTAGGAGGCGTGAGTCCTCGTGCAACACCTGGCTCCCACGATGACAGCGCGACCGTCGTGATCTCCCAGAAGGTCCGTCCGGGATGTGAAGGCGACTACCGGCGCTGGCAGGAACGAACCAACGAGGTCGCAGGCGAATTCGACGGGTTCGAGGGCGCGGAGCAGTACCCTCCGGCCTCCGCCGGGGGAAACGAGTGGGTCGTTGTCTTTCGCTTCTCTCATCTGGATCAGCTGACCGCGTGGCTGGGCTCCGATACGCGCCGTGAACTCCTGGAGCAGGGACGCGATCTGTTCGAGGAAGCCCCCACACAGGAAGTCCTCGCGGGTGGCACTCCGGTCCGTGAAGCCGTCACCGCGGTGATCTCGCACGACGTGCGCCCGGACCAGGAGCGGGCGTTCGTCAGCTGGCAGGAGAAGATCCTGACAGCTCAACGCAGGTTCCCCGGCTTCATGGGCTCGGAGTTGTTCCGGCCCGTGAAGGGGGTCCAGGACAGGTGGGTCACCGTCTTCCGCTTCGACACCCGCCAACACCTGGACAGTTGGCTCGAATCTGCCACTCGTCGAAAGCTCCTCGACGAAGGGCGAGACGCCTTCGTGTCCTACGACGTGCGCAAGGTCGGATCCGCTTTCGGCAGTTGGTTCCGCTTCGAGCAGGGTACGGAAGAGGGTGCTCCGCCCAACTGGAAGCAGGCCATGTCCGTGGTGCTGGCCCTCTATCCCACCGTCGAGATCCTCAACCTTGTGGTGGGTCCCCAACTCGATGCGCTCGGCCTGCCCGGATATCTCGCCTTGTTCATCTCGAATGTGCTGAGCGTGAGCATCCTGACATGGCTGCTGATGCCGTTGGTGAACAGAGCCCTCGCCTTCTGGCTGGTGCCCAGCCACGCGCGATCCCTCCGCATCGACGTGGCAGGTGCCGCCGTGGTGGCGATCTGCTGGCTGGCGTTCATCGTGATCTTCGGCCTGATCACCGGCTGACAGCCGGCGCCCCGGGAGATTGCCCTTGCTGCCTGACCGTGCGATCCCGGTGCCGTCAGGCTGGGGGCTTCCGCTATTGCCGGGACTCGCCTTTGCCGTGCCAAAACGATCGGTCTACGGTTGATTTCGGGATCTCCCTGACGCCAACCCCCGGTCAAAATGGGAGCGGGGTTCAGCGAGCGACCTCGCTCTGACCGCGGAACGAAGTTCAAATGCCAAGGCTCTCTACAGGTCAAGGCATCGTTCGGTAGGTGAACAAACGACTGGAGCGAGAGAAGAGATCATGGCAGCGACGAAGAAGATCCTGGTCATCGTCACCAACACCGGCGAGTACGACAAAGTCGGCATGCGTACGGGGCTGTGGCTGGGGGAGCTGACTCACTTCTGGGATGTGGCTGCGGAGGGTGGCTACACGATGGACATCGCCAGCCCTCAGGGCGGCAAGATCCCACTGGATCCCGAGAGTCTTTCCCATGAGGTCCTGGCGGAACTCGGCACCGACAAGCGGTACCGCGACCGAGCGTTCATGGACCTCTTGGAAGACACCCGGAAAATTTCCAACGTGCATCTCGACGACTACGACGCGATCTACCTCACAGGTGGCCACGGAGTGATGTTCGACTTCCCGCAGACCCCCGAACTGGAAGAACTGATGGCCCGGTTCTATGAATCGGGACGCGTCGTGTCGACGGTCTGCCACGGAGGCACTGGTCTGCTCAACGTCGTCCTGAGCAACGGCGATCCCCTGGTGAAGGGAAAGAAGGTCACGGGCTTCTCCTGGCCCGAAGAGGAACTGGCGAACCGTGCAGACGCCGTCCCCTACAACCTGCAGGAGAGGCTGAAGGAACTCGGAGCTGACTACAGCACGGCCGACGAGCCCTTCGAGTCGTACGTGGTCGAGGACGGCCGACTGATCACGGGCCAGAACCCCGGTAGCGCCAGGGGAGTGGCACAGGCGGTACTGAAGCATCTGAGCGCGGCGTGAGCGGGGCGGCGCGACGGCCTTCTTGGCCGAGCGGCCTGCAGGTGGCGGCTTCTCTCGTCAACGGTTGATGCCGAAAGGGCCGGCTGCTGGTCTCGGCGAGGCGCTGAACGTCGCTCAACCCCGGACCTGCTGTAGAGCCTCACGGGAACGCTCGGTGCTGCAGGGTGTGTCGGAGGTGTGTCGCAGAGGAGGGACGATGACGCCCAGATGCTTTCGCCGGGGTATCACGAGTCATGGCGCGTTGAGGCCTACATCCAGACTGGTCTACGTGATGTAAGTTCAGCCCGTGCCGCGTACGAGCGAGCAAATAAACTCGCCCCGGAATCGGCCACATTGTGCTATCTGTACGGTCTTTCCTTGTGAACGAAGGAGTGGACCTTAACTTGGGGCTAAAGCTCCTACAGAAGGCAGCCAAGCTCGCTCAAGTTCCACCGGCAGTGGTAAATGAGATCGCATGGGCTCATATTCAGCTGGGTGATTTCGAGGCAGCGCTCACCAGTGCATCACACGCTGTTACGCTGAAACCAGACTCGCACGAGGGGGCAGTGGTGATGGCCATGGGCATGCGGGCGGGTGTCTACGAAGCAGAGAACAGGATTGCGAATGCCCATTCGAATCCTCCGTGGAGATAATTGAGACGGCGGCGAATCTCGCAGATTCTGGCCGGAACGAGATGTTGGTCGGCGAGCCGGCAGATCGAGCGGTGCAGTTGATTGATGTGAGCGAGCGCCTGCTCCGGCGTGTGGGCGACGACTTTCTAACTGGAAATCTCGAAAACTTCTCGGCTCGGCTTAAAGACCGGTTGCGATCAATTGATCCAAAGCTCATGGAGTGAAGAGCGGGGATGGTTACGCGAGTCCTTCAAGAGAAGTTGTACGAATTTACGCGATCCTGGGGGAGGGACTACTTCTTTCATGTCAATGAATTGTTGGATGAAGTGGAGTGGCCCTACCTTGAACCCGGTGCCTCCATCGCCTTTTATCCTGACGAAGGACAGAAGGGGCCGCGAGCCATAGCTGTGCGCTGGCTAGGCTGAGGAACGGGAAGGCGTGTACGGAAGGATCCCCAGGTAGCCAGAATGGATCTGGGGATCCGCAGGCGAAGTCGCAAGTCGCCTATACTAATCGGCTCGTAGATCCCTCAGCGAACAACCGGTCGTACGCTGCCTTAATCAGGTAGGGAAAGTTACGCCCTCTGCTGTTTACCTCTCGTGTCCTACTTCGCTTGATGCATGACGCGTTGACGTCACTTGATGCTTGACGGTTCCGTCCTCGGTTTGCTGTCTGCGACTGCTGTCGTGGAGGCGGGGCGAGGCCGGTGTTAGTGGAGCTGAGCGTGGTCGAGCAGCGGTATCACGCGGTCATGGAAGTGGCTGCTGGAGCATCGAAGACGGAGGTCGCGGCCCGGTATGGGGTCTCGCGTCAGTCGGTGCACTCCTGGGTGCGCCGCTATGAGGAGGGCGGTCTGGCGGGGCTGTCGGACCGGTCGCACCGGCCCAGATCGCATCCGTGGCAGATGCCGGCCGGGGGGAGGCGGTGGTGCTGGAGCTGCGCAGGTTGCATCCCCGGTGGGGTCAGCGCCGGTTGCGTCATGGGCTTGGGCGGCGTGGGGTGGAGCCGGTGCCGTCGGAGGCGTCGGTGTATCGGATCCTGGTGCGCCATCAGCTGATCGTGCCGGTCAAGCGGCGCAGACGCCGGGAGGATTACCTACGGTGGGAGCGGCCGGGGCCGATGCAGTTGTGGCAGCTGGATGTGATGGGCGGGTTCTGGCTGGCCGCCGGGCGTGAGCTGAAGCTGGTGACCGGGGTGGACGACCACTCCCGGTTCTGTGTGATCGCCTCGGTGGTGGAGCGGGCGACCGGTCGGGCGGTATGCGCGGCCTCCGCTGCCGCGTTGATGGCCTTCGGCTACCCGGAGGAGGTGCTGACCGACAACGGGAAGCAGTTCACCGGCCGGTTCGGGACGCCGGGTCCGTCGACTGAGGTGTTATTCGACCGGATCTGCCGGCTGAACGGCATCAAGCACCGGCTGACCAAGCCCAGATCGCCGACGACCATGGGCAAGATCGAGCGGTTCCATCAGTCGTTGCGGCGTGAACTCCTCGGCGACCACGGTCCGTTCGCCGACCGGGAGGCGGCGCAGGCGGTCGTCGACGGCTGGCGCGAGGACTACAACACCATACGTCCGCACCAGTCGCTGGACATGGCAGCGCCCGCGAGCCGGTTCCGTCCTGCTGCGGCCGATGGGCTTGAGCTGCGGCTTCCGGCTCAGCTGACCAGCCTGACGGCTGCCGACGGGCAGAGGCAACTGATGGTTGGCGCCTTGCCTAGGCTTGGCTGTGCGCGTCTGGCAGGCCCGTGCGCGGTGCCATCAACATCGACGGTGCGCATGCGAGCATCGGGGCATGCTCTCAGGCGCACACGTGATCCTCTACTCCCAGGATGCTGAGGCCGACCGGGCCTTTATCAAGGACGTCCTCGGCTTCGCCCACGTTGATGCGGGTCATGGCTGGCTGATCTTCAAGCTGCCGCCCGCCGAGGTCGCCGTGCACCCCACCGATGGCGCGCCGAAGCACGAGTTCTACCTGATGTGCGACGACCTGGACGCCGTATGCGCCCAGCTCGCAGAGCGCGGCGCGGAGCTCACCGGCGAGGTGACCGAGGAGCGGTGGGGACGCCTCACCGCCGTACGCCTCCCCAGCGGCAGTGAACTGCCCCTGTACCAGCCGTTGCACCCCGTCGCGCACAGCCTCGACTGAACCTCCGCCACCACGCCGTCACCATCGGGACTGCGCCGGTCTCTCCGTCTTGCGCCAGGTGGACACCTCGCGCACCCTGGGCCAGTCCACCTCCTACTGCAGTCCGTTACTGAACGTTCACTGGCTGAACGCGCAACCATTGCCGTACGCCAGAACCGGGTCTGATCAACCGAGGTTCGCTCCTTCTGTGGCGCCACTGAACGTGATGTCGGCGGACCTTGCAGTTAAGCCCACGTCCGGAGAACTTTCGGCGTCCGCCATCAAGCTCGGCGGTTAGCGGCCTTCGGTCGTCCTGCCCACTCCCGGGCACGCGCCTCGTTCGTGTGGCTGGCGACAGCCTGGCCCTATAGTCCCGACGCCACTGGGTGCGGCGGACCCGCTGCTGGAGGCGAGCGAGGAACCGACCGCCTCTTCCTGTGCCTGTCGCCGTGCCGCACGGCGGGCCCGGCTTCCGTTCTGATCAGGACTGGGCGGTGGTGACCCAGTGGTGAGGGGCTCTGCCCTGCGCCGAGGGTGACTCCCTGGGGAGGGCGACTCGGGGTCAGTGGGGCGCAAAAGGCAATTAGTTCGTGACGTCAGTCACAGCGCTCCGCGAATCAACCGGTGCACTTAGTAGACGGGTCATTGTGTATATCTAGGCATTTGTCCGTATTGACCTGAATGTGAATCCTGCGGTGTGTGTCGGAATTCCGCCCGGCCGACCGGCATACCCATTGCCCCCCGTTGTAAGGCTTCTGACGCTGCGACAGTTATTCCTCGTGTCGCTGTGTGGGGACTGGAGGCCCGCGCACGGCCCTGGCGAGGTTCTGAGATCTACGAAGCGACGTAGTGGTGGGACCCATTGCGTGCCCTGTCGAGCCGTTCTAAGAATGTCGACCCACAGGACGTCGCTGCAGTTCGGAACCGGTGTTCACGCCGAGTCGACCGCGCGCTGCGGCGCTCGGCGCCACCGAGTGAGCAGGAGCCCCCCACCACATGAAGTCGTCCCGAATGTCCCCGAGATTCCTCGCCCTCGCTCTCGGCCTGAGTCTGGCCTCCAGCGCGCTGGCCGTGGCGGTGCCGGCGAGCGCCCAGCCGGCCGCCACCCCCTCCGATTCCGCCGATACCTCCGTGGCGGCGTACGACGGGTCGGCTGAGGAGGCCGCGAACAACAAGGCGTTCTTCGAGGCTGTGCTCAAGTCGGTCGCCGAGAAGAGCGCCGCCCAACCCAGCGGGCAGGCGGTGACCCTCCACTACGACGCCTCCAAGGCCCCGAGCTTCCGTTCGCAGATATCGAGCGCGGCCGAGATCTGGAACAGCTCCGAGTCCAACGTCAAGATCAAGGAGGCTTCGAGCGGTTCGAGCAGCGCCGACTTCTCCTACTCCGAGGGCAACGACCCCCGCGGGTCCCACGCCTCCACCGACCGCCTCGGAAGCGGCCAGATCTTCCTCGACTACACCCAGATCCAGCAGAATGACTCGATCCGCGTCGTCACCCACGAGACCGGGCACGTCTTGGGCCTGCCGGACGACTACAGCGGGCCGTGCAGTGAGCTGATGTCGGGCGGTGGCCCCGGCCCGTCCTGCACCCTCCGTTACCCGAATGCCACCGAGCGCGCGCGTGTCGACGAGCTGTGGGCCAGCGGAGGCGGGCAGGCCCCGGGCACGGGGAACCAGTCTGCTGGCGGCTCGAGTGCTGCACCGTCGGCACCGTCCGTGGCTCCGGGCACGGGGAACCCGTCCGCCGGCGGCCCGAGCGCTGCATGGCCGGTACGGCCCGTGGGGCCGGGTCACGGTCCGTGGCGTCCGCACCACCGCCCGCTCTGGAACTGACCGCGTTCCCACTCATCGCGCGCCCAGGCGTGAGGTCGGGTGGGAACTCACTAGTCGATCTTGATGATCGCCTGGCAGAGGATCGTCTGGGGCAGGCGTCAAGCATCACCCGACGCCGACCCGTCAACCATCAACTGAGACTCGACACGGTCGCGTGGGGCTTGAAGTCGTATGCGCAGGCTGGGAGTTCGATGCCCTGACGGTGTGCGAGTGGGAGGAAGAGCACCGGGCGGATCGTCCATGTGATGCGGGTGCTGGCCTGGGTTACGGTCACCGTGCAGTGCTCGGCGCGCAGTAGGGCTTGTCGCGTCCTGACGCGCCCCTCATGGAGCCACTCCCACGCCTCGTCGGACGCGTCCGGGTCCAGCGCCGGGCTGATCGTCCGGAGTGCGACCACGACCCATCGGTCAGCCTGGGGTGCTGTGCCGCGGAAACCGTACGTCGCAAGCGGCGCACGCTGGTCAACGCCATGCACTACGCCGTCGACCTCGGAGAGTTCAAAGAGAACCCGATCGCCGCTATCCGCTGGAAGAAACCGAAGGTGGCTGGGGAAGTCGATCCCCGAGTTGTAGCCAACCCTGAGCAGGCTCGCTCTCTGCTGACTGCTGTCTCGTACGTCGGTGGCTATGGTCGGGCGCGTGGCCGTCGACTCGTCGGCCTGTTCGCCTGCATGTACTACGGGGCCTTTCGTCCCGCTGAGGTTGTCGGGCTGACCAGAGCAGACCTGAAGCTTCCTGAGGTCGGCTGGGGAACAGCGCTACTGAATCGGACTCGTCCCAGTCGGCAAGCAGTGGACAGATTCCGGCGAGACCCACGACGACCGAGGTCTCAAGAACCGGCCGGCCGAAGAGGTCCGGCTCGTACCTATCCCGCCCCAGCTCGTCACCATCCTTCGGCAGCACCTCGATACGTTCGGCACCGCTGAGGACGGGCGGCTGTTCACCAACGAGCGCGGGGGAGTGGTCGGCTCCTCGACGTACTACCGCGTGTGGCAGGAAGCCCGTGCGCTGGCGCTTCCTCCGGCTGCGGTCGCCTCTGTGGTCGCTGCCCGTCCGTACGACCTCCGGCACTCGGCGCTGTCGACGTGGCTCAACTCGGGAGTGGACCCGACCGAGGTGGCCGAACGCGCAGGCAACAGTGTTGAGGTGCTGCTGGGCCGCTATGCCAAGTGCCTCGATGGACGGCAAGAGATCGCCAACCGCAAGATCGAAGAGTTGCTGCGCGAATACGAGTGATCACGCGCGTCTGGCGTCAGCCCCCAGCCTGAATGGGCCGGGGCTTCGTCGTGCCTCAGCCGCGTGTCATCGGCCGTTGGTTGCTCGTCGCACCTGCCGCGTCGCGTTCCGTTTCACCGAGGGACGATCGCTTTCCGTATGAGCTCACTGGGTGGGGAAGGTGAGCCGCAGAACGATCTCGCCGTCGTCGATCTCCCCGGTGGGCTCGAACCCGAACTTCTGGTAGAAGGGCCACGGTTCGCCGTCGCCGGGATCGTAGCTGGTCAGCAGCTCGGTAGCGCCGTCCGCGCGAACCAGGGCGGTGATCTGCGTGAGCGTCTCTCGGCCGATCCCTCGCCTTTGGTGCCGCTTGTCGACGAGGAGGCGCCAGATGAAGTGCCGCCCTTTGTAAGGACCAGCCGGCGGCTTCCATGACAGCATCACGAAGCCGACTGGCTCGTCCCCGCGGTACACGGCGCGGTACCAGGGATTGGCCTCCGGTTTCTTTGCCGCCTCCTTGAGCGACTTGGACACAGAGGCGACGAACTGCTTCTGGTCACGTCGGACGCGGAGGGCACGAACGGCATCCCGGTTGTCGTCGGTGATCTCCCGCAGGTGCACGCCTGGGGACCTCATGCCACACCCCTTCCTGCATCCGACAGCTGCACCATCCGGGCCGACGTGAAGCGCCGTCGCCGCGCGGCAGTCCGTTGTGTCTACGCAATCACGGACGTCAGGTTGGCCGTCTTCGCAGCGTATTCGACGCAGCGGATCTGGAGCGGGACTGGCACGCCGGGCTGTGCCCGCGTCCGAGGCGGCTGCTTTGACCTGGGCAGACGCCCCAAGATCCTGTCCACGAATAGTCCACAGGCCCCGACACACGCCCGCTTCGGGCGGCACACGCCTGCACATACGCGAAGACCCCGGCCTCAGCGTTTCCGCTGGTGACGGGGTCTTTGGGCACCTCATAGTGGGTGCCCCCGGCAGGATTCGAACCTGCGCACACGGCTCCGGAGGCCGTTGCTCTATCCCCTGAGCTACGGGGGCGGGTCGGACGCTGAGCTGCTTGCTCGCGGCGACGGGTAGAACACTACCAGCTCTGTCGGTGTGTTCATGAACGGGTTTTGGTGGGTGGGAAGGGGGTGGGTCGCTCGGGCGGGTGGAAGTGGGGAAAAGCCGGACGCGGTGGCCGGTGCGGACCTACTCTCGAGTTGTGTCAGGCGCGTCGGGTCGGGTGCTTGTTGTGGACGACAGCAAGGTCATCCGGCAGCTGATCAGGGTCAACCTCGAGCTGGAGGGTCTCGAGGTCGTGACCGCGGCCGATGGTGCCGAGTGCCTTGAGGTTGTTCACCAGGTGCGGCCCGATGCCGTGACGCTGGATGTCGTCATGCCTCGGTTGGACGGGTTGCGGACCGCGGCCACGTTGCGGGGCGACCCGCGTACTCGCGATCTTCCCCTCGCCATTGTCAGTGCCTGCACGCCGTACGAGATCGAGAGCGGACTCGACGTCGGTGTCGACGCCTTTCTTGCCAAGCCGTTCGAGCCGGGCGAGCTGGTGCGGGTCGTACGGCACCTGCTCGACCGCGGACGTGTCGAGCACGGGCGTGACGACCTTGATCGGCGTCTCGGTGGTGACAGTTGTGACCTTGGTGGGGCCGAGCTCTCGGCCTAGCGAGCTGCGCCGACCAGCGGACCGTCAGCACACCGCCAAGTCGGCCGATCGCAACACTGCCAAGTCGACCGCCCGCAACACCGCCAACTCGACCGCCCGCACACCATCGGCAAGTCACCAGTAGGCGCCAGTAGATCAATGGGCCTCTTGTGAAACCTGCTCGCGTTACCTCCCCCTCCCTCCCATACGCTTGTCCCGTGACCCCCGTCGAGCTCTCGCGTACCGTGCTCCGCGCGGTGCGTCGTGCTGTCGATGCGGGGGAGCTGGACGTGAGCGTGCCCGAGCGGGTTCTGGTGACCGTGCCGGGGCCCGGAGGGTGTGGGGACTACGCCACCAACGTCGCGCTGCAGCTCGCCCGGCCGGCCGGGCAGCCGCCCCTCCGGGTGGCCGAGGTGCTGCGGACCTACCTCGTCGGCGCGGACGGAGTCGGTGACGTCGTCGTCACCGGGCCAGGGTTTCTCAACATCAGCCTGCGCGGCGATGCCGCACCCGTTGCCGCCCTTGTGCGGGAGATCCGGGAGCGGGGGGCGTCGTACGGGCATGGGGACGCGTTGGCCGGCGAGGTCGTCGTGCTGCGTGTGCCGTACGACGTCCGGGCCGAGGTTGTCGCTGATGCGCTGGGGCGGATCATCGCCAGCCAGGGCGGGAGGGTCGAGGTCGGGCACGAGGAGCCCGTCAATCTGCGGCCCGTGCCTGCCCCGGAGGACCCCGCTCCGCTCGGCGCCGATGCCGAGCGCTGGGCGCTGCTTCACCCCGCCCTGCACGACCGGCCCCGGATCACCGCCGATCATCTCGTCCAGCGCGAGGGCAACCCCCTCTTCCGCGTCCGGTACGCCCACGCCCGTACCCGGGCCGTCACCCGCAACGCCGACCGCCTCGGCTTCACCGCCACCCCCGGTGAGGTGGGTGACGTGGAGTACGGGGTGCTTGTCGGCGTACTTACCGATCACCCCCGTGTCCTCACCGCCGCCGCCCACCGCCGTGCCCCCGACCGGCTCGCCCGGCACCTCGTCACCGTCGCCGATGCCGCGCTGCCCTTCCTGCTCACCGTGCTTCCGCAGGGCGAGGAGAAACCCTCGGCCGCCCACCGTGCCCGGCTCGCCCTCGCCGAAGCCGCCGGGACGGTGCTGGCCGGCGGCCTGTCCCTGCTCGGCATCGACGCACCCGATCACCTCTGAGAGCCCCGAGAGAGTTCCCGACCGCTCGATCACCTCACATCTCGACTCCCCGGCCCGAGAGCAGGGGAGCAGTGGGGAGCAACGAGAGCCCCCGAGAGCTCCAGAGACAGACTGAGAGATCCAGAGAGCCACCGTCATGAGCCGTTCCGCACATCCCGCCGGGCCCCGCTACGCCGACGTCCTCCCCGAGGGCCACTACCACGCCCCGCCCGCCGACCTCAACGCCCTCGAGCCCAAGGTGTGGGCCCAGACCGTCCGTCGTAACGCCGACGGGGTCGTCACCGTCGGGGGGATCGACGTCACGCAGATCGCCGAGGAGTTCGGTACGCCGGCCTATGTCCTCGACGAGGCCGACTTCCGGGCCCGGGCGCGGGCCTGGCGTACCGCCTTCGGCAGCGACGCCGACGTCTTCTACGCCGGCAAGGCCTTCCTGTCGCGTGCGGTCGTGCGGTGGCTGCATGAGGAGGGGCTCAACCTCGACGTCTGCTCCGGCGGCGAGCTCGTCACCGCCCTCTCCGCCGGGATGCCCGCCGAGCGCATCGCCTTCCACGGCAACAACAAGTCGGAGGAGGAGATCCGCCGGGCCGTCGAGGCCGGCGTCGGGCGGATCGTGCTCGACTCCTTCCAGGAGATCGTGCGGGTCGCGCACATCGCCCAGGCCCTCGGCAAGCGGCAGCGGGTGCAGATCCGTATCACCGTCGGTGTGGAGGCGCACACGCACGAGTTCATCGCCACCGCCCACGAGGACCAGAAGTTCGGGATTCCGCTCGCCGGGGGGCAGGCCGCCGAGGCCGTGCGGCGTGCCCTTCAGCTCGACGGGCTGGAGCTGATCGGGATCCACTCCCACATCGGGTCGCAGATCTTCGACATGTCCGGCTTCGAAGTCGCCGCCCACCGGGTGGTCGGGCTGCTGAAGGACATCCGTGACGAGCACGGGGTCGAGTTGCCCGAGATCGACCTCGGGGGTGGGCTCGGGATCGCCTACACCAGTGACGACGATCCGCGTGAGCCCCATGAGATCGCGAAGGCTCTGACGGAGATCGTCGGCCGTGAGTGCGAGGCGGCGAGGCTGCGGACTCCTCGTATCTCGGTCGAGCCCGGCCGGGCCATCGTCGGGCCCACCGCCTTCACGCTCTACGAGGTCGGCACCATCAAGCCCCTCGACGGGCTGCGGACGTACGTCTCCGTCGACGGCGGCATGTCCGACAACATCCGCACCGCGCTGTACGACGCCGAGTACAGCGTCGCCCTCGTCTCCCGCGCCTCCGACGCCGAGCCGATGCTCGCCCGTGTCGTCGGCAAGCACTGCGAGAGCGGCGACATCGTCGTCCGGGACGCCTTCCTGCCCGCCGATCTGGCACCGGGTGACCTCATCGCGGTGCCGGCCACCGGCGCGTACTGCCGGTCCATGGCCAGCAACTACAACCATGTGCTCCGGCCGCCCGTCGTCGCCGTGAACGACGGTGAGGCCCGGGTCATCGTCCGACGGGAGACCGAGGAGGACCTGCTCCGGCTCGATGTCGGATGACGTCGGACGAGGTCGCCGGATGACGTCGCAAGGACGATGTCGTCCGACGTTGCACGACCACGTCGGACGACGTCTGCGACAGCAGTACCGGGGGGCCGGAGGATTTCCTGTCTTTCGGTCCCCGTTCTATGAAATAGATGTCTCACGATCCGGACCAAGGGCAGAAATCCCCATCCGGTGAGTGAGACTGGTCCAACCGTGACGGTATGAGGAAACGAGGTCGCATGATGCGTACGCGTCCGCTGAAGGTGGCGCTGCTGGGCTGTGGTGTTGTCGGCTCAGAGGTGACGCGCATCATGACGACGCACGCCGACGACCTCGCCGCGAGGATCGGCGCCCCCGTGGAGCTCGCGGGGGTGGCCGTACGGCGGCCCTCCAAGGTCCGGGAAGGCGTTCCCGCCGAGCTCGTCACCACCGACGCCACCGCCCTCGTCAAGCGTGGCGACATCGACGTCGTCGTCGAGGTCATCGGGGGGATCGAGCCCGCCCGTACGCTCATCACCACCGCCCTCGAACACGGCGCCTCGGTCGTCTCGGCGAACAAGGCGCTCCTCGCCCAGGACGGTGCAGCCCTGCACGCCGCGGCCGAGGAGAACGGCGGGGACCTCTACTACGAGGCCGCCGTCGCCGGTGCCATCCCGCTGATCCGGCCGCTGCGCGAGTCCCTCGCCGGTGACAAGGTCAACCGGGTGCTCGGCATCGTCAACGGCACCACCAACTTCATCCTCGACAAGATGGATTCGACGGGGGCGGGGTATCAGGAGGCCCTCGACGAGGCCAGCGCGCTCGGGTATGCGGAGGCCGATCCGACCGCCGACGTCGAGGGCTTCGACGCCGCCGCCAAGGCGGCCATCCTCGCCGGGATCGCCTTCCACACGCGCGTGCGTCTCGACGACGTCTACCGCGAGGGCATGAGCGAGGTCACCGCCGCCGACTTCGTCTCGGCGAAGAACATGGGCTGCACCATCAAGCTGCTCGCCATCTGCGAACGGGCGGCGGACGGGGGGTCCGTCACCGCGCGCGTGCACCCCGCCATGATTCCGCTGACCCACCCGCTTGCCTCCGTGCGCGGTGCGTACAACGCCGTGTTCGTGGAGTCGGACGCCGCAGGGCAGTTGATGTTCTACGGACCCGGTGCGGGCGGCGCGCCCACCGCCTCCGCCGTGCTCGGCGATCTCGTCGCCGTCTGCCGCAACCGGCTCAACGGCGCCACCGGGCCCGGTGAGTCGGCGTACGCCGCGCTGCCCGTCTCGCCCATGGGGGACGTCGTCACGCGCTATCACATCAGCCTCGACGTCGCCGACAAACCGGGCGTTCTCGCCCAGGTGGCGACCGTGTTCGCCGAGCACGGGGTGTCGATCGATACGGTTCGGCAGCAGGGCAAGGACGGCGAGGCGTCCCTCGTCGTCGTCACCCACCGAGCCTCCGACGCCTTCCTGTCCGGGACCGTCGAGGCGCTGCGCAAGCTCGACACCGTGCGGGGTGTCGCCAGCATCATGCGGGTTGAAGGGGAGTAACGAGCAATGACCCACCAGTGGCGCGGAATCATCGAGGAGTACCGGGACCGGCTGCCGGTATCCGACACCACGCCGGTCGTGACGCTCCGCGAGGGCGGCACGCCGCTCGTGCCCGCGCAGGTGCTCTCCGAGCGCACGGGCTGCGAGGTCCACCTGAAGGTGGAGGGGGCCAACCCCACCGGCTCCTTCAAGGACCGGGGCATGACCATGGCCATCTCCAAGGCCAAGGAGGAGGGGGCCAAGGCCGTCATCTGCGCCTCCACCGGCAACACGTCCGCCTCCGCCGCGGCGTACGCCGTACGTGCCGGGATGGTCTCCGCCGTCCTCGTGCCGCAGGGCAAGATCGCGCTCGGCAAGATGGGCCAGGCCCTCGTGCACGGCGCGAAGATCCTCCAGGTCGACGGCAACTTCGACGACTGCCTCACGCTCGCCCGCAATCTCAGCGACAACTACCCTGTGGCGCTGGTCAATTCGGTCAACCCGGTACGGATCGAGGGGCAGAAGACGGCCGCCTTCGAGATCGTCGACATGCTGGGCGACGCCCCCGACATCCATGTGCTGCCGGTGGGCAACGCGGGCAACATCACCGCGTACTGGAAGGGGTATCGGGAGTACGCGGCCGACGGCATCGCCGGGCGCACCCCCCGCATGTGGGGCTTCCAGGCGTCCGGCAGCGCCCCGATCGTGCGCGGCGAGGTCGTCAAGGACCCGTCGACCATCGCCACCGCGATCCGGATCGGCAACCCCGCCTCCTGGAGTTACGCCCTTCAGGCCCGGGACGAGTCCGGCGGTCTCATCGACGAGGTGACGGACCGTGAAATCCTGCGCGCCTACCGCCTGTTGGCCGCGCAGGAGGGCGTCTTCGTGGAGCCCGCGTCCGCCGCGTCGGTGGCCGGTCTGCTCAAGGCGGCCGAGCAGGGCAAGGTCGATCCGGGGCAGCGCATCGTGTGTACGGTCACCGGTAACGGCCTGAAGGATCCCGACTGGGCCGTCGCCGGCGCCCCGCAGCCGGTCACCGTCCCGGTCGACGCGCCGGCCGCGGCGGAGTGGCTCGGCCTCGCCTGAGCCGGGTGACCTGGGCTCGCCCGAGGTGAGGTCCCCGCCAGGGGACTCCCCTACAAGGGGTGCACAGGGGGCTTGCGACACGCATCGTGCGCCTCCTGTGCGCCCTATGTCGCCACAGAACCTTCCTTCGATAGGCTGTACTGAACCCGCCCGCTGCATATGCCTTCGCATACGGCGCGGGGCCGTGCGTCGCCGCGGCCCGAGGGTCTTCACCCGCCTATCGAGTGTCATTCGACCATCACGCAGCTCAAGGAGAGTCATCGAGCGATGGCCGGTCCAGCTTTCCGCGCCGCCGCCGTCCGGGTGCGCGTCCCCGCCACCAGCGCCAACCTCGGCCCGGGCTTCGACGCCCTCGGCCTCGCGCTGGGGCTCTACGACGACGTGGTCGTCCGGGTGGCCGATTCCGGGCTGCTCATCGACATCGCGGGTGAGGGCGGCGACACGCTCCCGCGCGACGAGCGGCACCTGCTCGTACGCTCCCTGCGCACCGCGTTCGACCTGCTCGGCGGGCAGCCCCGCGGCCTGGAGATCGTCTGCGCCAACCGCATTCCGCACGGCCGCGGCCTGGGGTCCTCCTCCGCCGCCATCTGCGCCGGAATCGTCGCCGCGCGGGCGGTCACGATAGGCGGCGAGACCCGGCTCGACGACACGGCGCTGCTCGAACTCGCCACCGAGATCGAGGGGCACCCCGACAACGTGGCCGCCTGCCTGCTCGGCGGGTTCACCCTGTCCTGGATGGAGGGCGGCGCCGCCCGCGCGATCAGGATGGAGCCCGCCGATTCCATCGTTCCGGTGGTTTTCGTGCCCGGAAAGCCGGTGCTCACCGAGACCGCGCGCGGCCTGCTCCCGCGCACCGTGCCGCACGTCGACGCCGCGACCAACGCGGGCCGTGCCGCGCTGCTCGTCGAGGCGCTCACCCGGCGCCCCGAGCTGCTGCTGCCCGCCACCGAGGACCGCCTCCACCAGGACTACCGCGCGCCCGCCATGCCGGACAGCGCGGCGCTGGTCGAGCGGTTGCGTGCCGACGGCATCCCGGCCGTCATCTCGGGTGCCGGACCCACCGTCATGGCGCTGGCCGACGCCGGCACCGCCGACAAGGTGGAGGCCCTGGCGGGAGCGGACTGGGCGGCCAACCGGCTGAGCCTCGATGTACAGGGAGCGAGTGTGCTGCCGCTTGCGACCTGACACACGGTTGCCGGATTTGGAGAGGGGGAATGTTTGTTGGATCCGGTAGTGTTAACCTCAAGTCTGCACCCGACCTCCACCATGGCGAGGTGCTTCGTGTCCCCGTCAGGGACAGACATTCTTCCGGGAGCCTCCCAACCCACTCCATGTTCCGTACGTCGTACCTGGGCAGCACGCCGTACGTGATCATTGAGCAGGGCGCAGGGCACGCTCCGGAATCGGTGCAACCGCGCCACGTGACACTGGATGTCACGGCTCGAGGTAGCGCCATCACCAGATATCTCTTCCGCCGCTTTGGCGGACCACCGCCCCGGCTTGGTTCACAGAGACAGGACCACTGCCGGACAGCACAACCGGTCGCCGAGCCAGACAGGCCGACGTCCGCTCCAGGGAAGGACCCTTCGTGAGCGACACCACCGATCTGATGGGCGCACGTGTCGAGGAGACCGCTGCCGCGCCCGCCACGGACGCCTCCGCGCCTGCCACCGGTGCGGGCTCCCGGCGGCGCCGCGGTACCGGCCTCGAGGGCATGGTGCTGGCAGAGCTGCAGCAGGTCGCATCCGGCCTCGGCATCAGGGGCACCGCGCGCATGCGCAAGAGCCAGCTGATCGAGGTCATCAAGGAGGCGCAGGCGGGTGGGGGTACCTCCCAGGCCCTTTCGGGCTCTGGGGGAGGCGCCGCCCCGGCCGCGAAGTCCGGCGACGCCACCGAGACCAAGCCGAAGCGCCGGGCCACGTCCCGTACCCGTACGGGCGATGAGGCAGCGGAGAAGAAGGCGGAGAAGCCCGCCGAGGCCGCCGCCGACAAGGCCGTGTCCCAGCAGCAGATCGACATTCCCGGCCAGCCGGCCAGTGATGACGCCGCCCCCGAGCGCCGCCGTCGCCGTGCCACCGCCGAGGCCGGTGCCCCCGAGACTGTCGCCGCCGAGGCGAAGGGCGAGGCCAAGGCCGAGGCGCCCGCGCAGGACGAGGCCAAGGGCGAGGCCGGCGAGGGCCGTGGCCGCCGCGACCGCCGTGACCGCGGCGAGCGCGGCCGTGACCGCGACCGCCGCGGCAAGGGCGACGACCAGCAGGGCCAGGGCCGTCAGGACCGTCAGCAGCAGGGTCAGGGCGGCGGCCGTCAGGACCGTGGTGGCCAGCAGCAGCAGCAGGACGACGACGACTTCGAGGGCGGCCGTCGTGGCCGTCGCGGCCGCTACCGCGACCGCCGTGGCCGTCGTGGCCGCGACGACGTCGCCGAGCCGCAGCTGGCCGAGGACGACGTCCTGATCCCCGTCGCGGGCATCCTCGACATCCTCGACAACTACGCGTTCATCCGGACCTCCGGCTACCTGCCGGGCCCGAACGACGTGTACGTCTCCCTCGCCCAGGTCCGCAAGAACGGCCTGCGCAAGGGTGACCACATCACCGGTGCGGTCCGTCAGCCCAAGGAGGGCGAGCGCCGCGAGAAGTTCAACGCGCTGGTCCGGCTCGACTCCGTCAACGGCATGGCGCCCGAACACGGCCGCGGCCGCCCGGAGTTCAACAAGCTGACGCCGCTGTACCCGCAGGACCGGCTGCGCCTGGAGTCCGAGTCGGGCGTGCTGACCACCCGCATCATCGACCTCGTGTCGCCGATCGGTAAGGGCCAGCGCGGTCTGATCGTGGCCCCGCCGAAGACCGGCAAGACCATGATCATGCAGGCGATCGCCAACGCGATCACGCACAACAACCCCGAGTGCCACCTGATGGTCGTCCTGGTCGACGAGCGTCCGGAAGAGGTCACCGACATGCAGCGGTCGGTCAAGGGCGAGGTCATCTCCTCGACCTTCGACCGTCCGGCCGAGGACCACACCACGGTCGCCGAGCTCGCCATCGAGCGCGCCAAGCGTCTGGTGGAGCTGGGTCACGACGTCGTCGTGCTGCTCGACTCGATCACGCGTCTGGGCCGTGCGTACAACCTCGCCGCCCCCGCCTCCGGCCGCATCCTCTCCGGTGGTGTCGACTCGACCGCGCTGTACCCGCCGAAGCGCTTCTTCGGTGCGGCCCGCAACATCGAGGACGGCGGCTCGCTCACCATCCTCGCCACCGCCCTGGTGGACACCGGGTCCCGCATGGACGAGGTGATCTTCGAGGAGTTCAAGGGCACCGGCAACATGGAGCTCAAGCTCGACCGGAAGCTCGCCGACAAGCGCATCTTCCCGGCGGTGGACGTCGACGCGTCCGGCACCCGTAAGGAAGAGATCCTGCTCGGCGCCGAGGAGCTCAACATCGTCTGGAAGCTGCGCCGGGTGCTGCACGCGCTCGACCAGCAGCAGGCGATCGAGCTGCTCCTCGACAAGATGAAGCAGACGAAGTCGAACGTCGAGTTCCTCACGCAGATCCAGAAGACGACGCCCGCTCCCGGCAACGGTGACTGATCGCCGTTGAGCCGACGGTCGCTCGTCGACGAAGGGCCGCCCCTGTAAACGGGGGCGGCCCTTCGGCTTTCCCCCGGGGTACGATCGCGCTCTTCGATCGGCTTTCCTGCCGTCGAATTCCTGATCCCGAGGGGGGACTTGTGGGCACACCCACGCCCGAAGGCGGTCGGCACAGACGCCGGATACGCATCGCACTGCCCGTCGCCGCGGCCTCGGTCGCCGCGGCCGTCACCGCCGCGCTGATGGTGTCGTCCGCGGGAGCGGCCACCGCGGTGCCGACGCCGACCGAGAAGCCCGCCATCAGCTCGCCGTCGCTCGCCACGCTGCAGAAGCGGGTCGCGGGCGCCCTCGCCGGTGACGACACCCCGGGGCGCACGACCACGAAGTCGTCCATGAGCGCGAGCACCACCGGCACCGGTACCGTCGACCCGAAGGTCATCGGCGGCACCGAGACCACCATCACGAGCGCGCCGTGGATGGCACAGCTCTGGTACTACGACGACCGCGGCACCGCCGACGAGAGCGACGACCTCGGCTTCTTCTGCGGCGGCTCGGTCGTCTCGCCGACGAAGATCCTCACCGCCGCGCACTGCGTCAAGGGCTACGACTGGAACGCGAACGGCGCGATCGTCACCGGGACGTCCCAGCTGCCGACCACCGACAGCTCCGGCAACACGGACCTGCACGGCGGCACCGTCACCGGTGTCCTGCGGCAGTGGAACCACCCGTCGTACAGCGCGACGACGATCAACAACGACATCGCCGTGCTCACCCTGGGCGCCCCGGTCAAGGCGACGCCGATCCGGATGACGACCGCCGGCGACACCGCCTCGTACGCGGCGGGCACCAGCGCCACGCTCTACGGCTGGGGCCGCACCAGCTCCACCAGCCAGGACATCTCCGAGACGCTGAAGACGGCCACGCTGCCCATCCAGTCGGACGCCACCTGCTCCGGCTACTACGGCACGGACTTCACCGCGGGCCACATGGTCTGCGCCGGCGACCCCGCCACCGGCAGCGACGCCGGCACCACCTCCGCCTGCAACGGCGACTCCGGTGGCCCGCTCGTGGTGGGCGGCCGGATCGTCGGCGTCGTCTCCTGGGGCGTGGAGGACTGCGTCGAGAAGGGCGCGTACAGCGTCTTCTCGAAGGTCGGCACCTATGCCGGCGCCGCCTACGCGCAGGTCGACGACGCGAACCTCAGCTACACCGACGGCAAGGCCGACGTGTGGCTGCGCAACGCCTCCACCAAGACCGGCTACGAGAAGGACTCCAAGGGCACGTCGCTGGCCACCCGCTCCTCCTGGGGCTCCTGGAACGGCGTCAACGTCGTCCTGCAGGCGGACCTCGACCGGGACGGCATCCAGGACCTCGTCGTCCGCGACAGCGCCACCGGTGACGTCTACTGGATGCACTACGTCGTGGCCTCCGGCTCCTGGGCCAAGACGAGGATCTTCACCGGCTGGAAGACCCGCACCCGCATCATCACCCCCGGTGACGTGACCGGCGACTACCTGCCCGACCTGCTGTCCGTCGACTCCGCCGGCGCCCTGTGGATCTACCCGGGCAAGGGCAACGGCACCTTCGGCTCCCGCGTGGAGGTCGGCACGGGCTGGAACCAGTACAACTCCGTGCGCGGCCACGGCGACTTCAACGGCGACGGCAAGGCCGACCTGATCGCCCGCAACAAGAGCACCGGGGACGTCTACCTGTACAAGGGCACCGGCAAGTCCGGCACCGGCGCCTTCTCGGGCCGGGTCAAGGTCCGCTCGGCGTGGACCGGCTACAACGCCTTCGACGCGGTCGGTGACATCAGCGGCGACGGCAAGGCGGACTTCCTGGCCCGCACCCCGGGCGGCACGCTCTACCTGTACAAGGGCACCGGCAAGGCGACCAGCGAGATCTTCGCCACAAGGGCCTCCCTCGGCACGGGTTACCAGCAGTACGACATCTTCGGCTGAAACCGCAGGTGAGCGGGTTCCCCCCGCTCACCGCGCTACGCACGGTGCCCACCGCCGCACGCGGTGGGCACCGTGCGTTGTGCGACGCTTTCCGAAGCTTCGCCGTCTGACCAGGTGGAGCGACGATGGTGCGGGCGACCGGACCTCACCCTGGAAACGGGGGTACCCGACCGGACGAGAACCGAGGAGCACATTGTCCGCCGAGAGCATGCCGGGCAGCGGCATACCCGAGCCCGGCACGAACGGACCGCGCGACGGCGCGGGCTACGGCAGTCCCCGGCCCCGCGGCAAGCGCAAGGCCCTGCGGGTCATGGCATGGACCGCCGCGGGCGTCGTCCTGCTGGGCGGCGCGGGCGCCGGCTATGTGTACTTCAAGCTCAACGGCAACATCAGAAGCGTCGACATCAACCAGGCCCTGGGCGCCCACCGGCCGACGAAGGTCGACAACGGTTCCGAGAACATCCTGCTCCTCGGCTCGGACACCCGCTCCGGCGCCAACGGCAAGCTCGGCGGCGGCGACGACGACGGCTCCTCGCGCTCCGACACGGCGATGATCATCCACGTCTACAAGGGGCACAAGAAGGCGAGCGTGGTGTCCATCCCGCGCGACACCCTCATCAACCGCCCGTCGTGCACGGACACCAGTGGCACCCTGCACCCCGCCGCGTCCGACGTGATGTTCAACTCGGCCTACTCCACCGGTGGTGCGACCTGCGCGGTGAAGACCGTCGAGTCCGTCACCGGCATCCGCATGGACCACTACCTCGAGGTCGACTTCACGGGCTTCAAGAAGCTCATCGACGACCTCGGCGGGGTCACGGTCACCACGACCAAGGACATCGACGACCCCAACAGCCACCTCGACCTCAAGGCCGGCCGGCACACGCTCACCGGCCGGCAGGCTCTCGGGCTGGTCCGCACCCGGCACGGCGTCGGCGACGGCTCCGACCTCGGCCGTATCCAGCTCCAGCAGGCGTTCATCAAGGCCCTGGTCAACCAGGCCAAGCAGATCGGCGTCTTCAGCAACCCCGAGAAGCTGTACAGCGTCGCCGATGCCGCCACCAAGACCGTCACCACCGACTCCGAGCTGGGCTCGGTGAACTCCCTGGTGGACTTCGCGAACGGCCTGAAGGGCATCAGCCCGGCGCACATGAAGATGGTCACGATGCCGGTGCGCTACGACCCCACGGATCCGAACCGGGTCCTGGTCGCCAAGACCCAGGCGAAGCAGGTCTGGCGCGCGCTGGAGCACGACCGGCCGATCCCGAAGAGCGCGGCGAAGGGCACCGCCACCGGCAAGGCCACCGGCGTCGTGACCTCGTCGTAGACACCGTGTGACAGGCGGTCGTACGCCCCCTTTCGGCCCGCGGGAATACATCGTCCCACCACCCGGTTTTGGGGGATGCGCCCAGTCCTGGCAGACTGGTACGTCGGCTCCGGTTCACGCGGTCGCATTCCGCGGCGGCGACCCGGCGCCCTCCCGAATCTAGGAGACACCTTGAAGCGCGACATCCACCCCGAGTACGTCGAGACGCAGGTCAGCTGCACCTGTGGCGCGTCGTTCACCACGCGTAGCACCATCGGCTCCGGCACCGTCCGTGCCGAAGTCTGCTCCGAGTGCCACCCGTTCTACACGGGCAAGCAGAAGATCCTCGACACCGGTGGCCGTGTGGCCCGCTTCGAGGCCCGCTTCGGCAAGGCCGCCGGCTCCAAGAAGTAGCGAGCCCCCATCCGCCGGTCCACGGTCGCGCCCGCTCCAGGGCGTGCCGGGACCGGCGTTTTTGGTCGCCCGCCCTTCCGTCCCGTTCGCATTCAGGAGCCCACCATGTTCGAGGCAGTCGATGAGCTGGTCGGTGAGCACGCCGACCTGGAGACGAAGCTCGCCGATCCGTCGGTCCACGCCGACCAGGCCAACGCGCGCAAGCTGAACAAGCGTTACGCCGAGCTCACCCCGATCGTCGCCACGTACCGCTCCTGGAAGCAGACCGGTGACGACATCGAGACCGCGCGTGAACTCGCCGCCGACGACCCGGACTTCGCCGCCGAGGTCAAGGAGCTGGAGCGGCAGCGCGAGGAGCTCACCGAGAAGCTGCGCCTGCTGCTGGTCCCGCGCGACCCCAGCGACGACAAGGACGTCATCCTCGAGATCAAGGCGGGCGCGGGCGGCGACGAGTCCGCCCTGTTCGCCGGCGACCTGCTGCGCATGTACCTGCGGTACGCGGAGCGCGTGGGCTGGAAGACCGAGATCATCGACTCCACGGAGTCCGAGCTCGGCGGCTACAAGGACGTCCAGGTCGCGGTGAAGACCCGCGGTCAGATGGAGCCCGGCCAGGGCGTGTGGGCGCGGCTGAAGTACGAGGGCGGTGTGCACCGCGTGCAGCGCGTGCCGGCCACCGAGTCGCAGGGCCGTATCCACACCTCCGCCGCCGGTGTCCTCGTCACCCCCGAGGCCGAGGAGGTGGACGTGGAGATCAACCCCAACGACCTCCGCATCGACGTCTACCGCTCCTCCGGTCCCGGCGGCCAGTCCGTCAACACCACCGACTCCGCCGTGCGCATCACGCACATCCCCACCGGAGTCGTCGCTTCCTGCCAGAACGAGAAGAGCCAGCTGCAGAACAAGGAGCAGGCTCTGCGTATCCTGCGCTCCAGGCTGCTCGCCGCGGCGCAGGAGGAGGCGGAGCGGGAGGCCGCCGACGCCCGCCGCAGCCAGGTCCGCACCGTCGACCGCTCCGAGAAGATCCGTACGTACAACTTCCCGGAGAACCGCATCTCGGACCACCGCGTCGGCTTCAAGGCGTACAACCTGGACCAGGTCCTGGACGGCGAGCTCGACGCGGTGATCCAGGCCTGCGTCGACGCCGACTCGGCGGCGAAGCTCGCGGCCGCGTAAGGCACGTACGAGTACACACGGAGGACGAGCGTGAACCTGCTGCTCGCGGAGGTGGCGCAGGCCACCCAGCGGCTGGCCGACGCCGGCGTGCCCTCGCCGCGCAACGACGCGGAGGAGCTCGCCGCCTTCGTGCACGGTGTGAAGCGCGGCCAGCTCCACTCCGTGAAGGACTCCGACTTCGACGCCCGCTACTGGGAGGTCGTCGCCCGCCGCGAGCAGCGCGAGCCGCTGCAGCACATCACCGGGCGCGCCTACTTCCGGTACCTGGAACTCCAGGTCGGGCCGGGCGTGTTCGTGCCGCGGCCGGAGACCGAGTCGGTGGTCGGCTGGGCCATAGACGCCGTGCGCGCCATGGACGTGGTCGAGCCGCTCATCGTCGACCTGTGCACCGGCTCGGGTGCCATCGCGCTCGCGCTCGCGCAGGAGGTGCCGCGCTCGCGCGTGCACGCCGTGGAGCTGTCCGACGAGGCGATCCGCTGGACCCGCAAGAACGTGGAGGGGTCCCGGGTCGACCTGCGCCAGGGCAACGCGCTGGAGGCCTTCCCGGACCTCGACGGCCAGGTCGACCTCGTCATCTCCAACCCGCCGTACATCCCGCTCACCGAGTGGGAGTACGTCGCCCCCGAGGCGCGGGACTACGACCCCGAACTCGCCCTGTTCTCCGGCGAGGACGGCCTCGACCTCATCCGCGGCCTGGAACGCACCGCACACCGGCTGCTGCGCCCCGGCGGCGTCGTCGTGATCGAGCACGCCGACACCCAGGGCGGCCAGGTGCCGTGGATCTTCACCGAGGAGCGGGGCTGGGCCGACGCGGCCGATCACCCGGACCTCAACAACCGCCCCCGGTTCGCCACCGCCCGCAAGGCGATGCCGTGAGCGGCCCGCAGACTTCGACCCAGCAGTACGTGTACTTCGTGTACGAGGAGGCTCGTTAGAGATGGCACGGCGATACGACACCAATGACGCGACCGACCGCGTGACGGGTCTGCGCGAGGCCGCCTCCGCCGTCCGTCGTGGCGAGCTCGTGGTGCTGCCGACCGACACGCTGTACGGCATCGGCGCCGACGCGTTCTCCCCGGAGGCCGTAGGCGACCTGCTGGAGGCCAAGGGCCGGGGCCGCAATATGCCGAGCCCCGTCCTCATCGGCTCCCCGAACACGCTGCACGGTCTCGTCACGGACTTCTCCGAGCTGGCCTGGGAGCTGGTCGACGCGTTCTGGCCGGGCGGTCTCACGCTCGTCGCACGGCACCAGCCGTCGCTTCAGTGGGACCTGGGGGACACCCGTGGCACCGTCGCCGTGCGCATGCCGCTGCACCCGGTCGCCATCGAGCTGCTGACCGAGGTCGGCCCGATGGCCGTGTCCTCGGCGAACCTCTCCGGCCACCCCGCGCCCGAGGACTGCGACGCCGCCCAGCGGATGCTCGGCGACGCCGTGTCCGTCTACCTCGACGCCGGTCCGACCCCCGGCAACATCGCGTCGTCCATCGTCGACGTCACGCGTGAGGTGCCCGTGCTGCTGCGCGAGGGCGCGATCTCCCAGGACGAGCTGCGCAAGGTCGTACCAGACCTCGAGGTGGCGAATTGACGGCCCCTAACGCGGGGCGTGGCATAGGCAACGGGGAAAGCACCGCGGAACAGACCACGACCTTCGGGTTTCCGCGCGACACCTTCCGCATCCTCCACGTCAGTACCGGCAACGTGTGCCGCTCGCCGATCACCGAGCGGCTGACCCGCCACCTCGTGCGGGAGCGGCTCGGCGTCCTGGGCGGCCCGCTGGTCGTGGAGAGCGCGGGCACCTGGGGCCACGAGGGCGCGCCCATGGAGGCCAACGCGGAGACCGTGCTGGCCGAGTTCGGCGCGGACGCCACCGGCTTCATGGGCCGTGAACTGCTCGACGAGCACGTGATCATGGCCGACCTGGTGCTGACCGCGACCCGCGACCACCGGGCCCAGGTGATCTCCATGGGGCACTCGGCGGGCCTGCGCACCTTCACGCTCAAGGAGTTCACCCGCCTGGTCCGCGCGATCGACCCGGCCACCCTGCCGCCGCTGGACGACGGCGTGGTCACGCGCGCCCGTGCCCTGGTCCGTGCGGCCGCCGCGCTGCGCGGGTGGCTCCTGGCGCCGAACGCCGAGGCCGACGAGGTCCACGACCCCTACGGCGCCCCGCTGACGTTCTTCCGCTCCATCGGCGACGAGATACACGAGGCCCTGGACCCGGCCGTCACCGCTCTCACCGGCGTACCCGCGCGGATGTGACGGCCGGGCACCCCGACCGCCCCGGGCCTACATTGGACGTACGCCACCGAGGCGTGTGAGCCGAGGAGCACCGGCTGAGGCGCCCCGGAGGCGAACCGCCCACAACACGACCGCCCGGGAGCCCGCCATGTCGGCCAGCCCTACCCTCGAGGCCGATGTCCTGCGGCGACAGGACCCCGAGCTGGCCGAGATCCTGCTGGCGGAGCTGGCCCGCCAGTCGACGACGCTGCAGCTGATCGCCGCCGAGAACTTCACGTCCCCGGCCGTGCTGGCCGCGCTGGGCTCGCCCGTGGCCAACAAGTACGCCGAGGGATACCCCGGCGCCCGGCACCACGGCGGCTGCGAGATCGTCGACGTCGCCGAGCGCGTCGCGGTCGACCGGGCCAGGGCACTGTTCGGCGCCGCCCACGCCAACGTCCAGCCGCACTCCGGCTCCTCCGCCATGCTCGCCGCGTACGCCGCCCTGCTGCGGCCCGGCGACACCGTGCTCGCCCTCGGACTGCCCCACGGCGGCCATCTCACGCACGGCTCGCCGGCCAACTTCTCCGGCCGCTGGTTCGAGTTCGTGGCGTACGGGGTGGACGCGGAGAGCGGGCTCATCGACTACGACCAGGTGCGCGCGCTGGCCCGGGCGCACCGGCCCAAGGCGATCGTGTGCGGGTCCATCGCCTATCCCCGGCACATCGACTACGCCTTCTTCCGGGACGTGGCCGACGAGGTCGGCGCCTATCTCATCGCCGGCGCCGGGCATCCCATCGGGCTCGTCGCCGGGGGAGTGGCGCCGAGTCCGGTGCCGTACGCCGACATCGTCTGCGCGACCACGCACAAGGTGCTGCGCGGGCCGCGCGGCGGGATGATCCTGTGCGGGGCGGAGCTCGCCGAGCGCGTCGACCGGGCCGTGTTCCCCTTCACCCAGGGCGGCGCGCAGATGAACTCCGTCGCCGCCAAGGCCGTCGCCTTCGGCGAGGCGGCGACCGAGGCCTTCGCCGCGTACGCCCGGCGGGTCGTCGCCCACGCGAAGGTGCTGGCGGCGGAGCTGGCCGACGAGGGGCTCGCCGTCACCACCGGGGGCACGGACACGCACCTGATCACCGCCGACCCGGCGCCCCTCGGCATCGACGGGCGCACCGCGCGCGGCCGGCTCGCCGCCGCGGGCCTGGTGCTGGACTGCTGCGCGCTGCCGCACGGCGACGCACGCGGTCTGCGGCTGGGCACGGCCGCGGTGACCACGCAGGGAATGGGGGAGGCGGAGATGGCGCGGATCGCCGTGTTGCTGGCCGGGGTATTGCGCGGTGAGATCGACGTCACGGGGGCGCGTGACGAGGTCCGCGGGCTGACCGGTAGATTTCCGCCGTATCCCGGCTGAGCGGGGGTAGGCGCACGGTCATGCACCTGGTGCCCGGCCACAGTGCAACCGTCGCCCGCTGCCCGGAAGTCCCCATACATATGCGACCGTCGCTAGGGTGTGGGGCTGTGATGACCAGCGAGACCTGTGGGGAAGCCTGTGCGTGAATACCTGCTGACGCTCTGCATCACGGCCGCGGTGACGTATCTGCTGACAGGGCCGGTACGGAAATTCGCGATCGTGGCGGGAGCCATGCCGGAGATCCGGGCACGTGACGTGCACCGGGAGCCCACTCCGCGCCTCGGCGGGATCGCGATGTTCTTCGGCCTGTGCGCGGGCCTGCTGGTCGCCGATCACCTCACCAACCTCCACGAGCTCTTCGTCCGGTCCAACGAGCCGCGAGCGCTGCTCTCCGGGGCGGCGCTGATCTGGCTGATCGGTGTCCTGGACGACAAGTTCGAGATCGACGCCCTGATCAAGCTGGGCGGCCAGATGATCGCCGCCGGCGTCATGGTCATGCAGGGTCTGACGATCCTGTGGCTGCCCGTCCCCGGCGTCGGCAACGTGGCGCTGACCCAGTGGCAGGGCACGCTCCTGACGGTCGCGCTCGTCCTCGTCACGATCAACGCCGTGAACTTCGTGGACGGCCTGGACGGTCTCGCGGCGGGCATGGTGTGCATCGCGGCGACCGCGTTCTTCCTGTACGCGTACCGGATCTGGACGTCGTACGGCATCGAGGCCGCCGCCCCGGCGACGCTGTTCGCGGCGATCCTGATGGGCATGTGCCTGGGCTTCCTGCCGCACAACATGCACCCGGCGCGGATCTTCATGGGCGACTCCGGCTCGATGCTGATCGGCCTGGTGCTGGCCGCGGGCGCGATCTCGATCACGGGTCAGGTGGACCCGGACGCGCTCAACCTGTACGCCGGCTCCGAGAAGGCGGCGGTGCACCAGACGGTGCCGGTCTACATCCCGCTGCTGCTGCCGCTGACGATCATCGCCGTGCCGGCCGCCGACCTGGTGCTGGCCATCGTGCGCCGCACCTGGCGCGGTCAGTCGCCGTTCGCCGCCGACCGCGGGCATCTGCACCACCGGCTGCTGGAGATCGGCCACTCGCACAGCAGGGCGGTGCTGATCATGTACTTCTGGTCGGCGCTGATCGGCTTCGGGGCGCTGGCCTACTCCGTGAACTCCGCGTCCATGTGGATCGTGCTCGGCGTCGTCTTCCTCAGCGCGATCGGCCTGGCGCTGCTTCTGCTGCCCCGGTTCACCCCGCATGCGCCCCGCTGGGCGGAGATCCTCGTGCCGCCGCGCTACCGCCACAGTGCGGCCGTGGCGCCCATGGGCCCCGTGGCGGCGGCCGACGAGTCCGAGCTGTCCGCCGAGGGCGAGCAGCAGGCTGCCGTCGCCGTCGGGGTGCCCGGCGTCAACGGGGCCACCGCAATCGGCGCTCGTTCGCGCTTCCTGGATCGGCGCAAGGCGGGAACGTCGCGCTGACGCCGCCGGCCCGGCGCCCTCCGGTAAGGTAAGAATCTGACTAGAGCATTGCCCTTTCATGGGGGAACGAAGCGCCCTAATACCAGACAAGCTGGTCGCGTTTTCGCCCAGACGCGCAGCGTCACCCTCATGTGTGACGCCGAGCACACGAACGGGTAAAGACCTCATCAAATAGTTTGTGATACGGTTCACGAGAACCCCGGACAGAACCGAAGGACCGTAGTGAGACGGTCCCTTGGCGTGAGGTCTTCACCCCCTCAAGCCGGGACTACGCTCGTCCATGACGACACCCCTGCCCCCTGCGAAAGCGGAGTTGCCGCCATGCCGTCAAATGACGCCCGGATCCTGGCCCAGGCCGCCGTACCCACGGCCGCCGTCGGCGCACTCGCCGCCGTTGTCAGTGGGATCGTCGCCGGCGGCAAGGGCGCGATCGGGGCGGTCGCCGCGACGCTGATCGTGATCCTCTTCATGGGGATCGGTCTCTACGTCCTGCAGCGCACCGCCAAGTCGCTTCCGCATCTCTTCCAGGCCATGGGTCTGATGCTCTACGCGGCGCAGCTGTTGCTGTTGTTCATCTTCGTCGCCGCCTTCAAGAACACCACGCTGTTCAATCCCCGGGTCTTCGCCATCGTGCTCGTCGTCTCCACCCTGACGTGGATCGTCGCGCAGACGCGTGCCCACATGAAAGCCAAGACGCTTTACGTCGAACCCGATTCGACGACCTCCTCGAACGACGACAAGCCCGAAAAGACGGGGCATGGGTCGTGAGAGGTAGGGCCGGGATAAAGGCGCACGAGAGATGCTGCTATCGTCCGGTGCCAACTGCGGCATCGCGGGCGCGGGCATCTGAGCTGACGCCCACTCAATCGCGAGGCGAGATGCCCCACAGCCGCCCCCCCATCCGTAACACCAGTCCCGTGCCGAACCGCGGCCGAACGCCGCGCCGACACAACGAGGTTGCCGTATCCATGCGCCACGATGAAGGAGCCCGCGGTGAGTGCTGATTCGATGCAGACGCTCGCTTCCGATGCGAGCTGCCACCTGTTCACCGGGTGCGGCTTCCCGGCTCCGGGCTTGCACTCGTTCCTGTTCAAGCCGATCTGGGGCAACGCGAACAGCAACGTGTACTTCGACAAGCCGATGCTGCTGGCGCTGCTCGGCTCGATCATCATCGTCGGTTTCTTCTGGACCGCCTTCCGTAAGCCGAAGGTCGTCCCGGGCAAGCTGCAGATGGTCGCCGAGGCGGGGTACGACTTCGTCCGCCGCGGTGTCGTCTACGAGACGCTCGGAAAGAAGGAAGGCGAGAAGTACGTTCCTCTCGTCGTCTCCATCTTCTTCTTCGTCTGGATGATGAACCTCTGGGCGATCATCCCGGTCGCCCAGTTCCCGGTGACGTCGATCATCGCGTACCCGATCGGGCTCGCACTGATCGTCTACGTCCTGTGGGTCTCGCTGACCTTCAAGCGACACGGCTTCGTCGGCTTCTTCAAGAACGTCACCGGCTACGACAAGTCGCTCGGCCCGGTGCTGCCGCTGGCCATGGTCATCGAGTTCTTCTCGAACCTCATCGTGCGGCCCTTCACTCACGCGGTGCGACTCTTCGCGAACATGTTCGCCGGTCACACGCTGCTGCTGCTCTTCACGATCGCCAGCTGGTACCTGCTGAACGGCATCGGCATCGCCTACGCGGGCGTGTCCTTCGTGATGACCATCGTGATGACCGCCTTCGAGCTCTTCATCCAGGCCCTGCAGGCGTACGTCTTCGTCCTTCTGACGTGCGCCTACATCCAGGGCGCGCTCGCCGAGCACCACTGAGCACCCGCCTCACCCACCCCGTAGTCGTCCGGTGGCCAACCCCCACCGGTCCGTAAAGAAAAGGAAGAACTGGCATGCTCCAGACCCTTGCTGCCGCCGCCGGCGTTCACGGTTCGCTCGGCTCGCTCGGTTACGGCCTCGCCGCCATCGGCCCCGGCGTCGGCGTCGGCATCATCTTCGGTAACGGCACCCAGGCGCTGGCCCGTCAGCCCGAGGCCGCCGGTCTGATCCGCGCCAACCAGATCCTCGGCTTCGCCTTCTGTGAGGCGCTCGCCCTCATCGGCCTGGTCATGCCGTTCGTCTACGGCACGTGATCGTCGGATCCACGACAGCCCACTAGACGAAAGGCACTGACATGAGCCCCCTGGTTCAGCTGGCGGCTGAGGCGGAGAACCCCCTCTTCCCGCCGCTCCCCGAGCTCATCATCGGCCTGATCGCCTTCGTCATCGTCTTCGGCTTCCTCGCCAAGAAGCTCCTCCCGAACATCAACAAGGTTCTGGACGAGCGCCGCGAGGCGATCGAGGGCGGTATCGAGAAGGCCGAGGCCGCGCAGACCGAGGCCCAGAGCGTTCTTGAGCAGTACCGGGCCCAGCTCGCCGAGGCCCGGCACGAGGCCGCGCGCATGCGCCAGGAGGCGCAGGAGCAGGGTGCCGCGCTCATCGCGGAGATGCGGGCCGAGGGCCAGCGTCAGCGCGAGGAGATCGTCGCCACCGGTCACGCTCAGATCGCCGCCGACCGCAAGGTCGCCGCTGCCACGCTCCGTCAGGACGTCGGCAAGCTGGCCACCGAGCTGGCCGGCAAGCTGGTCGGCGAGTCCCTCGAGGACACCGCCCGCCAGAGCCGTGTGATCGACCGCTTCCTCGACGAGCTCGAGGAGAAGGCCGAGGCCGCGCGATGAACGGAGCGAGCCGCGAGGCACTGGCAGCCGCACGTGAGCGTCTCGACGCGCTGACGGACTCGACGTCCGTGGACGCGGGCGCGCTCGCCGACGAGCTGGCGGCCGTCACCGCGCTGCTCGACCGCGAGGGGTCGCTGCGTCGGGTCCTCACCGACCCGGCGCAGCCCGCCGACGCGAAGGCCGAGCTGGTTCAGCGCCTGCTCGGCGGCCAGGTCAGCGGCCCCGCCGCCGACCTGGTGGCCGGCATGGTGCGATCCCGCTGGTCGCAGCCGCGTGACCTGGTGGACGCGCTGGAGGAACTGGCGGACATCGCCGACCTCACCGCGGCGCAGAAGGCGGGCCGGCTCGACAGCGTCGAGGACGAGCTGTTCCGGTTCGGCCGGATCATCGCCTCGAACCCCGAGCTGCGCGCCGCGCTGACCGACCGCAAGGCCGACACCTCGGCCAAGGTCGAGCTGCTGCGCCGGCTGCTCGGCGGCAAGGCGGACAAGACCACCGAGCGTCTGGTGACGCGCCTTGTGACCGCGCCGCGGGGACGTAGCCTGGAAGCGGGACTGGAGTCCCTGTCCAAGCTCGCCGCGGAGCGCCGGGACCGCATGGTCGCGGTCGTCACCTCGGCGGTGCCGCTGAGCGACGCGCAGAAGCGGCGCCTGGGCGCGGCCCTCGAGAAGCTCTACGGCCACAAGATGCACCTCAACCTCGACGTCGACCCCGAGGTCGTCGGCGGGATGCGGGTGCAGGTCGGCGACGAGGTCATCAACGGCTCCATCGCGGACCGTATCGAGGACGCCGCCCGCCGCATGGCGGAATAGCAGCAACTCAACAAGCAGTACGTACTTACACGGCCCTGGTTGGGCCGTAGCAGAGGATTCACCTCTTCAAGGGGGGAGTCCCCATCCCCCCAAGTGAAACTTCGGGCCCAACAAGGAGAGCAGGGAACCCAGATGGCGGAGCTCACGATCCGGCCGGAGGAGATCCGGGACGCACTGGATAACTTCGTCCAGTCGTACAAGCCGGACGCGGCCTCGCGCGAGGAGGTCGGTACGGTCACCCTTGCCGGCGACGGCATCGCGAAGGTCGAGGGCCTGCCCTCGGCCATGGCCAACGAACTGCTGAAGTTCGAGGACGGCACCCTCGGCCTCGCGCTCAACCTGGAAGAGCGCGAGATCGGCGCCATCGTCCTCGGTGAGTTCAGTGGCATCGAGGAGGGTCAGCCGGTGCAGCGCACCGGTGAGGTGCTCTCCGTGCCGGTCGGCGAGGGCTACCTCGGCCGCGTCGTCGACCCGCTCGGCAACCCGATCGACGGTCTCGGCGAGATCGACACCCACGGTCGCCGTGCCCTTGAGCTGCAGGCCCCCACGGTCATGGAGCGCAAGTCGGTGCACGAGCCGATGGAGACGGGCTACATGGCCGTCGACGCGATGACCCCGATCGGCCGCGGCCAGCGTCAGCTGATCATCGGTGACCGTCAGACCGGCAAGACCGCCCTGGCCGTCGACACGATCATCAACCAGCGCGACAACTGGCGCTCGGGCGACCCGAAGAAGCAGGTCCGCTGCATCTACGTCGCCGTCGGCCAGAAGGGCTCCAGCATCGCTGAGGTCCGCCGTGCGCTGGAGGAGAACGGCGCGCTGGAGTACACGACCATCGTCGCCGCCCCGGCGTCCGACCCGGCCGGCTTCAAGTACCTGGCGCCGTACACCGGTTCCGCCATCGGTCAGCAGTGGATGTACGAGGGCAAGCACGTCCTCATCGTCTTCGACGACCTGACGAAGCAGGCCGACGCCTACCGTGCCGTCTCCCTGCTGCTGCGCCGTCCGCCGGGCCGCGAGGCCTACCCGGGTGACGTCTTCTACCTGCACTCCCGTCTGCTGGAGCGCTGCGCCAAGCTCTCCGACGACATGGGCGCCGGCTCGATGACCGGTCTGCCGATCGTCGAGACCAAGGCCAACGACGTCTCGGCGTTCATCCCGACCAACGTCATCTCCATCACCGACGGCCAGTGCTTCCTGGAGTCGGACCTGTTCAACGCCGGTCAGCGTCCCGCGCTGAACGTCGGTATCTCCGTCTCCCGTGTCGGTGGTGCCGCCCAGCACAAGGCGATGAAGCAGGTCTCCGGCCGTCTGCGTGTCGACCTGGCCCAGTACCGCGAGCTGGAGGCCTTCGCCGCCTTCGGTTCCGACCTGGACGCCGCGTCGAAGGCCCAGCTGGACCGCGGTAGCCGCATGACCGAGCTGCTCAAGCAGAAGCAGTACGACCCGATGGCCACCGAGAACCAGGTCGTCACCATCTGGGCCGGTGGTACCGGCAAGATGGACGACGTCCCGGTGAAGGACGTCCGGCGCTTCGACAAGGAGATGCTGGAGTTCCTGCACCGCAAGCACCAGGGCCTCATGACCTCCATCAAGGAGGGCGGCAAGATGTCGGACGACACGCTGACGGCTCTGGGCGACGCGATCGGCGACTTCAAGAAGCAGTTCGAGACCTCCGACGGCAAGCTGCTCGGCGAGGACGTTCCGGCTGCCGCTGCCGCCAAGTGACGTAAGGAAGGGACCTGACTCATGGGAGCCCAGCTCCGGGTCTACAAGCGTCGCATCCGATCCGTCACCGCGACCAAGAAGATCACCAAGGCGATGGAGATGATCGCCGCCTCGCGCGTCGTCAAGGCGCAGCGCAAGGTGGCGGCCTCCAAGCCGTACGAGGCCGAGCTCACTCGCGCGGTCAGGGCGGTCGCCACCGGTTCGAACGTCGACCACCCGCTGACCACGGAGGCCGAACACCCGACCCGTGCCGCGGTCCTGCTCCTCACGAGCGACCGCGGTCTGGCCGGCGCCTTCAACTCCAACGCCATCAAGGCGGCGGAGCAGCTGACCGCGCGCCTAGAGCGCGAGGGCAAAGAGGTCGAGGTCTTCATCGTCGGCCGCCGCGGTGTGGCGCACTACAACTTCCGTGAGCGCAAGATCACGGAGTCGTGGACCGGCTTCACCGACCAGCCCACGTACGCGGACGCCAAGAAGGTCGCGGCACCCCTGATCGAGGCCATCGAGAAGGACGACGCGGACGGCGGCGTGGACGAACTGTTCATCGTCTTCACCGAGTTCGTCTCGATGATGACGCAGACCGCGAAGGTCGAGCAGCTGCTCCCGCTGAACCTCGACGAGGTCGGCGAGAAGCAGGAGGGCGAGATCCTTCCGCTGTACGAATTCGAGCCCTCGGCGGAGGACGTCCTCGACGCTCTGCTGCCGCGCTACGTGGAGAGCCGTATCTACAACGCGCTCCTCCAGTCGTCCGCTTCGAAGCACGCCGCCACGCGGCGCGCGATGAAGTCGGCCACCGACAACGCGGGTGAGCTCATCGAGAACCTCACCCGTCTTGCCAACGCGGCCCGCCAGGCCGAAATCACCCAGGAAATCAGCGAGATCGTCGGTGGCGCGAGCGCCCTTGCCGACGCGACCGCGGGGAGTGACCGATAATGACCACCACTGTTGAGACCACGACGGCCCCGGGCCGCGTCGCCCGGGTCATCGGCCCGGTCGTCGACGTGGAGTTCCCCGTCGACGCGATTCCGGACATGTACAACGCCCTGCACGTCGAGGTCGCCGACCCGGCGCGCGAGGGCGCGAAGAAGACGCTGACCCTCGAGGTCGCCCAGCACCTGGGCGACGGCATGGTCCGCACCATCGCCATGCAGCCGACCGACGGTCTGGTCCGCCAGACCCCGGTCGTCGACACCGGCGACGCGATCACCGTTCCGGTCGGCGACTTCACCAAGGGCAAGGTGTTCAACACCCTCGGTGAGGTGCTGAACTCCGAGGAGAAGCACGAGGGCGAGCGCTGGTCCATCCACCGCAAGGCCCCGAACTTCGACGAGCTCGAGTCGAAGACCGAGATGTTCGAGACCGGCATCAAGGTCATCGACCTGCTCACCCCGTACGTCAAGGGCGGCAAGATCGGCCTGTTCGGCGGTGCCGGCGTCGGCAAGACGGTGCTCATCCAGGAGATGATCTACCGTGTCGCCAACAACCACGACGGTGTCTCCGTGTTCGCCGGTGTCGGTGAGCGCACCCGTGAGGGCAACGACCTCATCGAGGAGATGACCGACTCGGGCGTCATCGACAAGACCGCGCTGGTCTTCGGTCAGATGGACGAGCCCCCGGGCACCCGTCTGCGCGTCGCGCTGGCCGGCCTCACCATGGCCGAGTACTTCCGTGACGTCCAGAAGCAGGACGTGCTGTTCTTCGTGGACAACATCTTCCGCTTCACGCAGGCCGGTTCCGAGGTGTCGACCCTGCTCGGCCGTATGCCCTCCGCGGTGGGCTACCAGCCGAACCTGGCCGACGAGATGGGTCTCCTCCAGGAGCGCATCACCTCGACCCGTGGTCACTCGATCACCTCGATGCAGGCGATCTACGTCCCCGCGGACGACCTGACCGACCCGGCCCCGGCCACCACCTTCGCCCACCTCGACGCGACGACGGTGCTCTCCCGTCCGATCTCCGAGAAGGGCATCTACCCGGCGGTGGACCCCCTGGACTCCAACTCCCGGATCCTGGACCCGCGTTACATCTCGCAGGAGCACTACGACTGCGCGATGCGGGTCAAGAACATCCTGCAGAAGTACAAGGACCTCCAGGACATCATCGCGATCCTCGGTATCGACGAGCTCAGCGAGGAGGACAAGCTCGTCGTCCACCGTGCCCGTCGTGTGGAGCGCTTCCTGTCCCAGAACACCCACGTCGCCAAGCAGTTCACCGGCGTGGACGGTTCGGACGTGCCGCTGGACGAGACGATCCGCGCGTTCAACATGATCTGCGACGGCGACTTCGACCACTTCCCGGAGCAGGCGTTCTTCATGTGCGGTGGTCTCGAGGACCTGAAGCGCAACGCCAAGGAGCTGGGCGTCTCCGTCGACTGAGCCCCGTGCTCGGTCGAGAGGGGCCGGACGCCTCCCGCGGGTAGCACCCCGCGGGGGGTGTGTCCGCCCCTCTCTCCACGCCCTTTAGAATTGACCCACACCCGGCACAACCGCCGGGTGGTGACCCGAGGAGCCACCCTTGGCTGCTGAGCTGCACGTCGAGCTGGTCGCCGCCGACCGCCAGGTCTGGTCCGGTGAGGCCACCCTGGTCGTCGCGCGCACCACGTCCGGCGACATCGGCGTCATGCCCGGTCACCAGCCGCTGCTCGGTGTGCTGGAGTCGGGCCCGGTGACCATCCGTACGAGTGATGGTGGAACGGTCGTCGCCGCGGTGCACGGCGGTTTCATCTCGTTCGCGGACAACAAGCTGGCGCTGCTGGCCGAGATCGCCGAGCTGTCGGACGAGATCGACGTCCAGCGCGTGGAGCGGGAGCTCGAGCGCGCGAAGGCGGAGGGCGACGAGGCCGCCGAACGCCGCGCCGACGTCCGACTGCGGGCTGCGGCGGCCAGCTGACCCAGCTCGCTCGACGCGATGACGTCTCTCAGCCGCGGCTGGGACCGGATACCTTCCGGTCCCAGCCGCGGCTGAGGCGGATGTGGGTGTTTTTTACGTTCCATTACCTGGTTCTACTACCTAGGAGACGGGGAGGTCGGTGCCGATGGTCCTCGCTCTGACTGTGTGCGGGATCGTGATCGCGCTCGTGGTGGTGGGACTGTTCCTGTTCGGCCTGCGCCGCAGACTCATCCAGCGCTCCGGCGGCACCTTCGACTGCAGCCTGCGCTGGGACGTGCCCGAGAAGCCGGACCTCAGTGGCAAGGGCTGGAGCTACGGTGTCGCCCGCTACAACGGCGACCGCATCGAGTGGTACCGCGTCTTCTCCTACGCCCCCCGCCCGCGCCGCGTCCTGGAGCGTTCGGCGATCGAGGTGGCCGGCCGCCGCGTCCCCGAGGGCGAGGAGGAGCTGGCCCTGCTCTCCGACGCCGTGATCCTCGTCTGCACCCACCGCGGCACCCGCCTCGAACTCGCCATGAGCGAAGACGCGCTGACCGGTTTCCTCGCGTGGCTGGAGGCAGCCCCGCCCGGTCAGCGCGTGAATGTCGCTTAGGTAATTCCGTTACGACAGCCCGCCGCTGAGGGCGCTCACCAGCTCACCCCCCGCGGTGTCCCCGCTGAACTCCCAGAAGAACGCGCCGCCGAGGCCCTGGTCCTGGGCCCACGTCATCTTCGTGCCGATGGTGGCCGGAGTGTCGTACGACCACCAGTTGCTGCCGCAGTGCGCGTACGACGTGCCGGCGATGGTGCCGGTGGGCGGGCAGGACGTCTTGAGCACCTTGTAGTCCTCGATGCCCTGTTCGTACGTCCCCGCCGCCGGGCCCGTGGCCGTGCCGCCCGGGGCGTCCTGGGTGACACCGGTCCAGCCGCGGCCGTAGAAGCCGATGCCGATCAGCAGCTTGCTCGAAGGCACGCCCTTCGCCTTGTACTTGGCGATCGCGTCGGCCGTGGTGAAGCCCTGCGTCGGGATGCCGCTGTACGAGGTGAGCGGGGAGTGCGGGGCCGTCGGGCCCTGGGGGTTGAAGGCGCCGAAGAAGTCGTACGTCATCACGTTGTACCAGTCGACGTAACTCGCCGCGCCCGCGTAGTCGGTGGCGTCGATCTTGCCGTTCGCCGAGCCGTCGGCGGTCGTGGCCGCGGTGACCAGGCTGCCGGAGCCGAACTTGGCGCGCAGGGCCGCCATCACGTTCTTGAAGGCCGCCGCCCCGCTGGAGTCGCAGGACAGACCGCAGGCGTTGGGGTACTCCCAGTCGATGTCGATGCCGTCGAACACGTCGGCCCAGCGCGGGTCCTTGACCAGGTTGTAGCAGGACTGCGCGAAGGCGGCCGGGTTCTGGGCGGCCTGCCCGAAGCCGCCGGACCAGGTCCAGCCGCCGAACGACCACAGCACCTTGATGTTCGGGTATTTGGCCTTCAGCTCGCGCAGCTGGTTGAAGTTGCCGCGCAGCGGCTGGTCCCAGGTGTCGGCGACGCCGCTGACCGACTGGTCGGCGGTGAACGCCTTGTCGTAGTCGGCGTAGGAGTCGCCGATCGCGCACTGGCCGTTCGTGACGTTGCCGAAGGCGTAGTTGATGTGCGTGATCTTCGCGGCCGAGCCGGATGTCACCAGGTTCTTGACGTTGTAGTTACGGCCGTAGATGCCCCACTCGGTGAAGTAGCCGAGCTTGACCTTGTCGCCGGTCGCCGGGGGAGTGCCGCCGCCGGTGGTGCGCACGGCGACCGCCCCGCTGACCGGGCCCGTCTGGTCGGCGGTGTCGCGGGCCTGGACGGTGTAGGAGTAGTCGGTGCCGGCGGTCAGGCCGGTGTCGGTGTACGAGGTCGTCGTCACGGTGGCGACCTTGGTGCCGTCGCGCAGGACGTCGTAGTTCTTCACGCCCTTGTCGTCGGTGGCGGCGCCCCAGGACAACTGCACCGACGTGTCCGTGATGTGGGAGGCGGTGGGGGTGCCCGGCGCGGACGGGGAGGCGTCGCCGGGGACCGTGGTCCCGTCGCAACTGTCGTTGTTCAGCGTGCAGTGGGAGGGGGAGCCGGAACCGGTGCCGTTGAAGCCGAAGGAGACGGAGGCGCCGGGGGCGAGGGAGCCGTTGTACGACTTGTTCCTGGCGGTCCAGCGGGTGCCGGAGGACGTCACGTCCGCGTCCCAGGCGGAGGTGACCGATGTACCGGAGGGGAAGTCCCATGCGACGGTCCATGAACCGATCGCGGTGGAACCGGTGTTCTTGACGGTCCACTTGCCCTCGAAGCCGGTGCCCCAGTCCTGGGTCTTGGTGTAGGTGGCGGTGGCGGTGGTTGCGGCCTGGGCGGGGGAGGCCAGGCCGACCAGTCCGGCCAGGGGGAGTATGAGGGTCGCTAACCCTGCCGCGACGCGGTGTCTGAAGCGCATACTGCGCCTCCTCGGGGAGTGTGAGTGTGGGGGAGGGGGCATGACCGAGCCTTCACGCCCACCGTGCCGTGAGAATAGAAAGGTCTGGACCATCGGTCAATGGGTCTGGACCACGTACGCCGGCCGGTCGACGAGGAGGGGCACATGACGCAGACGGGTCCGGGCGGAGCGGTGCTCGTCGTGGACGACGACGCGGCCATCCGCCGCTCCCTCGAACGCGGCCTCAGGCTCAGCGGGTTCGCGGTGCGCACCGCCGGTAGCGGCCCCGAGGCGCTGGCGGCCGTGCGGGAGGCGGCGCCGGACGTGCTCGTGCTGGACGTGTCGATGCCGGGCATGACCGGCATCGAGGTGTGCGGCAGGCTGCGCGGCGAGGGGTGGGACCTGCCCGTGCTCATGCTCTCCGCGCTCGACGAGACCGCCGACCGGATCGCCGGGCTCCAGGCGGGCGGCGACGACTATGTGGTCAAGCCGTTCGCGCTCCAGGAGCTCGTGCTGCGGCTGCGGGCCCTGCTGCGCCGCCGTCCGCCGGCCAGCCACGAGGTGCTGCGGGTGGCCGGGATGGTCATCGACCCGGCTGCCCGCACAGCCCATCGAGAGGGCAGAGAACTGGAGTTGACCCGACGGGAGTTCGAACTCCTGGAGGTGCTCGCCCGCAACGCCGGGCTCGTGCTCACCCGCGACCAGCTCCTTGAGCGGGTGTGGGGGTACGACGTAGACGTGCGCACCGACGCCGTCGACACGTTCGTCAGCTATCTGCGGCGCAAGCTGGAGGCGGGCGGCGAGCGGCGGCTCGTGCACACCGTGCGCGGGGTGGGATTCGTCCTCAGGGAGCAGCCGTGAAACTCTCCACCCGCATCGGCCTCGCCGTGGGCTGCGCCGTACCGGTCCTGGTGCTGGCCTCGGGCTGGCTGCTGCTCACCCTGGTCGCCCGCGATCTGCACCGCGCGGAGGACGAGCATCTGCGCGAGCGGGTCGCCGCCGCCGTCCCCGACGCACGCGCCCTGCTGCGGGCCTCGGCGGCAGGCCGGCCCCGGGCGGCCGACACCAGGGAACGGCTGCTCTACAGCGCGACGCTCGACGTCGGCGTACGCGTCGTCGGACCAGGTGCCACCTTCGGCGGCGGTCCGCAGCCGGGCGACGCGGTGGCCCTGCCCGCGCACGCGACCGGACCGGTCACCCTCCGGGAGGGCGGCCGCAGTTGGCGGGCGCTGTCCCGTACGGTCCGCACACCCCGCGTCTCGGGCACCCTGTGGGTCTTCGCACCCGACACCGCCGACCGCACCCAACTCCGGCTCGTCCGGCGCCGCGTGGTGCTGACCGCGCTGCTCGCCGCGCCTCTGTCCGGGCTGCTCGCCTGGGGCGTGTCCACCGGCGCCGCCCGGCCGCTGCGCCGCCTCACCCGCCGTACCGCCGGCCTCGACCCGCGCACCAGCGCCGTACGACCGCACCACGAGCCGACCGGCGTGAGAGAGGTCGACGAGCTCGCCGCCACGGTGCGCACGGTCCTCGCGCGCTACGACGAGCAGGCCGCCCGCGCCGCCGAGGCCCTGAACACCGCCCGGTCCTTCTCGGCGGCGGCCGCGCACGAACTGCGCACCCCGCTGATGAGCATGGGCACCAACCTCGACATCCTCGCCGAACACCCCGACCTGCCCGGCGAGGACCGGGCGGAGGTCATGGCCGACCTGCGCCACGAGCACGCCCGGCTGCTCGGTCTGCTGGTGATGCTGCGCGAGCTCGGGCGCGGGGACCTCGTGGAGGCGGAGGCGCTCGGGACCGTGAACCTCTCGGAGGTCGCCGACGCCGCCGTCGCCGAGGCCCGCCGCCGCGCCCCGGACGCCCGGATCACCCTGGCGGCGCCCCCGGCCCTCGCCGTCCACGGCTGGGAGCCGGGCCTCCGGCTGCTCTGCGACAACCTCGTCGGCAACGCGCTGACCCACGGCCGTGACGCGCACGGCGGGGCGGAGGTGGCCGTCGCGGTGCGGGACGCGGGCGGCCATGCGGTGATCACGGTGGACGACCGCGGACCGGGCGTGCCGCCCGAGGTGCGCGAGAAGGTCTTCGAGCGCTTCCACCGGGGCCCGGGCAGCACGGGCTCCGGGCTCGGCCTGACGCTGGTGGCCCAGCAGGCGGCGCTGCACCGGGGGAGCGTCACCGTGACGCAGGGAGCGGACGGCACCGGCGCCCGCTTCGAGGTGCGGCTGCCGTCGGCGGGCGGGGAACTGCCCGTCCGGCGGGACTGGCTGATCGGGACGGCCGGGGCGAACCGGTCACAGAGTTTCCCCAAGGACCGTCTCTAGCCTGCGTCGTGTCGGACGGACATCGGGCCCGTCCGGGAATTGGAGACGCAGATGTCCATACGACGACGCCGGCGCACCCTGCTCGTCGGGCTGGCCGCCGCCGCGCTGCTGGCGGGCGCCACCGGAGCGGCCGTGGCCGACGGCACCTCCGCGCCGACGCCGGCCAGGGACGGGGCCGCGCGGCTGTGCAAGCGGGCGCCGAAGATCGACCGCCGGATCGACCGCGCCCTGAAGCGGCTCGACGCCGGCGCGGGCAGGCGCGGCTCGATCGCCCGGCTGGAGCGGCGCGTGGACAACGCGAAGAAGGCCGGCCACGACGAGATCGCCACGTTCCTCCAGCACCGCCTGGAGTTCCGCAAGTCGCTCGTGCCCACGCTGCAGCAGCGCAAGAAGGACCTGGCCGACGTCAGGACGTGGTGCGAGGACAACGGCCGCGGCGCAGGGGCGAGTTGATGCGTCAGCGCGTGTGCGCGGCGGTGGCCGCGGCGCTCGTCCTGGGTGCCGCGGGGTTCACGGCGGGCTGCGCCGAGGACCGCGGTCCGGCGGCCGCGCCCTCCGTGACCTCCCCGGCGGCCACACCTTCCGCGGCCTCCCCGGCGACCCCCTCCGGCTACGCGGAGATGGAGAAGAAGGTCGCGGCCGCCGAATCGGCCGTCGGGCAGGCGGACAAGGACGCCGCCGAGGACACCGGCCGCTGAGGGACCGGCGCGGGAGCGCCGGCGCTCAGCGCTCCCCGCCCGGCACCCACAGCACGTCGCCCACGTCCTTGTTGGCCGTGCGCGCCAGGATGAAGAGCAGGTCCGACAGCCGGTTGAGGTAGGTCGCCGTGAGAGGGTTCATCGCCTCGCCGTGGACCTCCAGGGCCGCCCAGGTGGAGCGCTCGGCCCTGCGGACGACCGTGCAGGCCTGGTGGAGCAGGGCCGCGCCGGGGGTGCCGCCCGGGAGGATGAAGGAGCGCAGCTTCTCCAGGCGCTCGTTGAAGCGGTCGCAGTCCGCCTCCAGCTTGTCGACGTAGAACTGCTCGACCCGCAGCGGCGGGAACTCCGGCTTCTCCACCACCGGCGTCGACAGGTCCGCGCCCACGTCGAACAGGTCGTTCTGGACGCGGGTGAGGACCCCGACGACCTCCTCGTCCAGACCGCCCAGCGCGATGGCCGTGCCGATCACCGCGTTCGCCTCGTTGGCGTCGGCGTACGCCGAGATCCGCAGATCGGTCTTGGCGACCCGGCTCATGTCACCGAGGGCGGTGGTGCCCCGGTCGCCGGTCCTGGTGTAGATGCGCGTCAGATTGACCATATGGACAGCCTAGTTACACGCCGGGGAGGGTGCCGGTGTGATGTCCGTCGGATGGGACGTGACGCGCGTTACTAACCCGTCACACAGCGCCTCACTAGCGCTAGGGTCCGCCGAACAGGGATAGCTAAACAGCGTGTAAGGGGAGTCGGAGTGGCACGGAAGCTCGCCGTCATCGGGGCCGGTCTCATGGGGTCCGGCATCGCCCAGGTCTCCGCGCAGGCGGGCTGGGACGTCGTCCTGCGGGATGTCACCGACGAGGCACTCAAGCGCGGCACCGACGGCATCAAGGCCTCGTACGACAAGTTCGTCGGCAAGGGCAGGATGGAGGCGCACGACGCCGACGCCGCGCTCGCCCGCATCACCGCGACCACCGACCTGGACGCGGCGGCGGACGCCGATGTCGTCGTGGAGGCCGTCTTCGAGAAGCTGGAGGTCAAGCACGAGATCTTCCGCGCGCTCGACAAGATCGTGCGCCCGGACACCGTGCTGGCCTCCAACACCTCCGCCATCCCGATCACCAAGATCGCGGCGGCCACCGAGCGCCCCGAGCGGGTCGTCGGCGTGCACTTCTTCTCGCCCGTACCGATGATGCAGCTCGTCGAGCTCGTCCGCGGCTACAAGACCAGCGACGAAACCCTCGCCACCGCGCGGGAGTTCGCCGAGTCCGTCGGCAAGACCTGCATCGTCGTCAACCGCGACGTCGCCGGCTTCGTGACCACCCGTCTCATCTCGGCGCTCGTCGTCGAGGCGACCAAGCTGTACGAGTCGGGCGTCGCGACGGCCGAGGACATCGACCTCGCCTGCAAGCTGGGCTTCGGCCACGCCATGGGCCCGCTCGCCACGGCGGACCTCACCGGCGTCGACATCCTGCTGCACGCCACCAGCAACATCTACACCGAGTCGCAGGACGAGAAGTTCGCGCCGCCGGAGCTGATGCGCCGGATGGTTGACGCCGGTGACATCGGGCGCAAGAGCGGGCAGGGCTTCTACACGTACTGAATCAGCACGTACGTACCGTCACCGGAACCGCACCCGCCCCGGGAGTATCACGCCCAGGGGTGAATTCGGTATCGGTTCGCTCACAGACGGCAACCTCGCCGTCGCGGAAACAGTCAGACCTTGCACAGCACCGTTACGGAGTACACGGAGTACGACGCCGCAAACTCACGGGGAGCGCATATGTACATCAGGGGCGACCACGCCGAGCTGGTCGTCGGGGGCCGCCTCGACGTCCGCAGCGCGGCGGACGCCCGTACGGTCCTGCACTCGGCCGTCGACGACGGAGTCGGCGACCTGGTGCTGGACCTGTCCGAACTCGACTCGTGGGACGCCACCGGGCTCGGGGTGATCATGGGGGTCCACCGACGGGCCGGCCGCCGGGGCCGCCGCCTGGTGCTGCGTCACGTACCGCCGCAGATGCAGCGCCTGCTGGTGGCCACCCGGCTGCACCGGATCCTGGCCATCGAGGGTGGCCTCGGGGTGGAGTCCCTGCCCCGGGTGTGACACGCCGATCGGGCGTGACATCCCGGCCGGGAGGGGCGGAGCACGGCGGCGCACCGCGCGGCACGTGCAATCCTCACGAGACCGTGACGTCTCGGGCGCCGTGGTACCCCGGGCTGTCGTAGACACTGTGCGAAGGTTTAGGGTTCGGTCGCCCGCAGCCTCGCAACCCTCGAGCGGGCCCGGACCACAAGGGACAGCGCGATGTGCTGCAGGCCGGGAGGGGCTGGAATCGGGCACACGACGCTCTTGGGGGGCTTGGAACCTATGGACCCGATCAACCGGGGACCCGAGAGGTACGGCCAGGACGGTGACGGCCACACGCCGCGCCCGCGCCCGCCCCGGGATCCCCTCACACAGGACTTCGGCCACAGCACACCGGTGCCCGTGCGCACGGTGGAGGTCGTCTCGGGCGACTTCCTGCTGACCGTCAATCCCGTCGACGGCAGCGAGATGGAGAACTGCCCGCCCGCCAACGTGCCGGGCAGACCCCAGAAGTTCACCGAGGCCGAGCGCGCGGACGCCGACCGCGCCGCCCTGCCCCCCGCTCCGGCCGGCCCCGCCCAGCCGGAGCTGCCGCTGCTGGAACGGCAGGACGAGCGCGAGCAGCTGGTGCGTCTGCTCGCCCGCGGCCGCTCCGTACGCCTCACCGGACCCGGGGGCTCGGGCCGTACCGCCCTGCTCGGCCTCGTCGCCGAGGACTGCTCGGACCTCGCCCCCGACGGCGTGGTCCGCCTGTCCGGCTTCCGCCGTACGACGGGCGACCTGCTCGACGATCTCTTCCGCGCCGTCTACAAGGCGCCCGGGTACCAGCCCGAGCGGGACGAACTGCTCGCCCTGGTCCGGGAGATCGGCGCCGTCGTCGTCCTCGACGACATCGAGTTCGGCGGCGCGGCCCTCGACGAGCTGCTCGACGCCACTCCCGAGTGCGCCTTCCTGATGAGCGCCACCTCGGCCGCGCCCGCGCCCTCGGCCGACTCGTCCGTCGAGGAAGTCGTCCTCGGCGGACTCGGCCGCGCGGCGGCGACCGACCTGCTGGAGCGCGCCGTCGGGCGGGCCCTCACCGAGGAGGAGGCCAACTGGGCCGGCGACCTCTGGTTCGAGTCCGAGGGCCTGCCCCTGCGGTTCGTCCAGGCCGGCGCCCTCCTCCGGCAGCGGGACCGGCTGCGCGCCGGTGCCGGAGCCGTCGACGAGTTCGGCGTGTTCGAGGGCGCGCCCCCGGCCGACGCGCCCCCGATCGACGCGGCCGACGGCACGGACGTGCCGCTGCCGTCCCTCGGTCAGGCCGCCGGGCCCGCGCCGCTGCTCGCCTCCCGGCTGAGCGACTCCGCGCGCGCGGCCCTCCGGTTCGCCGTCGCCCTCGACGGCGAGGTGCCGCACCAGGCGCATCTGCCCGCGCTGGTCGGCGACACCCACGCGGACGCCGCCCTCGGCGAACTCGCCGCCTGCGGACTGGTCTCGCCGGTCGGCCACCGCTACCGCCTCGCGGCCGGTGTACGCCTCCAGCTCGAAGCCGCCGGATACGCCGACGACATCGAGGCCCAGGCCCTCACCGCCGCCCAGCACTACACCTGGTGGGCCGGACACCCCTCCGTCACTCCCGAGCGGGTGTGCGCCGAGGCCGACGCCGTGCTCGCCGCGCTGGCCGTCCTGGTGCCGCTGTCCCCCGGCCTCTCGGTCCCGGCCGAGCCGGCGGGCCCCGGGGCCGCGCCGGCCGAGGGCGAGGAGAACGCCACGCTGAAGCTGGCCCGCAGCGCCGCGCCCGCCTTCGCCGCGGGTCTGCACTGGGGCGCCTGGGAGCGGGCGCTGCGCGGCGGCGTCGAGGCCGCCCGGCTCGTCGGCGATGTGACCGAACAGGCCTACTTCCAGCACGAGTTGGGCATCCTCGCGCTCTGCGACGGGCAGCTCGACCGGGCCCGCGCCGAACTGGAGGCGGCCATCGGCCTGCGCGGCGCGCTCGCCGACAAGCACGGCACCGTCGCCGGCCGCCGTGCGCTCGCCCTGGTCGCCGACCGGCTGGGCGACGCGCCCGGTGTCGCGGCCACCGTGGGCGAGGAGGTGCCCTCCGCGCGTCACGAGGAGTCGGCCTCGCCCCCGGGCGGCACCCCCTCGGCCTTCCCGACCAAGCGGCCGCCCGTCGCCGACACCGTGGTGACCCACCGGGCCGCGGCGGCGTCATCGGAGGCGAAGTCCCGCGGCGGCGTCCGGCTGCCGGCCCGGCGCAACCTCGCGGCCATCGGCTCCGGCGCGCTGCTGGTCGCCGTGCTCGGCACGGTGGTGACGCTCGGCATGACCTCCCGCGACAACGCCGACGACCCGTCCGACCACGTGAACGTCAACCCGTCCGCGAGCCAGGGCGCCGACGACGGCAGCCTGGGCGCCGTCTCCTCGGACAAGGACGGCAAAGACACCGGTACGGCGACCGGCCGGCCGACGCAGCCGGGCCTCGACGGCACGCCCGGCACGTCGGACGACCCGACCTCGCCCGCGGACTCGGCCAAGCCCTCGGACGAGCCGAGCGGGACGAAGGGGACCGGCAAGGACGGTTCGTCGCCCTCACCGTCGAAGTCGACGCCCGACAAGCCCTCACCGAAGCCGTCGCCCTCGAAGTCGCCGCCGCCGGACAAGTCGCCCTCGCCGCCGCCCTCGGACTCGCCCCCGCCGTCGACGCCCTCGACGCAACCGTCGATCTCCATCTCGGCGAGCGGCCCCGCCTCCAGCGGTTCGGCCGGCGCTCCGCAGAGCGGCGGTGCGGGTTCGGTCATGTGAGGTGACGTGACGCACGAGAAGGGCCGGGTCCCCGTCCGGGACCCGGCCCTCACCGTCGTACGGAGGCGTGCGCGCCGCCGCCTCAGAACAGCCGCAGCTTGTCGTCCTCGATGCCCCTGAGCGCGTCGTAGTCGAGGACCTGGCAGCCGATGCCCCGGTCGGTGGCGAGGACGCGGGCCTGGGGCTTGATCTCCTGGGCGGCGAAGACACCGCGGACCGGCGCGAGATGCGGATCGCGGTTGAGCAGGTCGAGATAGCGCGTGAGCTGTTCCACACCGTCTATCTCGCCGCGCCGTTTGATCTCGACGGCGACGGTCTGCCCCTCGGCGTCCCGGCACAGGATGTCGACCGGGCCGATGGCGGTCATGTACTCGCGGCGGATCAGGGTGTAGCCGTCGCCGAGCGTCTCGATGCGGTCGGCGAGCAGCTCCTGGAGGTGCGCTTCCACGCCGTCCTTGATCAGGCCGGGGTCCACGCCGAGTTCGTGCGAGGAGTCGTGCAGGACCTCCTCCATCGTGATGATGAGCTTCTCGCCCGCCTTGTTGATGACGGTCCAGACGCCTGTCTCCTCGCCGCTGCCTTCCTTGAGCGTGCAGGGCGGCGACATCCAGTTCAGGGGCTTGTAGGCCCGGTCGTCCGCGTGGATGGAGACACTGCCGTCCGCCTTGACCAGGATCAGGCGGGGGGCCGAGGGAAGGTGGGCGGTGAGCCGGCCGGCGTAGTCGACGGAGCACCGGGCAATGACGAGACGCATGGTCGGCAACGCTACTCGACACCCGGCGGTCGACGCGATTCGCCCGTCTGCCCCACCCCCCTCACCGCCCTCGGCCGGGGTGTGTGAGCCGCTCCACCGGGCCGCCTCCTTGATCGGCGAAACCGTCTGTTTCCTCCCGGGTCCTTCCCTGGCCGATTGTGTGCCCCAGGGGACCGGCGCATGTGCGCATTCTCCTGGTGCCGTCACCGGCGGTTGCATAACGTAGTAAACGGGAGGTCGCGGCGCGTGTACGCAGCGTGTTCGATAGTCGGTGCCGTGAACTCCCTTCCCTGTCCGGCAACCCCCGCTGTCCGGGGGTGCGAGAGGAGAACCCATGTCGCTCGACGTCTCACCGGCCCTACTCGAACAGGCCGAGCGAGGCGAGGTCGACGAAGCCGATTTCGTCGACTGCGTCCGGACCTCCCTGCCCTATGCGTGGGAGATGATCAGCTCCCTGGTGGCCCAGCTGAAGGTGGACGGCGGTCATTTCGCCGACAACCAGACGCCCCCGCCGGACGAGCAGGCCCGTGGTCAGCTGCTGCGTGCGCTCGCGAGTGACGCCATACGCGGGGCGCTGCAGCGGCACTTCGGTGTGCGGCTGGCCTTCCAGAACTGTCATCGGGTGGCGGTGTTCCCGCTCGACAGCTCGGCCGACGAGCGGCTGGCCCGTTTCACCTCGGTGCGCGGCCAGTTGCTGAACCAGTCGCCCGAGCTCCGGGACTGCTGACGCAGTGAGTCGCCGGCTTGTCGCTCCACTGGGGGAGGTGCATTCGGTACTGGGGCGGCAAGCTCCCGGCGCGACATAGGGGTTGCCCGGCACGGGCGACGGTTCGCTCAGCGGAGGTGGGGGAGCACCTCGGCGCCCAGCCGCCGTACGTTCTCCTCCGTGGCCGCGAGGTCTCCCGACCCCTCCACGAGCAGCGCGAAGCGGGTGATGCCGGTCCGCTCCGAGGTCGCCGCGAGCCGGTCGGCACACAGGTGCGGGGTGCCCACCGGGTGCAGTCCGCAGAGCAGTTCGGTGTACGCGAGCGGATCGCGCATCGCGCGCACCCGGCCGTCGACCGTCACATGGGCCTCGAGGCCCTGCTTCAGCCAGCCCGGCATCGCCTTCAGCAGCGTCTCCGCCGCGTCCGTGCGCCGGTCCGCGATCTGGCAGACGCCCGCCGCGACATGGGCGGCGCGGGCCACCTCGTCCGCGGGGCGCCCGGCCGCGCGGGCGAACTGCCGCCATCGGGCGACCATTTCGGCCTTCTCCTCGTCCCCGATGTGCATCCCGAGCAGCATCGGCAGCCCGCGCTCGGCGGCCAGCCGCACGCTCGCCGGCGAGGTGCAGGCCACGACGACCTCGGGCCCCGGGGCGTCCGTCAGCGCCTCCGACGGCCTTGGTACGACGGGGACTTCACGGAAGGAGAAGCGCTCGCCCGAGGCCGCGACCGCCGGTTCACGCAGCCAGCGCATCAGCAGATCGAGTGATTCCGGGAACCCGTGCTCGTACGCTCCGAGTCCCGATCCGAACACCTCCAGGTCCACCCAGGGCCCGCCGCGCCCCACGCCCAGCGTGAAGCGGCCGCCGCTCGTCACATGCAGCAGCGCCGCCTGTTCGCCGAGGGCGACCGGGTGGGCGGTGGGCAACACGCTGACCGCCGTGCCGACCCGGATGCGGCGGGTGCGGCCCAGGAGTAACGCGGCGAGGGTGATCGCGGACGGGCAGGTGCCGTACGGCATGAAGTGGTGCTCGGCCAGCCAGACGGTGTCCAGCCCCGCTTCCTCGGCGACCTCCGCCGAGCGGACCGTTCGGTGCAGGGCCTCCCCCTGACCCTGGCCCGGGAACTGGGCCGACAGCACAAAACTTCCGACGTGCATGTGCTTTTCCTGCTTTCTCGGCTCCGACACGGGAGCTCCCCCACCCGGCATAACCGGTCGACACGTGCCGAGGACACGGCTTGACGAAGCGATTTCCGGATTTTCTGTGGAATGGGGCGCCCCGGGCGGGGACTTGTGGGGGTTGGTTCCCTACGCGTACCCCCGCGGCCGCCGCGTACGCTGGACACAGCCCGTGCTTCCTGTACAGCCCCCGTGAGGTGTTCCGTGTCCCCGCGTCGCAACCGACCCAAGGGCCCGAAAGGCGAGGCCTCGTCCGGCCGGAGCCCCGAGGAGGACCGCACCGGACGCTACGGCGGCTGGCAGTCCTCGGAGAGCTGGCAGGGCGAGAACTGGAGCGTGCGGCATGTGGCCGGGGCGAGCGCGGAGGGCAAGACCTACCGCTGCCCGGGCTGCGACCAGGTGATCCCCTCCGGAGTCCCGCACGTGGTGGCCTGGCCGGAGCACGCGGGCGTCGACGACCGCCGCCACTGGCACAAGGCGTGCTGGAACGCGAAGGACCGCCGCACCACGCGGGTGCAGCGGTCCAGGAACTGGCCGAAGTTCTAGCCCCTCGGCCGGGGCCGGAAGGGCCTCAGACGTCCCGCTGCTGAAGCAGCGCGCAGGCTCCGGCGAACGCGGCCGCCGTCACGCCCAGCATGATCCACAGCGGGTCCCAGCCCGACGGGCCCGACTGGCTGAGGGAGTTGGAGTAGAAGACGCTCAACTGGTTCGGGATCGAGTACTCGAGCAGCGCCTGACGCACGTCCTCCAGCGACGACGCGAACATGAACAGCGCGATCACCAGCGGCGCGAGCACCGCGCCGATCATGATGGTGATGGCACCCGCCGAGTGCCGGACCATCGATCCGACGAGCAGCGAGAGCAGCCCGAGCAGCGCGATGTAGAGGCTGATGCCGACGGTGCCCCGCAGCCACTCCCCGCCGGACGGGGTCCGCACACCGTTCCCGTCCAGCATGGACGCCTGCGCCATGGCCACGAGGGAGCTGGACACCAGGGTCACCACGAAGGCGACGACGAAGAACACGATCGCCTTCGCCCCGAGCACGCGCACCCGCGACGGGCAGGCGGTCATCGTCGTACGGATCATGCCCGTGCCGTACTCGGACGCCGTGGTCAGCACGCCGAGCGTGATGATGGGCATCGCGCCGAGGAGCAGCCCGAAGAAGCCCATGCCCAGCGGGCTCTGTCCGGACATGTCGGAGGGGGTGCTCGCGACCAGGGCGCCGGTGGCCAGCCCGATGCCGACGACGAGCAGGACGAACACCCCGAGTGTCCAGAGCGTCGAGCGCACCGACTTGATCTTCGTCCACTCGGACGCGACGGCATGCCCGAGGTGCGTGCGCACCACCGGGATCGGCGAGGTGTATCCGGCGTACGAACCACCGGGCGCCGCCTGCCAGTCGGGCGCGGGGGCTGCCTGCGGCATCGGGGGCTGGTGCGTGCTCATCGGGCGTCCTCGGGCTTGGTCAGGTCGGAGGGGGCGGTGGCGGGCGCGGCCGGCTGAGCCGTCTCGGCGGTCGGCGCGGGGGCCGGAGCCTGAGCCTGGGGCGCCGGTGCCGGTGCGGGCGTCTGGTCCTGCGGCGCCTGCAGTACCGGCTGCGCGTACGGGTTCGGCTGCCCCGCGTCCGCAGCGCCGTACGCACCGCCGTACGGCGTCGAGGGCACCGCGCCCTGCGGCGGCGCGAACGGCTGGCCGCCCTGCTGGGGCGGCGGCGGGGCGTACCAGCCCGGCTGGCCCTGGCCCGGCACCGGCATCGGGGGCTGGGCGCCGGGCGGCAGGGGCTGCTGGAGGCCCGCCTTCTGGTCGACGGTCGAGCGGTAGTCCACGGCGCCCTGCGTCATCCGCATGTACGCCTCCTCCAGCGACGCCTGGTGCGGCGACAGCTCCCACAGGCGTACGTCGGCGTCGTGCGCGAGGTCGCTGATGCGGGGGAGCGGCAGCCCGGTCACACGCAGCGCGCCGTCCTGTTCCGGCATCACGTGCCCGCCCGCCTCGGTCAGCGCGGTGCTCAGCTTCTCGCGCTGCTGGGGCTCGGTGTCGGGCGTGCGCACCCGCGCGAAACCGGCGGAGTTGGCCGCGATGAAGTCCTGCACGGTCATGTCGGCGAGCAGCTGCCCGCGCCCGATGACGATCAGGTGGTCGGCGGTCAGCGCCATCTCGCTCATGAGGTGGCTGGAGACGAACACGGTCCGGCCCTCGGCGGCCAGCGCCTTCATCAGGTTCCGTACCCACAGGATGCCCTCGGGGTCGAGGCCGTTGACCGGCTCGTCGAACAGCAGCACCTGCGGGTCGCCGAGGAGGGCCGCGGCGATGCCGAGCCGCTGCCCCATGCCCAGCGAGAACCCCTTCGACCGCCGTCTGGCCACCTCCTGCAGGCCGACGACCCCGAGCACCTCGTCCACGCGCCGGGCCGGGATGCCCGACAGCTGCGCCAGACACAGCAGATGGTTGCGGGCGCTGCGGCCGCCGTGCACCGCCTTGGCGTCGAGCAGCGCGCCGACCTGGCGCGGGGCGTTCGGCAGTCTGCGGTAGGGGTAGCCGCCGATGGTCACCGTGCCGGCGGTGGGATTGTCCAGGCCGAGGATCATCCGCATGGTCGTCGACTTGCCCGAGCCGTTGGGGCCCAGGAAGCCCGTGACGGCGCCCGGTCGCACCTGGAAGGAAAGGTTGTACACGGCGGTCTTGTCGCCGTACTGCTTGGTAAGGCCGACAGCCTCGATCATGCTCCGCACCCATCGCAAGGTTCAGGACGGCGGGGCGCACGCCCCCGTAAGGGTTAGGAGGATATCGACGTACTGACGGTTCCGCTCAAGAGCGGGTAAAGAGCCGCACACTCCGCGCCACGCATCACGCGTCCCGCTTCCGCAGCAGCAGATATCCGCCTGCGAGCGCCGCGAGCACCCACAGCCCCATGATCCCGAGGCCCGCCCACGGGCCGTACGGGGTGTCGTCGCCGACGCGGGGGACCACCTGCATGATGTGGCCGCCGGCCTGGTCGGGCAGGAAGCGGCCGATCTTCTTCGTCGCGTCGACGTTGCCGAGGATGTTGGAGACCAGGAAGAAGAACGGCATCAGGATGCCGAGCGACAGCATCGGCGAACGCAGCATCGCGGCCACGCCCATCGAGAACATCGCGATGAGCGTCATGTAGAGGCCGCCGCCGATGACGGCCCGCAGCACCCCGGAATCGCCGATCTGCGCCCGGTGGGAGCCGAGCATCGCCTGCCCGAGGAAGAACGCGGCGAAGCTCGTGGCCATGCCGACGACGAGCGCCGGCCCGCTCGCCACCGCGACCTTGCTGAAGAGGAAGACGCCGCGCCGCGGGACCGCGGACAGCGACGTGCGGATCATGCCGGTGCTGTACTCGTTCGACACCACCAGCACCCCGAACACGATCATCGCGAGCTGGCCGAGCGTCATGCCCGCGAAGCTGACGAACGTGGGGTCGAAGGACATCCTCCGCTGCACCGGCATCTGGTCGAACTGGCTGTTCGACAGCGCGGAGAGCAGCATCCCGACGGCGACGGTGACGACCACCGCGAGGGACAGCGCCCACACGGTGGACGCGACAGACCGGATCTTCGTCCACTCGGACCGGATCACCTGGGCGGCCGCCATGGCTCACTCCCCCTTCCAGTCGGCACTCCAGCCCTGCGGGTCCGGGGTGGTGCCGGCGTGCGCGTGGTACTCGACCGACTCCGCCGTCAGCCGCATGAACGCCTCCTCCAGTGAGGCCTGTTGGGGACTGAGCTCGTACAGCACGACCCCGCCCCGGGCGGCGATCTCGCCGATCCGCTCGGCCTTGTCGCCCTCCACCTCCAGCACCCCGCCGGCCGTCTCGACGACCGTGATCCCGTCCTCGTGCAGCACATCGAGCAGCCGCTCGTGGTGAGGGGTGCGGATGCGGACGTACGACCGCGAGTTCTCCCGGATGAAGTCGGCCATGGAGGTGTCGGCCAGTAGCCGGCCCTGCCCGATGACGACGAGGTGATCGGCGGTCAGGGCCATCTCGCTCATGAGGTGACTGGAGACGAACACCGTCCGCCCCTGCGCCGCCAGGGTCTTCATCAGCGTCCGGATCCAGTGGATGCCCTCGGGGTCGAGCCCGTTGACCGGCTCGTCGAACATCAGGATCCGCGGATCGCCGAGCAGCGCGCCCGCGATGCCGAGCCGCTGCCCCATGCCGAGCGAGAACCCCTTGGCCTTCTTGCGGGCCACGGCCGTGAGCCCGACGGTGTCCAGCACCTCGTGCACCCGGCTCTCGGGGAGGCCGTTGCTCTGGGCGAGACAGCGCAGATGGTTCAGCGCGCTGCGCCCGCCGTGCACGGCCTTGGCGTCCAGCAGCGCCCCGATGCGGGTGAGGGGGTCCTTCAACTGGTCGTAGTGCCTGCCGTCGATGAGGACGTCACCGGCGGTGGGGTGGTCCAGCCCGAGGACCATGCGCATGGTGGTCGACTTCCCCGCACCGTTGGGGCCGAGGAAGCCCGTGACGAGGCCCGGTCTCACGCGGAAGGTGAGGTCGTCGACCGCGACCTTCTCGCCGTACCGCTTGGTCAGGCCTTCGAGCTCGATCATGCGGCCACGCTAAGACGCGACACAGCCCCCTGCCACCGGAGCGGCAGGAGGCTGTGTCTGTTCGTTCGCCTCAAGGGGCGACTCACGGACCGTCGCCCATGTGCGGTCGCGCTACGCCAGGCGTGGACGCCGGGTCGTTACCGGGACTGCTGGGCCGGGACACCCCGGGAGATCGGCTCGTCCTCGGCCGGAGCGCCGGCGGCGGCCACCGCGGCACCCGTGAGCGTGGCCAGCATCTCGCGGACGTTCGTCAGCTGAGCGTTGATGCTGTCACGGCGGTTGGTGAGCGCCGCGAGCTCGCGCTCGGATTCCGAACGGATGCGGTCCGCCTTGGCGTTCGCGTCGGCCACGATGTCCTCGGCCTGGCGCTGGGCCGTCTCGACGGTCTGACGGGCACGGCGCTCGGCGTCGGTGCGCAGCTTCTCCGCCTCCAGGCGCAGCTGCTCGGCGCGGTGCTCGATCTCGGCCAGGCGCTTCTCGGCCTTCTGCTGACGGGAGGCCAGGTCGCGCTCGGACTGCTCGCGGCGCTTGGCCAGGTTCGTCTCGAAGTCGGCGGCGGCCTGCGCGGCCTTGGCGCGGGTCTCCTCGAAGAGGGCGTCCGCCTCCTCGCGCTTGGACTGCGCGTCCTTCTGCGCCTCGGAACGCAGCTGCGACGCCTCGGTCTTGGCCTTGTCGACGATCCGGACGCCCTCGTCCTCGGCCTTGGCCTTGCGCTCCGCGGAAAACGCCTCGGCGTCGTTGCGGACCTGCTGGGCCGCCGACTCGGCGAGTTCGCGGTGCTGCTCGGCCGCGCGCCGGGCCTCCTCGCGCAGGTCCTTGGCCTCTTCCTCGGCGAGGCGCAGGATCTTCTCGACGCGCGCACCGAGACCCGCGTACGACGGCTCGGCGTCGGTGACGGTGGTCTGGGCGTTCTGCGTCTCGAGGTGGAGCTCCTCGATGCGCTTTTCCAGAGCGGTGATGCGGGCGAGAGCGCTGTCACGGTCGGAGACGAGCTTGGAGATCCGTTCGTCCACCTGTGCGCGGTCGTACCCACGCCGCACAAGCTCGAATCCGTAGGGGGAAGTGTCGCTCATGGGGTTCCTGTCGAATGAGACCGGTGAGGTGATAGGGGGAATCCTAGGGGCCGAAGCGGTGTGTCATCGAGCGGATACGTGTTTGATCTGGAGAATGACACCACTTTTGGGTGGCTGAATGCAGGACTGGTTGCCAAAAACAGGTCAAAGGCCCCAGCAGACACGGAAACCCTCTCACCCGGCTAGCCCTCCGACGACTTGCCACCCGATCGAGGTGCCCCCACCGTGGCGCCCGCCTTGACCGCGCCGTCCTTCCCGGACCCGGGGGCCTCGAAGGACTCCAACGCCGCCAGGACGTCCTGGACACGGGAGATCTCGGAGTTGATGTCCTCGCGCCGGCGCGTCAGGATCTCCAGCTCGCGCTTGCCCTCCTCGACCGTGCGCTTCGCCTCGCGCTCCGCCTCGGCCTTCAGCTCCTCGGCCTCCTTGGCGAGCGTGGCCTTCTTCTGCTCGGCCTCCTTGAGCAGACCCTCCGCCTTCTTGACCGCGGCGATCCGCACCTTGCCCGCCTCGGAGTTGGCCTCCGACACGATCTCCTTGGCCTTCACCTGCGCCTTGGACAGCTGCTCCTCGGCGGCCTTGACGAGCGCGTCGCAGCGGTCGCCGGCGGTCTTCATCGCCTCGGCCGACTCGCGGCGCGCCCGGTCGTGCAGCTGCTCGACCTCGGACGTGATGCGGTCGCGCAGCTCCTCCGCGCGCTCCCGGATCGCGGTCGCGTCCCGGCGGGTGCCGGCGAGCAGCTCGTTCGCGTCCGTACGGGCCTTCTCCACACGGGAGTTGCCCTCGACCGTCGCCTCGGACACCAGCCGGTCGGCCTCCTTGCGGGCCGCGCCGACCATGGTGTCGGCCTGCGCCTCGGCGTCCGCCGTGGTCTTGTGCGCCTGCGCTTGCGCCTCGCTCAGCAGCTTGTCGGCCTCGGCCGTGGTCTCCGTGATGAGCTTGTCGACCTGCCCGGCCGCGTCGGAGCGCCGCTTGTTGGCGTCCTGGCGGGCCGCGTCCAGCATCTCGTTGGCCTCCGCGCGCGCGGAGTTGACCAGCCGCTCGGCCTCCACCTCCGCCTGCACCCTGAGCCGCTCGGAGTCGGTGCGGATACGGTCGGCCTGCGCCTGCGCGGAGCCGACCGTCTCGGCGGCCTCGGCACGCAGCCGCTCGGCGTCGCCGGTGGCGTCCGCGATGAGCTTCTCGGCCCTGGCGACGGACTCGGCGCGGACCCGGTCCGCCTCCGCGACCGTCTCCGACTGCAGCCGCTCGGCCTCGCCTCGCGCCTCGGTGATGAGGGCGTCCGCCTGCGTCGCCGCGTCCGAGCGGCGGCGGTTGGCGTCCTCCCGGGCCTCGTTGCGCGTGCGCGTGGCGTCCTGCTCGGCCTGCTCGGCGGCGTCCGCGGCCTCCGTGCGCAGCCGCTCGGCGTGCGCGGTCGCCTCGGCACGCAGCCGCTCCGCCTCGGTGGCGGCATCGGCCACCGTGCGCTCGGCGAGCGCCTGGGCCGCCTCGCTCTCCTCCTGGACCTGGCGCCGGAGCCGGCTCGCGTCCTCGCCGGCCCGCTCCCGCTCGTCGTAGGCGTCGGCGCGGACCCGGTCCGCCTCCTCCTCGGCCTCCCGCCGGGCACGGTCCGCCGCGTGCTCGGCGGCGCTGCGCAGCCCGGTGATCTCCTCCTGCGCCTGCTCGTGCAGCCCGGCGACGGACTCCCGTACCTGCTGGGCGTGTTGCTCGGCCGCCGACACCATCTCGGTGGCGCGCTGGTCGGCCTCCTCGACCAGCCGTACGGCCTCGGTCTGCGCCTCCTCCACGCGGGCGCGCGCGACGGCCAGCAGCTCCTCGCTCTGCTCGCGGGCCCGCTCGCGCTCCTGGTCGGCCTCCTGGCGGGCGGAGCCGAGGAGTTCCTCGGCCTCGCGGCGGCGCCGGGCGGCCTCCTCCTGGGCGGCGGCCAGCGTCTCCGACGCCTCCGCGCCCAGCCGTTCGGCGGCGGCCTGCGCCTCGGCCCGCACCCGGTCCGCGGTGTCCTGGGCCTCCGACTTGAGCCGCTCGGCCTCGGCCGCGGCCTCCGAACGCAGCCGTACGGCGACGGCCTCGCCCTCCGCGCGGGAGGCGGACGCGTCCGACGCGGCCTCGTCGCGCAGCCGCTCGGCCTCGGCCTCCGCCTGCTGCTGCAGCGTACGGATGCGCTCGGCCGCCTCGGCGCGCAGCCGGTCGGCCTCCTCGCCGGCCTCGCGGCGGATACGGGCCGCCTCGTCGCGGGCCTCCGACAGCGCCTGCTCGGCGGCGGTGAGGCGCTCCTCGGCCTCCGTGTGCAGCCGGGTCAGCTCCTCGGCCGCCTCGGTCCGCCGGGCCTCGACCGCCCGCTCGGTCTCCTCACGCAGCTCGTTCGCGGCGCGCTCGGCGTCCGCCGTGACCGCCTCGGCCCGCTCGGCGGCCTCCGTGCGGTTGCGCTCGGCCTCCTCGCGGGTGCGCTCCAGGGTCTCCTCGGCCTGCTTGCGCAGACCGGTCGCCCGCTCGATGGCCTCGGCGCGGACCTTCTCGCTGTCCGTCGCGGCGCTCTGGCGCAGCTCGTCGGCGTCGACCTTCGCCTTCGCCAGCAGCTCCTCGGCGGACCCCGCCGCCTCCTCGATCTGCTGGACCGCCTCGCGCCGGGCCTCGGCGCGGATGCTCTCGCCCTCGGCGACCGCGTCGGAGCGCAGCTGCTCGGCGTCGCCGCGCAGCCGGCGGGCCTCCTCCTGCAGCTCGACCGTCTTGGCGCGGTACTCCTTGGTGTCGTCCTTCGCCGCGCCCTTGAGCTGCTCGGCGAGGTCGTGCGCCTCGGCGCGCAGCCGGTCGGACTCCGCCTCGGCCTCCGTGCGGATCCGCTCGGCCTCCTCGGAGGCCGCCTTGGTGGTGTTCCTGGCCTCCGCCGCCGCCTTGTTGAGGACGTCCTCGGCGGTCTTCGCGGCCTTCGACAGCTGGGAGGCCGACTCCTCGGCGGTGACCGTGCGGGCCCGCTCCGAGGCCTCGGCGACGATCTTCTCGGCCTCGGCGCGGGCGTCCGCGACGACCTGCTCGGCCTCGGACTTGGTGCTCTCGGCCTCCTTGGTGGCCTCGCCGACCAGCCGGGCGACCTGCTCCTTGGCCGTGCGCGTGCGCTGCTCGTTGGTGGCCTCGGCGCTCGCCAGGGCCTTGGCCGCGGCGTCCTTGGCCTCGGTGACCAGCTTGTCGGCCTCGGTCTGCGCCTTGCGCAGCGCCTCCTCGGCCTCGGCCATGCGCTGCTCGGCGGCGCGGCTCAGCTCGGTGGACTGCCGGCGCGCGGTGTCGGACTCGCTCGCCGTGGTGCTGCGCAGCTGCTCGGCGTGATCGGCGGCCTCCTGGGCCTGCGTCGACGCGGCGTTCAGCAGCCGCTCGGCGTCCGTGCGGGCGCGGCGCAGGATCTGGTCCGCCTCCGCGCGCGCGGCCTCCGCCTCGCTCTGCAGCCGCTGCCGGGCCTCGCCGGTCAGCCGTTCGGCCTCGGCGCGGGCGGCGTTCATGGACTGCTCGGACTCGGCGCGCGCCTCGTCGAGGAGCCGGCGCGCCTGGGACTCGGTGCGGGCGCGCAGCTGCTCGGCCCACGCCACGTTCTCGTTGACGTGCGACTCGACCGTCTGCCGGCGCTCGGCCAGCTCCTGGTCCAGCTGCTGGCGGCGGGTGACCGCCTCCTGGTGCAGTTCCGACTGCAGGCGAGCCGCCTGCTCGGCGTGCTCCTGGAGCAGCCGCTGCGTCTGCGCCCGGACCTGGCCCAGCTCCCGCTCGGCGTCCTGGCGCAACTGGTCGGCCTGCATCTGCGCGTTCCGCAGCATCTGCTCGGCCTGGTAGCCGATGTCGCCGCCCTCGTACGCGGGCCGGGACATGACGGTGCGCCGCGCCTCGTGCAGCTTGGCGCGCAGTACCTCGACCTGGTAGCCGAGGTCCTCGGCGTGCTGGATCGCCTTTTCCCGCTCGGTCTTCAGCCGCTTCATCTCGGCTTCGAACCGAGAGAGGTGGTCGACGTCAGCCGCCGGCTCTCGCTCCTGGCTCTCGTAGCCCCGCACTGCGCGGTCCATCCGTCCCCTGGTCGCAAGCCTGTCTCAAAGAGCACCGTCCATCCGCCGAACGGGGCCCCCGGGGAATGGTGTCAGATGTGCGGCGGAGCATGGGCTGCCGCCCCGACGCTCGCCCCCCGAAACCCGGACCCCGGCATGCGGTCGCCCTGGGAGAAGCGACGACCGCCCCCAACCCTACCGGCCCCTATGTACGAGGGTCAGTGCTCAGGTGACTCAACAGCCGCTGATGTGACCAGTTCTGTGAGAACGCCGTGACAGTCCTTGGGGTGCAGGAAGGTGATCCGCGACCCCATCGAACCGCGCCGGGGCTCGTCGTACAGCACGCGTACGCCCTTCTCCCGGATGTCCGCGGCGTCCGCGTCCACGTCCGCCGTACCGAAGGCGATGTGATGGACGCCCTCTCCGTTCTTCGCCAGCCACTTGCCGACCGCGGAGTCCTCCCGGGTGGGCTCCAGCAACTGGAGGTACGACGCCCCGCCGTCGGACGTATCGTTGATCTTGAGCATGGCCTCGCGCACGCCCTGCTCCTCGTTGACCTCGGAGTGGAACACCTCGAAGCCGTACGTGGCACGGTAGAACTCGACGGTGGCGTCGAGGTCGTGACAGGCAATCCCGATGTGGTCGATTCGCGTCAGCATGAATTCAGTGCAGCGCTCCGGAGGTGGTTACGCAACGTGCGCGCGATCACACTGAAAGGCCGATGACGGGCCGGACTACCGCTCAGTACATTCGACGTAAACCCTCGTTCACTCCTCAGCTTGTGCAGCTGGAAGGGGATCGCACCTCATGTCAGGAACGAACAGCACGACGTCGGTCATCGTCGCGGGTGCCCGGACGCCGATGGGACGGCTTCTGGGCTCGCTCAAGTCCTTCTCCGGAGCCGACCTGGGCGGCTTCGCGATCAAGGCCGCCCTGGACCGCGCCGGGATCGGCGGCGACCAGGTGCAGTACGTGATCATGGGCCAGGTGCTGCAGGCCGGCGCCGGTCAGATCCCGGCGCGCCAGGCGGCGGTCAAGGCCGGCATCCCGATGAGCGTCCCGGCGCTCACCATCAACAAGGTGTGTCTGTCCGGCCTCGACGCGATCGCGCTCGCCGACCAGCTGATCCGCGCCGGCGAGTTCGACATCGTCGTCGCCGGCGGTCAGGAGTCCATGACCAACGCGCCCCACCTGCTGCCGAAGTCCCGCGAGGGCTACAAGTACGGCGCGGTGGAGATGCTCGACTCGATGGCCCACGACGGCCTGACCGACGCCTTCGAGGGCATCGCCATGGGCGAGTCCACCGAGAAGCACAACACGCGTCTCGGCATCAAGCGCGCCGAGCAGGACGAGATCGCGGCCCTCTCCCACCAGCGCGCCGCCGCCGCCCAGAAGAACGGCATCTTCGAGGCCGAGATCACCCCGGTCGAGATCCCGCAGCGCAAGGGCGAGCCGGTCGTCTTCAGCAAGGACGAGGGCATCCGCGGCGACACGACCGCGGAGTCCCTGGGCAAGCTGCGCCCGGCGTTCACCCGGGACGGCACGATCACCGCCGGCTCCGCCTCGCAGATCTCGGACGGCGCGGCCGCCGTGGTCGTGATGAGCAAGGCCAAGGCGCAGGAGCTGGGCCTGGAGTGGATCGCCGAGATCGGCGCCCACGGCAATGTGGCGGGCCCGGACAACTCCCTGCAGTCGCAGCCCTCCAACGCGATCCTGCACGCCCTGAAGAAGGAGGGCCTGGAGGTCTCCGACCTCGACCTGATCGAGATCAACGAGGCCTTCGCGGCCGTGGCGGCCCAGTCAATGAAGGACCTCGAGGTTTCCACGGAAAAGGTGAACGTCAACGGCGGCGCCATCGCCCTGGGGCACCCGATCGGCATGTCCGGCGCCCGCCTCGTGCTGCACCTCGCGCTGGAGCTGAAGCGCCGGGGCGGCGGTGTCGGCGCGGCCGCGCTGTGCGGTGGCGGCGGCCAGGGCGACGCGCTGATCGTGCGGGTGCCGAAGGCCTGAATTCCGGGGTACGACTCGTAAGCGGTTCGTCTCGTAAGTGATCGGAGCTGTTTGATGCAGGACGTCTCCTCTCTGGTGGCCCAGGCCAGGGAAGGCCGGCCGCGGGCCGTGGCCCGGCTGATCTCCCTGGTGGAGGGGGCGTCCCCGCAACTCCGGGAGGTCATGGCGGCGTTGGCCCCGCTGACGGGCAACGCCTACGTGGTCGGCCTGACGGGCTCGCCGGGCGTCGGCAAGTCGACCTCGACCTCCGCACTGGTGACGGCGTACCGCAAGCAGGGCAAGCGGGTCGGCGTCCTGGCCGTCGACCCGTCGTCGCCCTTCTCGGGCGGCGCGCTGCTCGGCGACCGCGTGCGGATGTCGGAGCACGCGTCCGACCCCGGCGTCTACATCCGCTCGATGGCCACCCGCGGCCACCTCGGCGGCCTCGCCTGGGCCGCCCCGCAGGCGATCCGCGTGCTGGACGCGGCGGGCTGCGACGTGATCCTGGTCGAGACGGTGGGCGTCGGCCAGTCGGAGGTGGAGATCGCCTCCCAGGCGGACACGAGCGTGGTCCTCCTGGCCCCCGGCATGGGCGACGGCATCCAGGCCGCGAAGGCGGGAATCCTGGAGATCGGCGACGTGTACGTCGTCAACAAGGCCGACCGCGACGGCGCCGACGCCACGGCCCGCGAACTGAACCACATGCTCGGCCTGGGCGAGACCCGCGGCCCCGGCGACTGGCGTCCGCCCATCGTCAAGACGGTCGCGGCCCGCGCCGAGGGCATCGACGAGGTCGTGGAGGCCCTGGAGAAGCACCGCGCGTGGATGGAGGAGCGCGGGGTCCTGGCGGAGCGCCGCCTGGCCCGCGCCTCCCGCGAGGTCGAGACGATCGCGGTCACGGCCCTGCGCGAACGCATCGGCGACCTCCACGGCGACCGCCACCTGGACGCCCTGGCCGAACGCGTCGTCTCCGGCGAACTGGACCCGTACCGCGCCGCGGACGAACTGGTGGCGAGCCTGACGGAGGGCTGATCCCCGCGGGGGCGCTCTCCTCACCGACGTTCTCTCAACGCGGCGCTGGACCCGCCCGGTCGGAAGGGAGCCGAGCGGCAGACGAGACCTGAACACTCGTCTGCCGCTCGGCTCCTGTGCTGCGGCCGGTCGCTCAGAGGCGTCCCCGCTGCCCCCTCAGATGGTCGGCGATCGGCTTGAGGGACTTGGACAGGTCCGCCAGGGCCTGCGGCGACAGCAGGTCGATGAAGTGCCGTCGTACGGACGCCACATGGTGCGGCGCGACCTTTCGCATGGTTTCCATGCCGTGTTCGGTGAGGACGGCGTACAGCCCGCGGCGGTCGGACTCGCAGTTCTCACGGCGCACCAGGTCGGCGTTCTCCATGCGCGTGATCTGGTGCGAGAGTCGGCTCTTGGACTGGAGGGTGGCGGACGCGAGGTCGCTCATCCGCATCCGTACGTCCTCCGACTCGGACAGGTTCACGAGGATCTCGTAGTCGTTCATCGTCAGGCCGAACGGCTGCAAGTCCTTTTCGAGCTGGTACGTCAACAGCCTGTTGACCTCCAGGTGGGTGCGCCAGGCGCACTGCTCCGCATCGGTCAGCCAGCGCGTGGCCGTCTCGGTCTCCATGAATGAAGTCTACCTAAGAGGTTGAAATGCGAACGAGTGAGGGCGGCGTGACGTGCGCACGCGTTCGACGTCACACTCCGCAGACTACCGCTCACAGCCCGAAGCGACGCTGGAGGTCCCCCAGCTGTCCGGGAAGGCGCGGTGCGCCCGGAGGCTGTCCGTGGCCTCCGGTCACCCCGCTACCGCCGGGAACCCCCGGCTCCAGCGGAACCGCCCCCGTCGCCTGTTCCGCCATCAGCGTCTCGGTCGACTGGAGCAGCACCGTGCCGGCGCCCACGAACTCGAACTGATGCTCCTCCCCCGAGGCCCCGCCGAGGCCCGTCATCGCACGTAGACCGCCCATGACCCCGGTCAGGTAACCGTGGTCGTAGTGGTGGCACGGCGAGGGGCAGTCGGCCCAGCCGACCAGCGCCTGCGGGTCCACCCGGATCGGGGGTTCCATGAACACCACCGGTCCGTTGGATGCGGCCACGAACTTTCCGGTTCCGATCAGCGTCAGAAAGCCCGGCACGATCGACTGCTTGAGCGCGAGACTTGGCTGAAAAGCGAGCAAGTTGCCCGAGCGAATGGTCAGGTTGCCATCGTCCAGGTCATAGGAATCGACGTCGAAGGCCCGGTCGGCGAGCAGCATCTTGCCCGAGCCCTCCGCCACGACCCAGTCGCTCGCGTGCAGAGGCGAATGAAACGAGGAGCGGACAAGTCGGTCGAGTCGCCCGTGCCCGATCCCGTTGAACTCGACCGCCCCGTAGTAGGCGATCATCTTCCCCTTCTGCAGGAACCACTGGCTCCCCTTGAGCTCGACGCAGAAGGTGTACTTGTTCACGTTGTCGTCGACGGGCAGCGTCACGGGGTCGTACACCACCGGGCCGCCCGGGCCTCCGTATGCGCTCACAGCTTTTCCTCCGAGGCCTGGACGTACACCGCGCCGCTGCCGCTCAGCTCCAGCTGGAACGCCTCGCCGGAGCCGCGTCCCACCATGTCCCGCCAACCCAGCGCGGTGGACAGCCTGTTGCGTACGTCGCCGTGGTGGGCGACGTAGGCCTGGGGGTCGACGTGGACGGGCCGCTGGGGTGTGATCGGCACCTCGAACACCCCGCCGTGCGCCATGACGGCCACCGCGCCGTGCCCGGTGAGGGTCGTGGTGAACAGCCCCTGCCCGGTGACCTGCCCCCGGACCATCCCCATGACGCCGCCCTGCGCGCCCAGGAACATCGTCCCCTGCCGCAGCGTGCCCTCGAAGGCGAGCAGCCGGTCGGCCTCGACGTACAGGGTGTCGCCGGTGAGGCCGATGACCTGGACGTGGTGGCCGCCGTGCCCGAAGAAGACGGTGCCGCTGCCCTCGACGGTCATCAGGGGCGTGGCCTCACCGGCGACCCGGCGCCCGATCATCGACATGACGCCGCCCTGCCCGCCGTGGATGTCGGGCGTGAAGGACACGTCGCCCTTGTACGCGAGCATCGCGCCGCGCTGGCTGAACAGCCGCTGACCGGGCACGACGGTCGCTTCCACCATCTTCGAGTTGATCTCCCGCAGGGCCATCTCACACATCCCCCGCGATCGTGTTCCGCTCGCTCGGCTGCACGTACACCAGCCCGTCCCCCTCGAACCGGATCTGGAAGGCCTCGCCCCCGCCCTCCCCGAGGAGTGTGCGGAAGGTCACGCCGGACTGGAAGGACTGCCGTACGTTCCCCTGGTGGGCGATGTACGCCCCCGGGTCGACGACGAGCGGATACTGCGGAGCGACGCGCAGTACGACGGCCGGGCCGTCGGACGTGATGGCCGCCTGCCCGTGCCCCTCGACCGTCGTCGTGAAGAGTCCGTCGCCCTGGGACGCCCCGCGCAGCCCGGTGAAGGTGGTCCCGGTCCGCAGCCCGGCGTCCGTCGCGAGCAGGTTGCTCGACTCCACGTACAGCCTGTCCCCTTGCAGGCCGACCAGGTTGATCTCGGCCGCCCGGTCCGCGAACCAGCAGGTGCCCCGGCCCCGCACCTCCATCACGGTCATCTGCTCACCGGTGAGCCGCCGGGTCACCATCCCGCGCAGTCCCTCACCGCCGCCGCTCAGCTTCTTGAAGGCCATCTCCCCGTCGTACGCGACCATCGAGCCGTTCTTCGCCTTCACGGCGTCCCCGGTCATGTCGACGGCGAGCACCTTGCTCCCTTGGAGTCGGAACATCGCCACGCAGTGACGGTAGCGGGACGGCGGGGCCTGCGGACAGGTTCGTCCGACTGTTTGCCACAATGGGCGAGCGTTTGTGCTCACGTTCACGAACGGCGACGACTCTCCCACCGAAGGTGACCCGTGGACATCAAGACCGCCTCCGCCCTCCGCCGCCTCCGTCTGGTCTCCGCCCCCGAGGCCGTGTCCTTCCTCATCCTGCTCGTGTGCTCGGTGCTGAAGCGGACCACGGACTTCAACGCGGTGCCCGTGATGGGCGCGATCCACGGTGTCCTCTTCATCCTGTACGTGATCTTCTGGGCCGACGCCTGGAACCGCACCAAGTGGGACCTGAAGACCGGCATCGTCTACTTCGTCCTCTCGGTGCTGCCCACCGGTGGCTTCTTCGCCGAGCGCAAGCTGCGCCGTGAGGCGGAGGACGCCGTCGTCGCCGCCCGCGCCCGCCGGGAAGGAACCGTCAACGCATGATCGTCGCCTTCTCCGTGACGCCGCTCGGTGTCGGCGAGGACGTGGGGGAGTACGTCGCCGACGCCGTGCGCGTCGTCCGCGAATCCGGCCTGCCGAACCGCACCGACGCCATGTTCACCTCGATCGAGGGGGAGTGGGACGAGGTCATGGCCGTCGTGAGGCGTGCCGTCGCCGTCGTCGAGGAGCGCGCGCCCCGCGTCTCCCTCGTCCTCAAGGCGGACATCCGCCCCGGCGTGAGTGACGGGCTCACCGCCAAGGTGGCGACCGTGGAGCGGCATCTCACGGACCAGGGATCTCCCGAAACCTGAGACGGGGCTGACCGGCATATGACCGGCCGGTACTGTCGAAGGCGTGTCCAAGCCTCTCAGTCTCGCCTTCGATCCCATCGCCAGAGCCGACGACCTCTGGAAGCAGCGCTGGGGAAACGTGCCCTCGATGCCCGCGATCACCTCGATCATGCGGGCGCACCAGATCCTGCTGGCCGAGGTCGACGCGGTGGTCAAGCCGTACGGGCTGACGTTCGCGCGCTACGAGGCCCTGGTGCTGCTCACCTTCTCCAAGGCCGGCGAGCTGCCGATGTCGAAGATCGGTGAGCGGCTCATGGTGCATCCGACGTCCGTGACGAACACCGTCGACCGGCTGGTGAGGTCCGGTCTGGTGGCCAGGCGCCCCAACCCCAACGACGGGCGCGGCACGCTCGCCGTCATCACCGAGAAGGGGCGCGAGGTGGTCGAGGCGGCCACCAGGGACCTGATGGCGATGGACTTCGGGCTCGGGGCGTACGACGCCGAGGAGTGCGGGGAGATCTTCGCGATGCTGCGCCCGCTGCGGGTCGCCGCGGGCGACTTCGAGGACGCCTGCCCCTTGGATGCCGGGACGCCCGAGCCCGGATTCCAGGACGCCTGACCCGGGGCAAGATCTCCCGGAACGGGTGGTTACGCTCGTCCCCATGAAAAAGAGCGTGCTGACCCGCTACCGCGCCCTGGCCTACATCACCGGTGTCCTGCTGGTGCTGCTGTGCCTCGGCATGATCGCCAAGTACGGGCTGGAGCTGAACGGCGCCGCCGACTTCACTCGTGTCGTGGCCATCGCGCACGGCTGGCTCTACGTGGTCTACCTCATCTTCGCCTTCGATCTGGGCTCCAAGGCGAAGTGGCCGGTCGGCAAGCAGCTGTGGGTCCTGCTGGCGGGCACCATCCCGACCGCCGCGTTCTTCGTCGAGCGCCGGATCTCCCGCGAGCTGGAGTCCAGGGTCGCGGACGGTTCTCCCGCGGTCGCGAAGGTCTAGAAGGCCCAGTCGCACCCCCGCGATCTCACCGCCGCATGGCAACGTGCGGCGGTTTGCCATCGACATTTACTAGGACGTCCAAGTAAATTCGATGGTATGGACGCTCACGCCATCGAGGAAGGCCGCCGTCGCTGGCAGGCCCGCTACGACGCCGCGCGCAAGCGCGACGCTGACTTCACCACTCTCTCCGGCGATCCCGTCGAGCCGGTGTACGGGCCGCGGCCCGGGGACACCTACGAGGGCTTCGAGCGGATCGGCTGGCCCGGGGAGTACCCCTTCACGCGCGGCCTCTATCCGACCGGCTACCGGGGGCGTACGTGGACGATCCGGCAGTTCGCCGGGTTCGGCAACGCCGAGCAGACCAACGAGCGCTACAAGATGATCCTCGCCAACGGCGGCGGGGGCCTGTCCGTCGCCTTCGACATGCCGACGCTGATGGGCCGCGACTCCGACGACCCGCGCTCGCTGGGCGAGGTCGGCCACTGCGGCGTCGCGATCGACTCGGCGGCGGACATGGAGGTCCTCTTCAAGGACATCCCGCTGGGTGACGTCACCACCTCGATGACGATCAGCGGGCCCGCGGTCCCGGTCTTCTGCATGTACCTGGTCGCGGCCGAGCGGCAGGGCGTGGACCCGTCGGTGCTGAACGGCACGCTGCAGACCGACATCTTCAAGGAGTACATCGCCCAGAAGGAGTGGCTCTTCCAGCCGGAGCCCCATCTGCGGCTGATCGGCGACCTGATGGAGTACTGCGCGGCCGGCATCCCCGCCTACAAGCCGCTGTCCGTCTCCGGCTACCACATCCGCGAGGCGGGGTCGACGGCGGCGCAGGAGCTGGCGTACACGCTCGCGGACGGGTTCGGGTACGTCGAGCTGGGCCTGTCCCGCGGCCTCGACGTCGACGTCTTCGCGCCGGGTCTGTCCTTCTTCTTCGACGCGCACGTCGACTTCTTCGAGGAGATCGCCAAGTTCCGTGCCGCGCGCCGCATCTGGGCCCGCTGGCTGCGGGACGTGTACGGGGCGAAGAGCGAGAAGGCCCAGTGGCTGCGCTTCCACACGCAGACCGCCGGGGTCTCGCTGACCGCGCAGCAGCCGTACAACAACGTCGTGCGTACGGCCGTGGAGGCGCTGGCCGCGGTGCTCGGCGGGACCAACTCGCTGCACACCAACGCCCTCGACGAGACCCTCGCGCTGCCGAGCGAGCAGGCCGCCGAGATCGCGCTGCGCACGCAGCAGGTGCTGATGGAGGAGACCGGGGTCGCCAACGTGGCGGATCCGCTGGGTGGTTCGTGGTACGTCGAGCAGCTGACGGACCGGATCGAGGCGGACGCCGAGAAGATCTTCGACCAGATCAAGGAACGTGGCCTGCGCGCCCACCCCGACGCGCGGCACCCCATCGGCCCGATCACCTCCGGCATCCTGCGCGGCATCGAGGACGGCTGGTTCACCGGTGAGATCGCGGAGTCCGCGTTCCGCTACCAGCAGGCCCTGGAGAAGGGCGACAAGAAGGTCGTCGGCGTCAACGTCAACACCGGCTCCGTCACCGGGGACCTGGAGATCCTTCGGGTCAGTCATGAGGTGGAGCGGGAGCAGGTGCGGGTGCTCGGTGCCCGGCGGGGCGCACGGGACGAGGCCCAGGTGCGGGTGGCGCTCGACGGGATGATCGCCGCGGCCCGGTCCGGGGCCAACATGATCGAGCCGATGCTGGACGCGGTGCGCGCCGAGGCCACGCTCGGCGAGATCTGCGGGGTGCTGCGCGACGAGTGGGGCGTGTACACCGAGCCCGCCGGCTTCTGAGGCGCCCGGGTGCTGCTGCCGGCGCGGAACCCGGCCCCCTACGGCAACGGGGGCGGCGAGGTACCGAGCAGTCCCAGCAGCAGCACCCGCGTCAGGCTCCGTACCCACCGCTCGTCCGCCGGTTCCGCGCTCACCAGCATGCGGTGGACCACGGTGCCCGCCACGATGTCGTAGACGAGGTCGGCCGTGCGGGTGGCGGTGTCGGTGTCCGGATCGGGCGGGAGTTCGCCGCGGGCCTGGGCGCGGGCGCGGCCCTCCAGGACCAGGTGCTTCTGCCGCTTGACGATGGACTCGCGGATGCGGGCGCGCAGGGCGTCGTCCCGCGTCGCCTCGGCCACGACCGCGACCAGGCCGCTGTTGGCCTCGGGGCGGTCGAGGATGGCCACGAACTGGAGGATCACGTCCGTGATGTCGGCGGACAGGGAGCCGTGGTCGGGCAGCGTCAGTTCGTCGAAGAGCTCCGCCACCGCGTCCACGACGAGTTCGTTCTTGCCCGCCCAGCGCCGGTAGAGGGTCGTCTTGGCGACCCCGGCCCGCGTCGCCACGTCTCCCAACGTCAACTTGGACCAGCCCAGTTCGACCAGCGCCTCCCGCGTCGCGGAGAGGATCGCCGTGTCCGCGGCGGCGCTGCGGGGACGGCCCGTGCGGGTGGCGGGTGTGCGGCTCTGCATGACATGACCATAACCGGCCGGTTCTGATCGACCGTGAGGCAAGTCACCAAGGAGTGGCGTTCCGGGGGAGTCTCGTGCCATTACGCTACGGGTCGTAGCGAAAGCGCGCGCGAGACTCGTGCGCCGGTTTCGCGCACGAGCGACGACCACATGACGTGGGGTGGGGACCCCGCGCTTTCACATCGTTTTTCACACACGCACGGGAACGGGGGAGGATAGACGCATGCAGCCACGGAACATGTCCATGAGCGGCGTCGTCGACCTCGCCGCGGTGAAGGCGGCCCAGGAGGCCAAGAGCAAGGCGGAGCAGGCGCGCGCCGAAGCGGCCCGGCAGGGCGGCCCGGCGGCGGTCTCCCCGGCCGATCTCGTGATCAACGTCGACGAGGCCACCTTCGAGCGGGACGTCCTCCAGCTCTCCGCCGAGGTGCCCGTCGTCCTCGACTTCTGGGCCGAGTGGTGTCAGCCCTGCAAGCAGCTGAGCCCGGTCCTGGAGCGACTTGCCGTCGAGTACGACGGGCGCTTCGTGCTCGCCAAGATCGACGTCGACGCCAACCAGATGCTGATGCAGCAGTTCGGGGTCCAGGGGATCCCGGCCGTCTTCGCCGTCCTGGCGGGGCAGGCGCTGCCGCTCTTCCAGGGGGCCGCGAGCGAGCAGCAGATCCGTCAGACCCTCGATCAGCTGGTGCAGGTCGCGGAGCAGCGGTTCGGGCTGACCGGCCTGACCGTCGACGCGGACGCCGAGGGCGGTCGCGAGGAGGCCGCCCCCGAGCCGGCCGGGCCGTACGACGCGCTTCTGGAGGCCGCCGTGCAGGCCCTGGACGCGGGCGATCTGGGCGGCGCCGTGCAGGCGTACAAGAACGTGCTGAGCGAGGACCCGGGCAACACCGAGGCCAAGCTGGGCCTTGCGCAGGCCGAGCTGCTGCAGCGCGTGCAGGGTGCCGACCCGCAGCAGGTGCGCAAGGAGGCCGCGGACAGGCCGGCTGATGTCGAGGCGCAGATCGCCGCGGCGGATCTGGACCTGGTCGGCGGTCATGTGGACGACGCCCTCGGGCGCCTCGTCGACACCGTGCAGCGCACGACCGGCGACGACCGCGATGCCGTACGGCGCCGGCTGCTCGAACTCTTCGAGGTGGTCGGGGCCGAGGATCCGCGGGTCGTGAAGGCGCGCCGGGCGCTGGCGCGCGCCCTGTTCTGATCGGGTTCGGGGCGGGGCGAGGGCCCCGGTTCTGACCAGTCGCTAAACGCTGGCGCATGTGATGCCGGTGTGAAAGATTTGCTGACGATATGTCAGGGCGGCCGTGCTTTACCAAATCTTGGTAATCACGGCCGCTGTTACTCGGAGTAAACCGAGACGGCCGATCTGTCTGATTCCATCCAGAGATCAACAAATTTGTTCTGCCCTTGGATGCCACCGAGTGTGGCGCCATGGTGCCAGTGGGTCGTCGTTCGGTTACCGGGCCGTTACTAGTCGGTAATGACCCCCCTTGTGCGGGCGGCGAGAATGCACCACGATCGGCGACGCTCGGTCCATTCCCCGTTCCCCGACAGCCAATCGGGCCATGGGATTATCTGGGTCCCCACCGGGCAGAGCCGACGCCAGTGGCGCCGGCTCTAGGACAGGGGGGTCTTCGTCAGAACGGCGATGCCTGTCCAGCAAGGTTGTGCGTGATGTGTGTCAGGCGCGACCAGTGGTTGTCGCTCGGGGGTGATCGCCGGTGATTTCGGGCGCGGTTCGCGCCTTCGAGCGCGGGCGCTCTCCTTCCCGAGGACGTAGCACTTCTCCCATCCCTGCCCGGCTGGGCCGCCCGACTGGGGCGCGTCCGGGCCAGGAGATGTACGTCCGAGAAGGAGGAAATATGGAGTCCCAGGTGCGTGGCGGGACCAGATGGAAGCGGTTCGCTGTGGTCATGGTGCCCAGCGTTGCCGCCACGGCATGCATAGGCGTCGCCCTCGCGCAGGGCGCTCTCGCCGCATCGTTCAGCGTCTCCGGTCAGTCGTTCAAGGTCACGGCCGACCGGCTCGACGGTCAGGGCTTCGAGCAGTACGGGGCGCTGGACTCGGGCTACACGCTCGACGGCCAGAAGACGGTGCACCCCGTCGCCGTCTCGGCGTTCAAGTCCGCGTCGATCCAGAACATGTGCCAGTCCGTGGTCACCCCGGACGTCCCGGTGCTCGGCTCCGTCAGCCTGGTGCTGAAGGCGGGCGGCGACGGCAAGGCTGTGGAGGCCGACAACCTCTACATCGATGTCGCCGACCTCAATGCCGACGCCACGTTCCACAACATCGACATCGGTGTGGCCGCCAAGGACGCCAACAAGGGTCCCGGTATCGGCAAGGGCGACAGCACGAACCCCAACGGGTTCGCGCAGCAGGCCGAGTCGGCCACGCTGACCCATGTGAAGCAGACGGCGTGGGCGACCACCGCCGGAACCTTCAAGCTCAGCGGCCTGAAGATGTCGCTGCACAAGGGTGTCAAGGAGTGCTACTAAGCGCTCGATGACGGGCGGGGGAGCCGATGGCGCCCCCGCCCGTCCCCTCTTCGGCCGTGTCTTCACACGCGGCACACACCACCACTACAGCAACGCCGCACCAGGGAGCTGTTTTCCATGAGCGCCGAGACTCCTGCCGAAACCGGCCAGTTCGCCCGCAGGAGGCTGCAGTTCCGCGTCTGGCGGGGTGAAAGGCCGTTCTGGGCCGGTCTGTTCGTCCTGCTCGGCGGTTTCCCGATCGCCTACTTCCCGTACGCACACCTGCAGGTCGGTCACCTCACGCTGGCGATGGCGACCACGGCTGGTGCCGGGTCCCTGATCATCGGCGTGTTGCTCGTCGTCCTGGGCATCAGCCTCTGGTTCCAGAAGCACATCAAGGTCTTCGCGGGTATCGCGGCGATCCTGCTGGCGCTGGTGTCCATTCCCGTCTCCAACCTCGGCGGCTTCCTCGTCGGCTTCCTGCTCGCGCTGATCGGCGGGGCGTTGGCCGTGGCGTGGTCGCCGGGTGAGGCCCCCGCTCCCGAGCCGGGTGTCGCGCGCGAGGACAGCAACGACGCGACGAGCGATGGGACCCCCTTCCAGGCCTTCAAGCCGCTGGGGGAGAACAACCTGTCAGGAACGAGCCCGGCCAACGGGGCGAACGGGAGGCACAGTGCCGGCTGACGAGGTGACCCACGGGACTGATGTGGACGAGTCCTGTGCGAGAACCGGGCCGCGCCACGCGGCACCCAAGAAGCCGCTGTTCACCAGGTTCCACATGCCTGCGGGCAAGGCGATCGCCTCCGTGGCGATGCCGACGGCCGTCCTCATGGGCATGGGCTTCACGTCCACGCTCGCCATCGCCGACAGCGGCAGCACGTCGTCGCCGAAGTCGGCGAAGAGCCTGACGGCCGACGAGTACAAGGACTGCGTCACCGCCATGGACGGCTCCAAGGACGCGGCGGCCAAGCCGTCGCCGTCCGAGAGCAAGTCCGCGGACAAGGCCACGCCGAAGCCCTCGGCGTCGACCGACGCGAAGGACGGGTCGGGCACGTCGTCGCATGCGGATTCCGGCGACACGGCCACGCCCGCACCCACGCCGTCCACCCCCAAGGCGCCGCAGACCGGTTCGGGCACGTCCGGCTCCGGCGACACCGCGGGCACGTCGTCGTCCTCCGGCGGGGGCCTGCTCGGCGCCGTCGGTGACACCGTGGGCGGCCTGCTGGGCGGCGGTGGCGACTCGGGCTCCTCCACGAGCACGAGCCCCGCTCCGTCCACGTCTACGTCCACGGCTTCGGCCGGCAGCGCCACGGACAACGTCGCCGGCACCGTCAAGGACACGACCGACCAGGTCACCAAGACGGTCGGGGATGTCGGGAACACGGTCAAGAAGACCACCGACACGGCGACCAAGACGGTCGGGGACACGACCGGGGCGCTGCAGAAGACCGTCGGCTCGGTGACCCACGTGGCCAGCCCGCTGACGGGCTCCGCCCCGTCCGCGGACGGCTGCCCGACGGCCACCGACGACAAGGGCGGCGTCGACAACCAGGTGCCGGTGGCGGACGACCCGTGGTACCTGAGCGCCAGTTCGCTGCTCCTCAAGGGCGCCGACTACCAGGGCGTCGTCCAGGTGAAGACGGCCAACGGGTCCACCAAGAAGGTGCTGAAGTACGTCATCTCGAAGGGCACCGACATCGGTGACCTGCACCAGACGGTGAAGGACAAGCAGTCCGGCAAGACCTACCACGTGCAGGCTGCCAAGGGCTCGACGTCCACGATCCGCGACGGCAAGACGGTGATGTACACCGAGAGCATCTCGGGCAACCTGTTCGGTCTGATCCCGCTGAAGTTCACGCCGGACAACCCGCCGCCGCTGAACCTCCCGTCGATCTACTTCACCAACGTCCAGGTGACGCAGGCCGCCCAGTTCGGTGGCACCCTGCACGTGCCCGGCATGCATCTGTACACCACCGACTGACGCCTGCCACGGGCCCGTTCGGGAGCCGCACAAAGCCTGAGGGCGCCCCCTGTCACAGGGGGCGCCCTCAGCGCCGTACAAGGGCCTTTACGGCCTGATCAGTCGGCGTCGCCGCCACCGAGGTGGTGGACCCGGACCATGTTGGTGGTGCCGGGGACGCCGGGGGGCGAGCCCGCGGTGATGACCACGGTGTCGCCGTCGTTGAACCGCTTGAGCTTGATGACCTCCTGGTCCACCAGGTCGACCATCTCGTCGGTGCTGTTCACGAACGGCACGACGTGCGACTCCACACCCCAGCTGAGCGTCAGCTGGTTGCGGGTGGACTCGTCCGTGGTGAAGGCGATGACCGGCTGGGCCGCGCGGTAGCGGGACAGCCGGCGGGCGGTGTCACCGGACTTGGTGAAGGCGATCAGGCCCTTGGCGCCCAGGAAGTCCGCGATCTCGCACGCGGCACGGGCGACCGAACCGCCCTGCGTGCGCGGCTTCTTGCCCGGCACGAGCGGCTGGAGCCCCTTCGACAGCAGCTCCTCCTCGGCCGCCTTGACGATCTTCGACATCGTCTTGACGGTCTCGATCGGGTACGCGCCCACGCTCGACTCGGCCGACAGCATGACCGCGTCGGCGCCGTCCAGGATCGCGTTGGCCACGTCGGAGGCCTCGGCGCGGGTCGGGCGGGAGTTGGTGATCATCGACTCCATCATCTGGGTCGCCACGATCACCGGCTTGGCGTTGCGCCGGCACAGCTCGATCAGGCGCTTCTGCACCATCGGGACCTTCTCGAGCGGGTACTCGACGGCCAGGTCGCCGCGGGCGACCATCACACCGTCGAACGCCATCACGACGTCCGCCATGTTCTCCACCGCCTGCGGCTTCTCCACCTTGGCGATGACCGGGACGCGGCGGCCCTCCTCGTCCATGACCTTGTGGACGTCCTGGACGTCCTTGGCGTCGCGGACGAAGGACAGGGCGACCATGTCGCAGCCCATGCGCAGCGCGAACCGCAGGTCCTCGACGTCCTTCTCGCTCAGCGCGGGCACGTTCACGGCCGCGCCGGGCAGGTTGATGCCCTTGTGGTCGGAGACGACGCCGCCCTCGATGACGATCGTCTTCACCCGCGGGCCCTCGACGTCGACGACCTTCAGCTCGACGTTGCCGTCGTTGATGAGGATCTGGTCGCCGCGCGAGACGTCGCCCGGCAGCCCCTTGTACGTCGTACCGCAGATGTGCTTGTCGCCCGGAACGTCCTCGGTCGTGATGACGAACTCGTCACCGCGCTCCAGCTCGACCGGTCCCTCGGCGAAGGTCTCCAGCCGGATCTTCGGGCCCTGCAGGTCGGCGAGGACGCCGATGGCCTTGCCGGTCTCCTTGGACGCGGCCCGGACGCGGTCGTACCGCGCCTGGTGCTCGGCGTGCGAGCCGTGGCTGAAATTGAAGCGGGCCACGTTCATGCCGGCTTCGATCAGGGAGACGAGCATCTCGTGGGAGTCGACCGCGGGGCCGAGCGTGCAGACGATTTTCGAACGGCGCATGAGACGATCCTATCGGCTTGTTTCGCTGCGGAATATTCCGGCTGACGGAAGATGCAAATGGGCGGGCATGCGCTCAGGCGAGTTACCGCGATGTATTTGTTCCGCTGTTCTTTCCGACCAGGTCGTAGGTCTGCGTGGCGATCTCCAGTTCCTCGTCGGTCGGCACCACGGCGACCGCCACCCGCGCCGACGCGGGCGAGATCAGCCGCGGCTCGTCACTGCGTCCGGCGTTCAACTCGTCGTCCACGGCGAGGCCCAGGCCCTCCAGGCCCGCGACCGCCGCCGCCCGCACCGGCACCGCGTTCTCCCCGACCCCGGCCGTGAACGCGACCGCGTCCACCCGGCCGAGCACGGCGTAATAGGCGCCGATGTACTTCTTGAGCCGGTGAATGTAAATGTCGAAGGCGCGAGCGGCCTCTTCGTCGCCCTCGTCGATGCGGCGGCGGATCTCCCGCATGTCATTGTCTCCGCACAGACCGAACAGGCCGCTCCTCTTGTTGAGAAGAGCGTCGATCTCGTCCAGGGACATTCCGCCGACCCGCGCCAAATGGAAGATGACGGCCGGGTCCAGGTCGCCGGACCGGGTCCCCATCACGAGCCCCTCCAGCGGCGTCAGCCCCATCGAGGTGTCCACGCACCGGCCCTCCTCGACCGCCGAGGCCGAGGCGCCGTTGCCGAGGTGCAGCACGATGACGTTGACCTCGGACGGGTCCTTTCCCAGCAGCCGAGCCGTCTCCCGCGAGACGTAGGCGTGCGAGGTGCCGTGGAAGCCGTAGCGGCGGATGCGGTGCCGGTCGGCGATCCTCGGGTCGATCGCGTAACGGGCGGCCGACTCCGGCATCGTGGTGTGGAAGGCGGTGTCGAAGACCGCGACCTGGGGCAGGTCGGGCCGCAGCGCCATGGCCGTACGAATGCCCGTCAGATTGGCCGGGTTGTGCAGCGGGGCCACCGGGATCAGCCGCTCGATCTCGGTGAGCACGGCGTCGTCGATGACGGTCGGCTCGGTGAAGAACATGCCGCCGTGCACCACCCGGTGCCCGATCGCGGCCAGTTCGGGCGAGTCCAGGCCGAGGCCGTCGCGCGTCAGCTCCTCGGCGACCGCCTTCAGGGCGGTGTCGTGGTCGGCGATCGGCCCGCTCTGCTCACGGGTCTCGCCGGTGGCCACGAGGGTGTGCCGCAGCCGCGAGGTCTGCTCGCCGATGCGCTCGACCAGGCCGACGGCGAGCCGGCTGGTGTCCCGCATGTCCAGCAGCTGGTACTTCACCGACGAGGAGCCGGAGTTGAGGACGAGGATGCGGGTGGGGCGCGTGGAGCTCACGGTGCGATTGCCTTCGCGTCGGGGGTCTGGGCCTGGATCGCCGTGATGGCGACGGTGTTGACGATGTCCGAGACGAGGGCGCCCCGGGACAGGTCGTTGACCGGCTTGCGCAGACCCTGCAGGACCGGGCCCACGGCGATCGCGCCGGCCGAGCGCTGCACGGCCTTGTAGGTGTTGTTGCCGGTGTTGAGGTCGGGGAAGATCAGCACGCTGGCCTGCCCGGCGACCTCGGAGCCCGGCAGCTTGGCCGCCGCGACCGTCGGCTCCACGGCGGCGTCGTACTGGATCGGCCCCTCGATCTTCAGGTCGGGCCGCCGCTGGCGGGCCAGCTCGGTCGCCGCGCGCACCTTGTCGACGTCGGCGCCCGAACCGGACGTACCCGTGGAGTACGACAGCATCGCGATCCGCGGCTCCACGCCGAACCGGGCGGCGGTGGCAGCCGACTGGATGGCGATGTCGGCCAGCTGCTCGGCGTTCGGGTCCGGGTTGACCGCGCAGTCGCCGTACACGAGCACCTGGTCGGCGAGGCACATGAAGAAGACGGACGAGACGATCGAAGCTCCCCCAGAGGGGGCACCCCCAGGCTTCGTCTTGATGATCTCGAAGGCGGGCCGGATGGTGGCGGCCGTGGAGTGCACGGACCCCGACACCATGCCGTCGGCCAGCCCCTCCTGCACCATCAGCGTGCCGAAGTAGTTCACATCGCTGACCACGTCGTACGCCAACTCGACGGTCACGCCCTTGTGGGCGCGCAGCTGGGCGTACTTCTCGGCGAAGCCGTCGCGCAGCTCGGACGTGGCCGGGTCGATCAGCTGGGCGTCGGCGAGGTCGATGCCCAGGTCGGCGGCCTTCTTGCGGATCTGGTCGACCGGTCCGAGCAGCGTCAGGTCGCACACGTCCCGGCGCAGCAGCACCTCCGCGGCGTGCAGCACGCGCGCCTCGGTGCCCTCCGGCAGCACGACCCGGCGCCTGTCGGAGCGGGCCTGCTCCAGCAGCTTGTGCTCGAACATCATCGGGGTGAGACGGTCACTGCTGGGGGCGCTCACCCGGTCCTGCAGCTCGCCGGTGTCGACGTACCGCTCGAAGACGCCGAGCGCGGTCTCCGCCTTGCGCGGGGTGGCAGCGCTCAGCTTGCCCTCCAGCGAGAGCAGCTGCTCGGCGGTGGGGAAGCTGTTGCCGGCCACGGAGAGGACCGGCGTACCCGGGGCGAGACGGGCGGCCAGGGTGAGGATGCCGTCGCTCGGGACCTCGTTCAGCGTGAGCACCACGCCGGCTATCGGCGGGGTCCCGGCGCTGTGCGCGGCGAGCGAGCCCACGACCAGGTCGGCGCGGTCGCCCGGGGTCACGACCATGCAGCCCGGGGTCAGGGCGGGGAGGAAGTGGGACAGCGTGGCCCCGCCGAAGACGAAGCCGAGCGCGTCCCGGGCCAGCCCCGAGTCGTCGCCGAGCAGCACCTTGGCGTCGAGGGCGTGGCCGATCTGGGACACGGTGGGCGCGGACAGCGCGGGCTCGTCGGGCAGCACGTAGCAGGGAACGGGCAGCCCGGAGGCGAGACGGTCGGCGATCTCGGCGCGGTCCTCGCGGTCCACCCGGTTGGCGACCATCGCGAGGACGTCGCAGCCGAGCCCCGTGTAGGCCCGGTAGGCGTTGCGGACCTCGGAGCGCACCGACTCGGCGGTCTGCTTGCGGCCGCCCACGACCGGGATCACGGACGCGCCGAACTCGTTGGCGAGCCGGGCGTTGAGGGACAGCTCGTCCGGGAGCTGGGTGTCGGCGAAGTCGGTGCCGAGGACGAGGACGACGTCGTAGTCGCGGGCGACCTTGTGGAAGCGGTCGACGAGCGTGGACACCAGCTCGTCGCTGCCCCGCTCGGCCTGGAGGGCCGACGCCTCGTGGTAGTCCATGCCGTACACGGTCGCCGGGTCCTGGGAGAGCCGGTAGCGGGCGCGCAGCAGCTCGAAGAGACGGTCGGGACTGTGGTGGACGAGGGGCCGGAACACGCCCACCCGGTCCACCTGCCGGGTCAGGAGCTCCATGACCCCCAGTTCGACGACCTGGCGGCCGTCGCCGCGATCGATCCCGGTCACGTACACGCTGCGGGTCACGCGTGCTCTCCGTTCCGTCTGCGCCATCGTCTGCGTCATCGGTTGCGTCACAAAAATCGCCCACCAGGGTGAGCGGAGCCCTCTTGACAATACCCCTGGCGCTAGCTAGGCCGCCCGCTCAAACGTCGCCGTCCGGAGTGACGTGAAACAATCGGACTGGCTCACCGGTATCAACAGCGAGCAGGAGACACAGCACGATGCGTATCGGAATTCTCACCGCAGGCGGCGACTGCCCCGGTCTGAACGCAGTGATCCGGTCGGTCGTGCACCGGGCGGTGACCCAGTACGACGACGAGGTGATCGGCTTCGAGGACGGCTACCGGGGACTGCTCGACGGCCACTTCCGCACCCTCGACCTGGACGCGGTCAGCGGCATCCTCTCCCTCGGCGGCACCATCCTCGGCTCCTCCCGACTGGAGCGCGACCGACTGCGCGAAGCCTGCGAGCGGGCGACCGACATGGCCGCCGAATTCGGCATCGACACGCTGATCCCGATCGGCGGCGAGGGCACGCTGACGGCGGCCCGCATGCTGTCCGACGCCGGCCTGCCGGTCGTGGGCGTCCCGAAGACGATCGACAACGACATCTCCTCCACGGACCGCACCTTCGGCTTCGACACGGCCGTCGGCGTGGCGACGGAGGCCATGGACCGCCTGAAGACCACGGCCGAGTCCCACCAGCGCGTGATGGTCGTCGAGGTCATGGGCCGGCACGCCGGCTGGATCGCCCTGGAGTCCGGCATGGCCGGCGGCGCCCACGGCATCTGCCTGCCCGAGCGCGCCTTCGACCCCGCCGACCTGGTCAAGATGGTCGAGGAGCGCTTCGCCCGCGGCAAGAAGTTCGCCGTCGTCTGCGTCGCCGAGGGCGCCCACCCCGCCGAGGGCACCATGAACTACGGCCACGGCGAGATCGACCAGTACGGCCACGAGCGCTTCCAGGGCATCGGCACGGCCCTGGCCTACGAACTGGAGCGCCGCCTCGGCAAGGAGGCCAAGCCGGTCATCCTCGGCCACATCCAGCGCGGCGGCACCCCGACCGCGTACGACCGCGTCCTCGCGACCCGCTTCGGCTGGCACGCGGTAGAGGCCGCACACCGGGGCGACTTCGGCAAGATGACCGCGCTGCGCGGCACCGACATCGCGATGGTGCCGCTGGCGGAGGCGGTGACCGAGCTGAAGACGGTGCCCAAGGACCGGATGGACGAGGCGGAGTCGGTGTTCTAGGAGCACCTCTGGTGCGGGGATGTCACCCCTTGACCGCCCCGCCCAGCGCGAACCCACCCCCCAACCGCCGCGCCACCAGCACATACAGCAGGATCACCGGCGTCGAGTAGAGGACGGAGAACGCGGCGAGCTGGCCGTAGGCCACCGCGCCCCGGTTGCCGAAGAACTCGTTGATGCTGACCGAGGCGGGCAGCTGGTCCGGGGTGAGCAGCAGCATGAAGGGGACGAAGAAGTTGCCCCACATCAGCACGAACGCGAAGACCGTCACCACGGCGACCCCCGGCCCCATGAGCGGCAGCACGACGCGCACCAGCGACTGAAGCGACGACGCACCGTCCGTCCACGCGGCCTCCTCCAGCTCCTTCGGCACGCCGTCCATGAAGTTCTTCATGAGCCAGATGGCGAAGGGGAGTTGGGACGCGGCGAAGAACAGGATCGTGCCCTGCATCGTGTCGATGAGGTTCACCCGCACGAACAGCGCGTACACCGGCACCATCACCGCGGTGATCGGCAGGGACGTGGCGAACAGGATCGTCAGCAGGAACGGGCGGTTCAGGCGCGAGCGGAAGCGGGAGAGGGGATAGGCGGCCAGCGCGGCGCAGACCACGGTCAGCAGGGTGGCGGTCCCGCACAGGATCAGGCTGTTGAGCAGCGGCGTCAGCGTGATGTCCGGGGTCAGGACCGCGTCGAAGTTGCCCAGGGTGAGACTGCCGGGTGCCTTCACCCTGAGGCTGGCGTCCGGGTCTAGGGCGGACAGGACCACCCAGGCGAGGGGGAGCGCGAAGGCGGCGGCCACCGCCAACAGGCCGGTGTCGGCGGCCAGTCGGCGGGTCGTGCGGCGGGTGGAGAGGGTCCGTGCCATGGGTGTCGTCACACCTCCGTGCGCAGCAGGCGCAGGTACACGACGGAGAAGAGGGAGCCGACCACGAGGAGCAGCAGGGCCACGGCCGTGCTGTATCCGATCATGCTGTCCTGGAAGGCCTGTTCGTACATGTACAGCGGCAGCGTCTGGCTGCGGTTGCCCGGGCCGCCCCTCGTCATCACCCAGATCAGCCCGAAGACCGACAGCGTCTGCAGGGTGTTGAGCATCAGGTTGGTGCCGATGGAGCGGCGGATCATCGGCAGCGTGATGTGCCACATGCGCCGCCAGCCGCCCGCGCCGTCCATCTCGGCGGCCTCCGTGATGTCCTGGGGTATCTCGCCCAGCGCGGCGGTGTAGACGAGCATCGAGAAGGCCGTGCCGCGCCAGACGTTGGCGCAGGACACGGCCAGGATGGGGAGCGTGAACAGCCAGTTCTGGGTGGGGAGATGGAGCCAGGCGAGGATGGCGTTCAGGGTGCCCTCGCGACGGAAGAAGGCGTAGAGGAGAAAGCCGGCGACGACCTCCGGCAGCACCCACGCCGTGATGACGATCCCCCCGGTGAGCGTGCGCACCGGCTTCGACGCACGCTGCATCAGGGCGGCCAGGGCCAGGCCCAGTGTGTTCTGCCCGACCAGCGACGACACGACCGTGAACACCAGCGTCAGCCATACGGCGTTCAGGAAGTCTTCGTCCCCGAACGCCGTACGGAAGTTGGCGAGGCCCACGAAGGAGGAGTGGGCCTGGCCGGTGAGCTGGAGGTCGGTGAAGGCGATGACGACGCAGTAGACGATCGGGCCCGCGAGGAAGAGCAGCAGGAGGACGACGGCGGGGGTGACGGGCAGGGCACGGGCCAGACGGCGGCGTATCACGTCACGGTCACTTCTGGGTCACTTGGTTGCCGGCGGCCGCTTTGAGCGCGTCGTCGTAGGCGCTCGCCGCCTTGTCGACCGTGGCGTCACCGGTGGTCACTCCCTCCATCGCCTCCTGGATGGCCGTGGAGACCTTCGGGTACGCCGGGTACGCGGGCCGGTAGTGCGTGGTGGCGACCAGATCGGTGAAGAACTTGATGCCGGGCTGGGCGGTCGCGTACGAGGGGTCGCTCGCGACGTCCTTGCGGACCGAGATGCCGGAGTTGGCGATGTACCACTTCTTGGCGTTCGTCTCCGTCTGCATCGTCTTGATGAAGTCGAAGGCGAGGTCGGGGTTGCCCGCCTTGGACGGGACGGCCCAGGTCCAGCCGCCGGACATGCTCACCTTGCCCGGGGCCTGGCCGTGCTGGGTGGGCATGGCGGCGAGACCGAGCTCCCTGGACCAGTTCGGCCAGGCGTGACCGCTGCCCGGGAGCCAGTACTGCGGGAGCCAGGAACCGTCGAGGTCGATGCCGACCTTGTGCTGAGGGAGGAGCTCGCCGGCCATCGTGACGGGGAAGTTGGGGTCGAGGGCGTCGGAGGGGTCGGGGCCGAGCTTCTCCTTGTAGAGGGTCTCCACGAACGAGAGGGCGTCCTTGAAGGGCTTGCCCGCGGTGATCCACTTCTTGGTGGCGTGGTCGTAGAGGGGATCGGAGCTGCCGTCGCCCGTGCCGTAGAGCAGCATCTCGAAGCCCTGCATGGTGGACGCCTCACCCGCCGGTTTGCCGGTGTAGACGTTGAGCGGGGTGACGCCGGGGACCTTCTGCTTGATGGTGCGCGCGGCGGCGAGGACGTCGTCCCACGTCTTCGGCTGCCAGTCGCCCGGCAGCCCGGCCTTCTCGAACACGCCCTTGTCGAACCAGAGTCCGCGGGTGTCGGTGCCGTCGGGCACGCCGTACGTCTTCCCGTTCTCGGCCCGTGCGGCGGTCTTCGCGGTGTCGATGAAGTGGTTCCAGTCCGACCACTTGTCGAGGTACGGGTCGAGCGGTCTCAAGTACCCGCTGGTGATGTCCGAGTTGATGAGGAACGTGTCCTCGTAGACCAGGTCGGGCGCGGTCTTGGGGGAGCGGAGCATCTGCTGGAGCTTGGTGTAGTACTCCGAGTCCGGCGCCTTGATGGGGACGAGCTCGACCTTCTTGCCCGGGTACTTCTTCTCGAACTGCTTCTTGACGTCGGCGAGGAAGTTGTCCATCACCTTGACGTTGTTGTCCGTCGACTGCTTGAAGCTGACCCTGACGGTGTCCGGACTGCTGCCGGAACCGCTGCCGCAGGCGCTGAGCATCGATGCGGCGAGGACCGTGGTGAGGAGGGGAGCGAGGGCGGTGCGGGCGGCATTGGTGCGCACGGCATGACCTCCTGCGGGCTCACTGGACTGTGGCCTGGTGGTTGCCGTGCGAAGGTAAGAGGAGTGGTCTAGTCAGGTCAATGTGCGTGCGGGATTTGGGTGTCGGGCCGTATGCATGCGAACTGCCCCCGATTCACGGTCTCTTCGTCCACCGGTACTGCAACTCCGGCCGCCCCACGGTCCCGTACTGCGGGCTGCGGATCGCTCGGCCCGTGTCCACCAGGTGTTCCAGGTAGCGGCGGGCCGTGATGCGGGAGATGCCGACCGCCTCGGCCACGCCCGTCGAGGTGAGGCCGGACGTGTGGTCCCGCAGGGCTGCCGTGACTCGTTCCAGGGTGGGGGCGCTCAGGCCCTTCGGCAGGGCGGCCGGGCCCGGGGCGCGCAGGGCCGCGAGCGCTCGGTCCACGTCGTCCTGTCCGCTCGCCTCGCCGGCCGCCGTACGGAACTCGGCGTACCGCACCAGCCGGTCGCGCAGGGTCGCGAAGGTGAACGGCTTCAGCACGTACTGCACGACCCCGAGCGACACCCCCTCGCGCACCACGGTCAGGTCGCGGGCCGACGTCACCGCGATCACGTCCGCCAGATGTCCGGCCGCCCGCAGCGACCGGGCGAACTGCAGGCCGTGGACGTCCGGGAGGTGGAGGTCGAGGAGGAGGAGATCCACCGGCGTGCGGTCCAGCAGGCGCCGGGCCTCCGCGCCGGTGTGCGCCGTGCCCACCGCCACGAAGCCCGGGACCCGCCCGACGTAGAGAACGTGGGCGTCCGCCGCGACGGGGTCGTCCTCCACGACGAGGACGCGGATGGGTTCCCCGGCTGTCATACGGCACCTCGGGGCATCGTGCGTCCGGTCGCCCCGGCCGGAGCGGCGGGCGTGCCCAAGGGCAGCCGTACCTCGAACACCGCGCCGCCCTCCTCGCCCTCCGTCACCGTGAGTGCCCCCTGGAGTCGGGTGACCGCCTGGCGCACCAGCGCGAGCCCCAGCCCGCGGCCGCCGGGTCCGGCGGCCGGCTTCGTCGAGAACCCTCGCTGGAATACCAGATCGGCGTGAGCGGGGTCCACACCTGTGCCGGTGTCGGCCACCCGCAGCACCAGTTCCCCGGCCACGGTCCCGGTGCCGTACGCCGTCACCGTCACCTTCGCCCGCGTGCTGCCCTGGGCCGCGTCCACCGCGTTGTCGATCAGGTTGCCCAGGATCGTCACCAGGTCGCGTGCCGACAGGCTCTCCGGGAGCAGGCCGTCGTCGAGGCGGCTGTCCGGTGACACCACCAACTCGACGCCCCGTTCGTGGGCCTGGGCCGTCTTGCCCAGCAGGAGTGCCGCCAGCACCGGCTCGCCGACCGCCGCCACCACCTGGTCGGTCAGCGCCTGGGCCAGTTCCAGTTCGGCGGTCGCGAAGTCCACCGCCTCCTCCGCGCGGCCGAGTTCGATCAGCGAGACGACCGTGTGCAGGCGGTTCGCCGCCTCGTGCGCCTGGGAGCGGAGGGCCTGGGTGAAGCCGCGCTCGGAGTCCAGCTCGCCCGTCAGGGCCTGGAGTTCGGTGACGTCCCGGAGCGTGACCACGGTGCCGCGGCGCTCGCCGCCCGACACCGGGGACGTGTTCACGACCAGCACCCGGTCCGCCGTCAGATGCACCTCGTCCACCCGGGGCTCCGACGCCAGCAGCGCCCCGGTCAGCGGTGCCGGCAGCCTTAGGCCCGCCACCGACCTGCCCACCACGTCCTCCTCGGGGCCGACGCCGAGCAGCTCCCGGCCGCCGTCGTTGACGAGGGCCACCCGGTACTGCCCGTCCAGCATCAGCAGCCCCTCGCGGACGGCGTGCAGCGTGGCCTGGTGGTAGTCGTGCATGCGGCTGAGCTCGGCCGCGTTCATGCCGTGGGTGTGCCGGCGCAGCCGGGCGTTGACGACGTACGTGCCGACCGCGCCGAGCACCAGGGCGCCGGTGGCGACGCCGAGCAGGGCGGTGACCTGCTCCTGCACGCGCCGGCTGATCGCGTCGACCCGGATGCCCGCGCTCACCAGACCGATGACGTGGCCGTCGTCCTCGACCGGGGTCACCGCGCGGACCGACGCGCCGAGCGTGCCGGTGTAGGTCTCGGTGAAGGACCCGCCTTGGCGGGCGGCAGCGATATGGCCGAGAAAGCGCTTGCCGATCTCGCGCTCGTCGGGGTGGGTCCAGCGGATTCCCCGTGGAGTCATGATCGTGACGAAGTCGACTCCGGTGTCGCGCGTGACCCGGAGCGCGTACGGCTGGAGGCGGGCCGTGGGGTCGGAGGTGCGGATCGCCGTCCGCACGGAGGGGGCGTCCGCGACGGCGCGGGCCACCGCCATGGCCTGACGGCGCGCCGCCTCCTCGCCCTGGCGGCGGTCGCTGACGTAGGTGAACAGCGCGTACCCCGCGACGACGACCGCGATCAGCACGGCCTGCATGGCGAACAGCTGCCCGGCCAGGCTGCGGGGCCGGGGGACGACGGGGAAACGCATCCGGCCAGTCTGCCTGGCGGGTCGAGCGGGAGGCGCCGCGGGGGTTTCCGCTGCGCCGCAGACCGTCCGTCCGAAGGGGGCCGCTCCGGTGGGGATGCCGGATCGATACGGCATCGGCCGCCCGGGTGGCGGGGTCGCGGCGCTCCTGACGTCCGGGGCGCCGGACCGGCAACCTGCAATCTCTCGCGGTCACCCCGACCCCCAAGGACTGAGATGACCACCCAGACTCTGCCCACGACCATCGACCAGGTCATCGACCGGATGCAGCGGATCGACGACCAGCTCGCCCCGCGCGACGGCGTGGCCTGCTTCAACCGCATGTACCTGAAGGTGACCCGTCTCGTGAAGCAGCACGTCGGCGCGGGCACGTTCCAGGACGACGCGTTCCTCGAGCGCCTGGACGTGATCTTCGCCAACCTCTACCTGAGCCAGGTCGACGCCGCCGCGGACGGCCGCCGGGTCGACCCTTCGTGGCAGCCGCTGTTCGATCTGCGCGACAACGACGTCATCTGGCCGATCCAGTTCGCGTTCGCCGGGATGAACGCGCACATCAACCACGACCTGCCCCTGGCGGTCGTACAGACCTGCACCGAGCGCGGCACCACTCCCGGCACCCCGCCGGTGCACCAGGACTACGAGAAGGTCAACGACCTGCTCGCCGAGGTGGAGGCCGAGGTCCGCGCCGAGTTCGAGACCCGGCTCTTCCATGTGGCGACCCAGCCGGCCGAGGCCCTCAAGCACGCGGTGGGCACCTTCAGCATCGACACGGCCCGCGAGACGGCCTGGACCATCGCCGAGAACCTGTGGCACGAGAGGGGGCTGCCCCTGATCTACAAGGGCCACGTCGAGACCCTCGCCCTCTTGGTCGGGACGGCGAGCCGCGCCCTCCTCGTGCCCGTCGTCCCCCCGCCCGCCGCGTAAGGCCGACGCTCGCCGCAGGGGCGGTCGGCCGGTGCGGTAAATGCCCGGTGAACTCAATGAACGGAAGGGTGACCGCCCCCACAGACCAGGAGATAGTCACGGCATTCCCCCACCTCCGGACGTGAGCCGCACGCCGGTGAGCCGACGAAGACGTCAAGGAGAACTGCCGTGGCCGCCGCCAGTACCCCCGATACGGCACCTGCCGCACCCCCCACGAAGCGGGACCGCACCCATTACCTGTACATCGCCGTGATCGTCGCGGTGGCGCTCGGCATCGCGGTGGGACTGATCTGGCCCGACGCGGGTGTCGCGCTGAAGCCGGTCGGCACGGGCTTCGTGAACCTCATCAAGATGATGATCTCGCCCATCATCTTCTGCACGATCGTGCTCGGGATCGGGTCCGTCCGGAAGGCCGCCAAGGTCGGTGCCGTCGGCGGTATCGCGCTCGGCTACTTCCTCGTGATGTCGCTCGTCGCGCTCGCCATCGGCCTCGTCGTCGGCAACGTCCTGCACCCCGGTGAGGGGCTGCACCTGACCGCCGCGCTCAAGCAGACCGGGCACGCCCAGGTGGCGCCGGACGCGCTGCCGCCGGTCGACTTCGTACTGTCGATCATCCCGGTGACCTTCGTCTCCGCCTTCACCGAGGGCCAGGTGCTGCAGACCCTGCTGGTCGCGCTGCTCGCCGGGTTCGCGCTGCAGGCGATGGGTCCCGTGGGTCAGCCGATCCTGCGCGGCGTCGAGCACATCCAGCGGCTCGTCTTCCGCATCCTCGCCATGGTGATGTGGGCCGCGCCGATCGGTGCCTTCGGTGCCATCGCGGCCGTGGTCGGATCCGCCGGTCTGGACGCGCTGAAGAGCCTGGCCGTGCTGATGCTCGGCTTCTACGTGACGTGCTTCCTGTTCGTCTTCGTCGTGCTCGGCGCGCTGCTGCGGATCGTCTCCGGGCTGAACATCCTCTCCCTGCTGAAGTACCTGGCCCGGGAGTTCCTGCTCATCCTGTCCACCTCCTCCTCCGAGTCCGCGCTGCCGCGGCTCATCGCGAAGATGGAGCACCTGGGCGTGAGCAAGCCGGTGGTCGGCATCACCGTCCCGACCGGCTACTCCTTCAACCTCGACGGCACCATGATCTACATGACCATGGCGTCCCTCTACATCGCCGACGCCCTGGGCACCCCGATGTCCATCGGCGAGCAGATCCCGCTGCTGCTGTTCCTGCTGCTCGCCTCGAAGGGCGCGGCGGGCGTCAGCGGCGCCGGTCTGGCCACGCTGGCCGGCGGTCTGCAGTCGCACAAGCCCGCGCTGGTCGACGGCGTCGGCCTGATCGTCGGCATCGACCGCTTCATGAGCGAGGCCCGTGCCCTGACGAACTTCGCGGGCAACTCCGTCGCCACCGTCCTGATCGGCACCTGGACCAAGGAGATCGACAAGGACCGCGTCCAGAAGGTGCTCGCCGGCGAGCTGCCCTTCGACGAGACGACGCTGCTGGACGACCACGACGACGCCCCGGCCGCCGGCCTGCCCGGGCAGCGCGGCGGCGGTGCGGGCGACAAGGAGCCGGCCCAGGCCTGACACCGGACCACCGCACCCGTACGCCGGACGCCCGGCCCCACCTGAACTGGGGCCGGGCGTCCGGCTTTCGCCGTCCCTGGGGCCTTCACCGCCCCGAGCGCTCAGTCGCTCAGCTTCGCCACCAGCTCGGTGGCCTGCGCGGCGGGCATGCCCGACGCGGTCAGCACGGTGATCGCGGCGGAGCGGCCCGCCTCCTGGGCTGCCAGCAGTCCGTCGTTCACCGCCTCCATCAGTGCGAACAGCATCTGCTCGTGCACGTACGCCAGCGCCGGCGCGGGCAGCACGGAGTGGAAGACGCCCTCGTCCAGGCCTTGCCGGAGCAGCTCGGCGCTCGACTCGCGGGCCGGCGCGAGGCGTTCGCGGATGCCCTGCACGGTGACGGTGCGCTGGGCCAGCGCGATCAGCAGCCGGTAGCGGTCGGCGATCTCCCAGACGGCGAGCACCGACCGGGCCACCGCCTCCGCCGGGTCCTCGGCCCCGCCGTGGCCCGCGTCCTTCGCGGTCATGAGGCACGCCACGGCCTCGTCGACGAGCGTGCTGATCAGCGCCTCGCGGCTGGGGAAGTGCCCGTACACCGTGCGCCGTACGACGCCCGCGGCGCGCGCGATCTGGTCCATGGAGGCGTCGGGGTCGCGCAGCAGCTCGGCGAGGGCGACGTCGAGGATGCGGCGCCGGTTCGCGTCGGCGCGACTGGTGTTACCCGTGGTCATGGCGATCATTGTGCCTTCACTCGACTTGCACATCAATGTGCAGCGGCGTACATTGCACAGCGTTGTGCAATTGCACTCCACTGTGCAAATCACCAATTCCATCGTGTGCACCTGCGTCGTGTGCATCTGTGTCGTGTGCACCTGTGAGGAAGGCGACTCCTGCCCATGCGACTCGTCGCGAACGAACCGGTCGAAAGGATGGACCGCCCCTACGCACGGCGCTGGTGGGCGCTCCTCGTGCTCTGCCTGAGCCTGCTGATCATCGTGATGGCCAACACGGCCCTCACCGTCGCGGCCCCCGACATGACCCGTGACCTCGGTCTGTCCAGCGCCGACCTGCAGTGGGTGATCGACGGCTACACCGTCCCGTACGCCGCCCTGATGCTGCTGCTCGGAGTGATCGGCGACAAGTACAGCCGCCGGGGCGCGCTCATCCTCGGGCTCGTCGTCTTCGGGGGCGGCGCCGTCTTCGGCTATCTCGCCGACAGCTCCACGACCGTCATCGCGGCCCGCGCCGTGATGGGCGTCGGCGCGGCGCTCATCATGCCTGCCACGCTCTCCCTGCTCGCCGCGACCTTCCCGCGCGAGGAGCGTGCGAAGGCCATCACGCTGTGGACCGCCACCGCCGGGCTCGCCATCGCGGCCGGACCGGTGGTCGCGGGCGCGCTGCTGCGCCGGCACGGCTGGGCGTCGACCTTCCTGATCAACGTGCCCATCGCCGCCGTCGCGATCGTCGCCGCCCTCGCCCTCGTCCCGCCGTCCAAGGCCCACAGGGGCGACGGGGGCCCGGCCCGGATCGACTACGTCGGCGGGCTGCTGTCGGTGCTCTGGACCGGCTCGCTGATCTACATGATCATCGAGGGGCCGCACTTCGGCTGGGGCGCCAAGGCCGTCACCGCCGCGGTCGTCGCAGGCGTGGGGCTGCTCGCCTTCGTCCTGTGGGAGCTGCGCCACCCGCGCCCGGTCCTCGACGTGCGCCGCTTCGCGAACCGCCGGTTCGCCGGCTCCAACATCGCCGTAGCCCTGTTCTTCCTCGCCGTCTTCGGCGCCTTCTACTACCTCACCCAGCACCTCCAGTTCGTCCTCGGCTACGACGCCCTGGAGACCGGCCTGCGCATGCTGCCCCTGGCCGGCGCCGTCCTGGTCGGCTCGGCCCTGACCGGGTATCTCACCCCGCGCGTCGGCATGAAGTGGACGGTCGGCGCGGGCATGGCCGGCGGCACGACCGCGCTCGCCCTGCTGACCCGGGTGGACGTCTCGTCGTCGTACGGCGATTTCGTCGCCCCGCTCATCGTGCTCGGTCTGTCCATCGGCCTCGCGCTCTCGCCCTGCACGGACGCGATCATGGGGGCGTTCCCGGAGTCCGAACTGGGCGTCGGCGGTGCGACCAACGACACGTCGCTGGAGCTCGGCGGCTCGCTCGGCATCGCGATCCTCGGCTCGCTCCTGTCGACGTCGTACGACCACCACCTCGGGGACGCCACGAAGGGGAGCAAGCTGCCCGCCCACACCCTGGCCACCGCGCAGGACTCGGTCGGCGCCGGGTACGCCGTCGCGCGGGGCATCGGGGACAAGGCCCGCGGGCTCGCGGCCCAGGCGGCGCGGGCGAGCGACCCGCACCAGGCCGCGCAGCTGAAGGGACAGGCTCAGGCCCTCACGGCCGGGGCCCGGCAGATGGCACACGCCGTCGGCTCCTCCTTCTCCGACGCGGTGGCCCACACCAGCCTGGTCGGCGCGGTGATCCTGGGCGTCGGCACGCTCCTGGTGACCGTCCTGCTGCCGCGCCGGGAGCATGACGCAGCAAAGGAGCAGGCCGAGGAGAAGGAGCTCGTGGACAGCGCGGCGGCCTGACTCCGGGCCGTGGCTCTGCGCCCATCCGCTAGCGTGCCGTGCCGTGCCGTGCCGTGCCGTGCCGTGCCGTGCCGGACCGTCCGGAACGGCACGCTCGTGGTAGCCGTCTTTGTGTGTGAGGAGGTACGGGGGATGAAGATCGACTGGGACCGGCGCACCTGCGCCCGCAAGGGCCATGTCACCTACGCGCCCGACGCCGCACGGCTCCGGATGCGGCTGCGCGCCGACACCGCGCTCGGGGAGGTCTGGCGGTGCCTGCGCTGCGGCGACTTCGTCCTCGGCGAGCCGCACGGCTCGGGACCGGCCGCCGACGCGCCCCTGGTGCCGCGCGGGAAGGTGCTGCGAGACCTGTTCGTCCTGCGGTTCCTGGCGATCGAGCGGGCCGTGCGCGGGGTGTTCATCGTGCTGGTCGCGGTGGCGGTGTGGAAGTTCAGCAACAGCCAGGACGCGGTACGGCGGCTCTTCGACCAGTACCTCGACGTCTTCCGGCCCGTCTTCCGGCACTTCCACTACGACCTCGACCACTCACCGGTCGTCGGTTCGGTCCAGAAGACGTTCGGCTACGGGCACTCCACGCTGATGCTGGTCGCCGCCCTCCTCCTGGCGTACGCGCTGACCGAACTCGTCGAGGCGGTCGGCCTCTGGTACGCCAAGCGCTGGGCGGAGTACCTGACCGTCGTCGCCACTGCGGCCTTCCTCCCGCTGGAGATCTACGAACTCACCGAGCACATCAGCTGGCTGAAGATCGCCACTCTCGTCCTCAACATCCTGGCCGTCCTCTACATCGCCCTCGCCAAGCGCCTGTTCGGCCTGCGCGGCGGCCGCGAGGCCTTCGACGAGGAGCGCCACAGCGCCTCCCTGATGGAGGTCGGTGAGGCGGCGGGCGTCCCCGCATAGGGCCCTGCCGCCGGGCCTTGCCTTCACGTCGGCGTCAACGCCTACCGTCGCACTCATGCGAATCGGCGAGCTGGCCGAGCGGGCCGGGACCACCACGCGCACGCTCAGGTACTACGAGTCACGGGGACTGCTGCCCGCGCGGCGTGACGAGCACGGGTACCGGGCGTACGACGAGCGGGACCTGAGGCTGCTCACACAGATCCGGACGCTGCGGGACTTCGGGTTCGAGCTGGAGGAGACCCGGCCCTTCGTCGAGTGTCTGCGGGCCGGGCACCCGGAGGGGGACGCGTGCCCCGCGTCGCTCGCGGTCTACCGGCGCAAGCTGGACGAGCTCGACGCGCTGATCGGCGAGCTCCAGGCGGTGCGGGCGCAGGTCGGCGCCCAGCTGGCGAGGGCCGAGCGGGCCAGGGACGAGCTGGCCGCCGAGGCGCATGCTCCGGGGAGTCCGGAGCCCCTGTGCGAACTGGGAGGGCAGGAGCAGTGATCAAGGCACCCGGAGTGACCGAGGTGACGGACGCGGACTTCGAGGCCGAGGTGCTCGGCGCGGACCTGCCGGTGCTGGTGGAGTTCACCGCCGACTGGTGCCCGCCGTGCCGGCAGATGGGACCGGTGCTCGGCGCGCTCGCCGGCGAGGAGGGGGAGCGGCTGAAGGTGGTCCAGCTGGACGTGGACACCAATCCGACGACCACGAACGCCTACAAGGTGCTGTCGATGCCGACGTTCATGGTGTTCCGGGGCGGTGAGCCCGTGAAGGCGATGGTGGGCGCCCGGCCCAAGCGACGGCTGCTGGAGGAGCTGTCCGACGTGCTGTAGAGCGACGCGAAAACCAAAGAAATCCCCCGAGCGATTGCGCTCGGGGGATTTCTTTGCGTATATTCGATGATTCGCGACTTCCATAAATTGGGTCGCAAAGAAGTTCAGTGAGCACAGTATATCCGGGCGGGAGTGGAATTGTCAAACAGCGAATTTCCAGACGATGAATTGCGCCACGAGCAGGAATTCATCGACGGACTGTACGCCCGCGTGGACACCCTGCGCGGCGAGACCGAGGCCGGCGTCGCGGACGCGCTGGCCCAGGGTGACAAGCCCATGCAGGCCCGGCTCGAGCGGGACATCGCCGTCGCCGAGCGCTCCGGGCTGCTCGCGGCGCTGAACGCCGTGGACGGCTCGCTGTGCTTCGGCCGCATCGACCTGACCTCCGGCGCCGGCCACCACATCGGCCGCATCGGTCTGCGCGCCGACGACACCGAGCGCACCCCGCTGCTCGTCGACTGGCGGGCCGACGTCGCCCGGCCCTTCTACCTGGCCACCGGGCACACCCCGATGGGGCTCAGGCGCCGGCGGCACATCGCCACCAGCGGCCGCACCGTCACGTCCTTGCACGACGAGATCCTCGACCTCGGCGACGCCACCCGCACCGGCCACGAGGACCCCACCGGCGACGCCGTGCTGCTCGCCGCGCTCAACTCCGCGCGCACCGGCCGCATGAGCGACATCGTGCAGACCATCCAGGCCGAGCAGGACGAGATCATCCGGGCCCCGCACCGCGGGGTGCTGGTCGTCGAGGGCGGCCCCGGCACCGGCAAGACGGCCGTCGCCCTGCACCGGGCCGCGTATCTGCTCTACGAGCACCGGGAACTGCTCGCCCGCCGCGCCGTCCTGATCGTCGGCCCCAACCCGGCGTTCCTCGGCTACATCGGCGAGGTGCTGCCCTCCCTCGGTGAGACGGGCGTGCTCCTCGCGACCGTCGGCGAGCTGTTCCCCGGGGTGAAGGCGACGGCCCAGGACACCCCCCGCGCGGCCGCCGTGAAGGGCCGCGACGACATGGCCGACGTGCTCGCCGCCGTCGTACGCGACCGGCAGGCGCTGCCCGAGCCGGTCATCGCGATCGAGCACGACCGTGAGGTCCTGATGCTCGACGACGGCCTGGTGAACGTCGCCCGCGAGCGCACCCGTGCGGCGAAGCTGCCGCACAACGTGGCCCGCGAGCACTTCGAGGGCCACATCCTCAACACCCTCACCGACATGGTCGCCGAGCGCATCGGCACGGACCCGTACGACGGTACGAACCTGCTCGACCCCAGCGACATCACCCAGATCCGCGACGAGCTCGCCGACAACCCCGAAGTCTGGTCCGCCATCGACCGGTTGTGGCCGGTGCTGACCCCGCAGCGGCTCGTCGCCGACTTCCTCGCCGAGCCCGAGGGGTACCTCGGCGACGAGGACGCGGCCGCGATCCGCCGCCCGGTCACCCGCAAGTGGACCGTGTCGGACGTACCGCTGCTCGACGAGGCGGCCGAACTGCTCGGCGTGGACGAGCGCACGGCCAGGGCGCGGGCCGAGCGGGAGCGCGAGACGCAGGTGGCGTACGCGCAGGGCGTCCTCGACGTGTCGTACGCCTCCCGGACCTACGAGTTCGAGGACAAGCACGACGAGGACAGTGAGGTCCTCTCCGCGCACGACATCATCGACGCCGAGCGCTTCGCCGAACGGCAGGAGGAAGAGGACGCACGCAGCGCCGCCGAGCGCGCGGCGGCCGACCGCACCTGGGCGTTCGGGCACATCATCGTCGACGAGGCGCAGGAGCTGTCGCCGATGGCGTGGCGGCTGCTCATGCGGCGCAGCCCCACCCGCTCCATGACCCTGGTCGGCGACCCGGCGCAGGCGGCCGAGGTGGGGGTGCCTCCCACGCGTTCGGCAGTGGGGGACGGTGTCGGCTCCTGGTCGCAGATCCTCGAGCCGTACGTCGAGGACCGCTGGGAGCACACCCGCCTCGGCGTCAACTACCGCACCCCGTCCGAGATCATGGACCTGGCCGCGGCCGTGGTCCAGGCCGGGAACCCGGACTTCCGCCCGCCGAGCTCGGTCCGCTCCACCGGCGTACGGCCCTGGGTGCGGCACGTGCCCGACGACCTGCCCGGCGCGGTGGAGAAGGCGGTCGCCGAGCTCACGCCGGCGGAAGGCCGCCTTGCGGTCATCGCCCCGCGCGAGCTGCACCGGGCGCTGGCCGCGCGGCTGGACGGCGTGACGGCCGGCGCCGAGCCGGACCTCTCCCGCACCGTCGTCCTGCTCGACCCGCGCCAGTCCAAGGGGCTGGAGTTCGACTCGGTCCTGGTCGTGGAGCCGGGCGCCTACGGCACCAGTGATCTGTACGTGGCCCTGACCCGGGCCACGCAGCGGCTCGGGGTGCTGCACCGGGGCGCGCTGCCCGAGGGGCTCAGTCGGGCCGCAGCCACACCGTAGCCAGCGGTGGCAGGGTCAGCCGGATGCTCGCCGCCCGGCCGTGCCAGGCGTGCGGCTCCGGTTTGACCGGGTGCGGCTGCGTGACGTCGCCGCCGCCGTAGCGTGCCGCGTCGGTGTTGAGGATCTCCAGCCAGGCGGGGACGTCGTCCGGCACGCCCAGGCGGTAGTCGTGGCGGACGACGGGGGAGAAGTGGGAGACGGCGAGCAGCGGGTTGCCGTGGGCGTCGAATCTCAGGAAGGCGAGCACGTCGTCGTCGGCCGCGTCCCCGACGACCCACTGGAAGCCGGACGGGTCGGTGTCGCGCTGCCACAGGGCCGGGGTGGCGCCGTACACCGTGTTGAGGTCGCGGACCAGGTCGCGTACGCCGCGGTGGTCCGCCGCCGCTCCGTAGGCGGGGTCGAGCAGCCACCAGTCGGGGCCGTGCGTCTCCGACCACTCGGCGCCCTGGGCGAACTCCTGACCCATGAACAGGAGTTGCTTGCCAGGGTGGGCCCACATGAAGCCCAGGTAGGCGCGGAGGTCTGCGCGCTGCTGCCACCAGTCGCCCGGCATCTTCGACACCAGGGAGTGCTTGCCGTGCACGACCTCGTCGTGGGAGATGGGCAGGACGTAGTTCTCGCTGTAGGCGTACACCATCGAGAACGTCATGTCGTGGTGGTGGTGCCTGCGGTGGACCGGCTCGTGCCGCATGTAGCGCAGCGAGTCGTTCATCCAGCCCATGTTCCACTTCAGCCCGAACCCGAGACCGCCGAAGCCGCTCGGCCCCTTGTGGTGCGTGGGGCGCGTGACCCCGTCCCAGGCCGTCGACTCCTCGGCGATCGTGACGACGCCCGGACAGCGCCGGTAGACGGTCGCGTTCATCTCCTGCAGGAACGCCACCGCGTCCAGGTTCTCCCGGCCGCCGTGCGCGTTCGGCGTCCACTGGCCCGCCTCGCGCGAGTAGTCCAGGTAGAGCATGGAGGCCACCGCGTCCACCCGCAGGCCGTCGATGTGGAACTCCTCGCACCAGTACACGGCGTTCGCCACCAGGAAGTTGCGCACCTCACGGCGGCCGAGGTCGAACTCGAGCGTGCCCCAGTCGGGATGGGCGGCACGCAGCGGGTCCTCGTGCTCGTACAGCGGCCGCCCGTCGAACTCCGCCAACGCCCACGCGTCACGCGGGAAGTGGGCCGGGACCCAGTCCATGATGACGCCGATGCCGGCCCGGTGCAGCGCGTCGATCAGGTACTTGAAGTCGTCGGGCGTGCCGAGGCGTGCCGTCGGCGCGTAGAAGCCGGTGACCTGATAGCCCCAGGAACCGCCGAAGGGGTGCTCGGCGACCGGCATCAACTCCACGTGGGTGAAGCCCAAGTCGCTGACGTACGCCGGGAGTTGCTCGGCCAGTTGGCGGTACGTCAGTCCGGGGCGCCAGGAGGGGAGGTGGACCTCGTACACGGAGAACGGCGCCTCGTGCACCGGGGTGTCCGCGCGGTGCGCCAGCCACTCCTGGTCGCCCCACTCGAAGTGTGAGGCCGTCACGACCGAGGACGTGGCCGGCGGGGTCTCGGTGCGGCGGGCCAGCGGGTCGGCGCGCAGGGTGCGGGAGCCGTCCGGGCGGGTGATCTCGAACTTGTACAGCTCGCCCTCGCCGAGGCCGGGCACGAACAGCTCCCAGACGCCGGAGGAGCCCAGCGAGCGCATCGGGTGACCGGTGCCGTCCCAGAAGTCGAAGCCGCCGGCCACCCGCACGCCGCGCGCGTTCGGCGCCCACACCGAGAAGCGGGTGCCGGTCACGCCCTGGTGCGTCATGGGGTGCGCGCCGAGCACCTCCCACAGCCGCTCGTGCCGGCCCTCACCGATCAGGTGCAGGTCGAACTCGCCGAGCGTGGGCAGGAAGCGGTACGCGTCCTCCGTCTCCTGGACCGTGCCCTCGTACGCCACCAGCAGCCGGTACTCCGGGACCTCGCGCAGCGGCAGCAGCCCGGAGAAGAAGCCGTCGCCGTCGTCGTGCAGCTCGGCCCGCAGCCCGCCCGAGACCACGGTGACGGAGCGGGCGTACGGGCGGAAGGCGCGGAAGGCGACCCCGCCGGCCACCGCGTGGGCGCCCAGGACGGAGTGCGGGTCGTGATGGATGCCGTTCAGCAGGCGCTCGCGGTCGGAGGCGGCGACGGCGGGGGACACCGGCGCCTGCCGCGCGGCCGTCTTCGGGCCGGCCTGCCGGGGGACTTTCGGCGCGGACTTCTGCGCGGGTTTCTGCGCGGCTTTCCGAGTGGCCTTCTGCGCGGCCTTCTTGCCGGCCGTGGCCTTCTTGGCGGTCTTCTCGGCGGCCGACTCCTCGGCCTTCTCGGCCTTCGTGGTCTTCGTGGCTTTCTTGGCGGGTGCTGGCTTCTTGGACGTCACGGACGCGTTCTCCCGGGAGAGGGTCAGCTGAGCTCGGACGTGGCGAGGCGGCGTACCGCGGACAGGGGGACAGGGAGCCAGTCGGGGCGGTGGCGGGCCTCGTAGGCGACTTCGTAGACCGCCTTGTCGGTCTCGTAGGCCCGCAGCAGCACCGGGTCGGTCCGCGGATCGTGGCCGGCGGCCTCGGCGTACCCGGTGCAGTACGCGGCCCGGCACGCGGCCGCCCAACCCGGCGCCGGCGGGGTCACCGAGCGCGCCGCGTAGTCGAAGGAGCGCAGCATCCCGGCGACGTCCCGCAACGGCGGCTGCGGCATGCGCCGTTCGGCCAGCGGGCGGGCCGGCTCGCCCTCGAAGTCGATCAGCGACCACTGTCCGGAGGGCGCGCGCAGACACTGGCCGAGGTGCAGGTCGCCGTGGACGCGCTGGGCGGTCCAGGTGTGGCCCTCGGCCGCGAGGTCGGCCAGCGCCTCGTAGGCGGAGCGCAGCCCGGCCTCGTACGGACGCAGCGCGGGCACCGCCTGCGCGACGGCCGCCAGCCGCTCGGCCATGCCGTCGACCTGTGGCCCCAGCTGGCTCTGGCCCAGGGTGACCGTGGGCAGCGCGTGGGCGAGTGCCGTGTGGACCTCGGCGGTGGCCCGGCCCAGCGCCCGTGCCTCGGCGCCGAAGTCCTCGCCCTTGGCCAGCTCCCGCAGCGCCAGCTCCCAGCCGTCCGAGGCGCCCCGCACGAAGGGCTGCAGCACGGCCAGGACGTACGCCTCGTGCGCCTGCTCCGCGTGGTCCTCTACGTATCCCCGCAGCCACGCCGTCGGCGCGGGCACCCGGGCGCAGCCCTCCCGGGCCAGGGCCAGCGGCAGCTCCAGGTCGGGATTGGTGCCCGGCACGACCCGGCGGAGCAGCTTGAGGATGAGCGTGTCGCCGTACACCACCGACGAGTTGGACTGCTCGGTGGTCATCAGGCGGGCCACGAGGCCGCCGCCGATCTCGCGGCCGGGGTCCCGTTCGAAGCGCAGACCGCCGATGCGGGCCTGGGAGCGCAGCGCCTCCAGGAGCACCTCGGCGGGCCGGGGGTCGTACAGGGCGTCGTACACCGTGCGTCCGGCGAGCGGGCCCTGCGTCACGTGTCCGATCAGCGCGGGTGCCAGCCGGGGCGGCAGGGCCTCGCGCACGCCTATGAGGAGTTGGTAGCAGTCGCCGGGGTGGGGCGGGGCGCCCAGCACGGACGGCTGATGGGCGCGAACCAGCAGATGCAGCAGGCCGACCCGGCTGCCCGTCGGCAGCAGTTCGGTGGTGGCGACCGGCGTGAACCCGGTGACCGGACGCCCCTTCCCCGCGAACCACCGCTGTCGCGGCAGCCACTCCCGCAACAGCGGATCCAGCGACGCGAGGAGGGTGCCGGGACTTGTCGTGCCGGAAGGGATGACCGTTTCCGCCATGGCGTCGTGTCCTTTCCCCGGGCAGATCGTCGGGGTGTCACTGATGGGTGCCCCGGGTGGGGCGGTGGAAACCGCCCCACCGTCGCGTTGCCGGGCACTTCGGTACGGCTACACGGGGTCCTTCCTGATCCGGAACCAGTAGAAGCCGTGGCCGCCCAGCGTCAGCAGGTACGGCAGCTCGCCGATCGCCGGGAAGCGCACCCCGCCGAACAGCTCGACGGGATGCCGCCCGGTGAAGGGCCGCAGGTCGAGTTCGGTCGGCTGGGCGAAGCGGGAGAAGTTGTGCACGCACAGCACGAGGTCGTCCTCGTACTCCCGCAGGAAGGCGATCACGGCCGGGTTGCTCGACTGGAGTTCGGT
>NZ_JBEYYC010000012.1:0-205621 GCF_040645355.1 Streptomyces sp. NPDC046805 | reverse complement strand
TCAACGCCCACAAGGCCGGCACCATCAAGGGCCTCACCGCCGAGATCGGCGCCTCCCTCACCTCCGGCGCCCCCATCTGCGAGATCAAGGACTGAGCGCGAGTCACAGGAACGCCGCGAGGTCGAGTTCGAAGTCGACCTCGGCCGGTACGAGGGACTGCTCGGCCCAGATGGTCTTTCCGCTCCGGCGGTAACGGCTGCCCCAACGGTTGGAGAGCTGGGCGACGAGGAAGAGGCCGCGTCCTCCCTCGTCGCTCCAGCGGGCCCGGCGCAGTCGCGGCTGGGTGTTGCTGGGGTCGGTGACCTCACAGACCAGCACAAAAAGACGTCTGCGCAGCTTCAGGCTGTTAGCTCCGTTTGCCGCGAGAGTGCCACTTGAGTACCGAAGGTCGAATTTTTTATGTGATGCGTGATTGCTCTCGACGACCCGCGCCGAGCGCCGTCACCGCCGCCGCGTGTACTGGTTCACCCCGTCCACGAACGCCACGTCCACGTCGCCCCGCAGCACGAGCACGTCCAGGTGGGCGACGGTCTCGTTGACCGCGAGCATCTGGTTGAGGGAATTGAGCTCGCCGAAGGGCACCTCGCGGCGGGTCCAGGACAGCAGGCGCGCGACCGAGAAGGCGTCATGCGTACGGTCCGTGAGCGCGGCGAGGGTCTTGCGAAGCCGGTCGTCGTGGTGGTCGAGCAGCTCGGCGACCCGGGTGTGCGTGCTGTCGGCGACGGGGCCGTGCGCGGGCAGCAGGCGGGCGTCGGCGTGGCGGGTCATGAGGTGGAGCGAGTCCAGGTAGGCGGCCAGCGGTCGGCCGCCGGGTTCGGCGGCCTCGAAGCCGATGGACGGCGTGATGCGCGGCAGGACGTGATCGCCGGAGAACAGCAGTCCGCGCCGTTCGTCCAGGAAGACCACATGTCCCTTGGTGTGTCCGGGAGTTGGGATGACCTTGAGTTCGCCGTCACCGAAGGACAGGGTCTCCGCGTCCAGCCAGCGGTCCGGGGCCTCCCAGTCGGCGGGCTGGTAGCGGCCGGGGTACGTCGCCTCGACGCGGTCGGCCACGTCGTCGGCCCCCGCCTGCCGCAGGATCTGCAGGGAGCACGACAGTCCGCCGCGCAGCTTGTTCAGCAGTTCGAGCCCCGGGCGCTCACCGGCGCCGAGATAGACGCGAGCGCCCAGCAGCCGGCGCAGTTCCACCGCCTGCGTGTAATGGTCGCGGTGGATGTGGGTGACCAGGATGTGGCCGATGTCGCCGAGGTCGCGGCCGAGGGCGGACAGAGCCTCCTCCAGGGCCTTGCGGGCCTCCGGTATCGCCCATCCGCCGTCGATCATGACGAGCCGGCCGTCGTCGGTGAGGTTCTCCAACAGATAGACGTTGACGGCATGCAGACCGTCGTTGGGGAGCGGCAGCGGTACGCGGTGCACTCCGGGGTGCACGGTCTGGACACCCGCTTCGGCCCAGGAACCCTGATCGAACCGCTTGGTCATGACACTCCCTCACTACTGCTGCGTCGGACTCACTGCTGCGTCGATGAACCTGCCCCGCGGCTCGCGCGATCAGCCGCACGGGCCACCTGCAACGTAGAGGACCTGCCCGGTCACGAAGCCGGCGCCCTCGCTCGCGAAGGACGAGACGGCGTGGGCGATGTCCTCGGGGACGCCCACCCGCGGTACGGGGGTGACGGCGGCCCGCTTCGCCTTGAACTCCTCGAAGGGCACGCCCAGGCGCTCGGCGGTCGCGGCGGTCATCCCACTATTTTCGCCATGAGGGCGCCTCCTGTTCTCGCTGGCAGCCCTCGTCCGGGCCGCTCTCGTTGTCTGCCGTGCCTGCCGTCAGGCGTCGAGCCCGCCGCGCTTGACGAGTTGGGCCGCGATCACGTTCTTCTGGATCTCGTTGGTGCCCTCGCCGACGATCATCAGCGGGGCGTCACGGAAGTACCGCTCGACGTCGAACTCGGTCGAGTAGCCGTAACCGCCGTGGATCCGGACGGCGTTCAGGGCGATCTGCATGCCGGTCTCGGAGGCGAACAGCTTGGCCATCCCGGCCTCCATGTCCACCCGTCGGCCGGCCTCGGCCTCCCGGGCGGCGTACAGGGTGAGTTGGCGGGCCGCGGTCAGCGATGTGGCCATGTCGGCGAGGTAGTGGCCGATCGACTGGTGCTGCCAGATGGGCTTGCCGAACGACTCGCGCTCCTGGGCGTAGGCGAGCGAGTCCTCCAGTGCCGCCCGGCCGACGCCGAGCGCGCGGGCCGCGACCTGGAGACGGCCGGTCTCCAGGCCCTTCATCATCTGGGCGAAGCCCTTGCCCTCGACGCCGCCGAGCACGGCGTCGGCGGGCGCGTGATAATCGTCGAAGGCCAGCTCGCAGCTCTCGACGCCCTTGTAGCCGAGCTTGGGCAGGTCGCGGGAGACCGTGAGGCCCGGCCCGTGTTCGGCCAGGAGGATCGAGATGCCCTTGTGCGCGGGGGTCGCGTCGGGGTCCGTCTTACACATCAGCGCGATCAGCCCGGCGCGCCGGGAGTTGGTGATCCAGGTCTTGGAGCCGTTGACCACGTAACTTCCCCCACGCTCGGCTTCGCTCGCGCGGGAGGTGCCCCCATCGTCCTTGCGGGCGACGGTGCGCATGGCCTGCAGGTCGGAGCCGCCGCCGGGTTCGGTCAGGGCCATGGTGGCCCGCATCACGCCGGTGGCCATCCTCGGCAGGTAGCGGCGCTTCTGCTCCTCGGTGCCGAAGTGCACCAGCAACTTGGCGACCACGGTGTGGCTGCCCATGGCACCGGCCAGACTCATCCAGCCGCGGGAGAGTTCCTCGGTGACGAGGACGTAGCAGGGCATGGAGACGGGGTTGCCGCCGTACTCCTCCGGGATCGCCAGCCCGTAGATCCCGAGCTTCTTCATCTGCTCGATCAGGGCCTCGGGGTAGGTGTTGGAGTGCTCCAGCTCCTGGACGACGGGCCTCACCTCCTTGTCGACGAACTCGCGCACGGTCCTCACGACGAACTGCTCGTCCTCGGAGAGGGCGTCCAGGGTGCTCACTGTGTACTCCTCGTGTCTGGGATGGTCCGATGCCGCGGCGTGTGTCACGCGGATCAGATGACGCCGTCGGCCCGCAGCCTCTCGATCCGGGCTGCGGTGAGTCCGAGTTCGGCCAGGACCCGCTCGGTGTGTTCGCCGACGGCGGGCACGGGGTCCATGCGCGGGTCGATCCCGGCGAGGTCCACCGGCGGCCTGAGGGCCGGGACCACGGCGCCGGGAATGCCCACGTCGTGCCAGCGGCCGCGCTCGGCGAGCACGGGATGGTCGAGGAACTCCCGTACGTCGTTGACCCCGGCGTTCGCGACGCCTGCCAGGTCCAGCAGCTTCATCACCTCGTCGCTGCCGGAGCGCGCGAACCGCTCGCTGATGATCGCGTTCAGCTCGTCCCGGTGGGCGACCCGGTCCGATCCCGTGGCGAAGCGCGGATCGTCCGCCAACTCCGTTCGGTCGAGGACGCGTTCGCATAGCGCCACCCACTCCCGCTCGTTCTGGATGGAGAACAGCACCTGCTTGCCGTCGCCCGCCGTGTAGGCGCCGTACGGAGCGATGGTGGCGTGCTGGGTGCCGATGCGCGGGGGCTGGGTGCCACCGTGGCGCGTGTAGTACGCGGGCTGGCCCATCCACTCCGCCAGTGCCTCGAACAGCGAGACCTCCACCGCGCGTGCCACGCCGGTGGTCGCGCGTGTGTACAGCGCGGTCAGGATGCCGGAGTAGGCGTACATGCCGGCGGCGATGTCGGCGACCGACACCCCGACCCGAGCGGTCTCCTCCGGTGTTCCGGTCAGCGAGACCAAGCCGGTCTGGCACTGTACGAGCAGGTCGTAGGCCTTGCGGTCGGCCCACGGGCCGCTGGTGCCGTACCCGGAGATCGTGCACGGGATCAGCGACGCGTGCCGTGCCGTGAGGGACTCGGCGTCCAGTCCCAGGCGGGCCGCCGCGCCCGGCGCCAGGTTCTGTACGAACACGTCCGCGCGCGCCAGGAGTTCCTCCAGCACGTCCCGGCCGGCCGGGGACTTCAGGTCGAGGGTCACGGACTCCTTGGACCGGTTGAGCCAGACGAAGTAGCTGGACTGGCCGTGCACGGTGGTGTCGTACCGTCGGGCGAAGTCGCCGCCCCCGGGCCGCTCCACCTTGATCACGCGGGCGCCCAGGTCCGCGAGCTGGCGGGTGGCGTACGGTGCCGCCACGGCCTGCTCGACACTCACGACGGTGACGCCGGAGAGCGGGAGTGCGGTCATGCTCTGGCCTCCAGGGCTGTGTGGGGAACTGCTGGGCGAGGGCCGTCGCCGGCGGATCGCCCGCAGGGGTCACGCGGAGATCCGCCGACGCCGAGGACGTGTGCGGTCGTCCTCGTGCCGCCCGATGCACCGCTGTGGGACCGGTGGCGCATTCCGGGAACCTCCCTCGTTCCGGCAGCAGTGTCATCATGGATGCTCATGGTGTTGTAGGTGAAATACCGTTTCCTGATGGACTCATGCCCAGTGCGGATGGACCGGAGGAACCATGGACGTCAGACAGCTCAGGGCACTCGTCACCGTGGCCGAGGCGGGCAGTGTGACGCGCGCGGCGGAACTCCTGCATCTGGTCCAGCCGGCCGTCACCCGGCAGATCCGCACCCTGGAGCAGGAGTTGGGCGTCGCCCTGTTCGAGCGGACCCGGCAGGGCATGCAGCTCACGGCGGCCGGTACGACCATGGTGGAGCGCGCCCGGCGCGCCCTGAACGAGCTCGAACGGGCCCGTGCGGAGATCCGGCCGACGCCGGGCGTGGTCGGCGGCATCGTGTCGGTGGGCCTGCTCGACAGCGCCACCAGTCTCCTGGCCGAGCCGCTCGCCTCCGCGATCCTTCGCGACCATCCGGGCATCGACCTGCGCCTGCTCACCGCGTACTCCGGCCATCTGCAGCACTGGCTCGACGACGGGGACCTGGACCTGACCCTGCTGTACAACCTCTCCAGCACGCCGTCGCTCAACGCGCAGCCGCTGGTGCGGGAGAGGTTGTGGGCGGTGGCGTCGCCGTCCGCGGGGCTCCGGGCCGAGCACCCCGTCCCGTTCGAGGAGGCCGTGTCGCATCCGCTGGTGGTGCCAGCGGCCGGCCACGGGCTGCGTACGGTGATCGACGCGGCCGCCGCGCAGGCCAGGGCGGAACTGAACCTGGTCGTCCAGACCAACTCGATGCACGTACAGAAACAGCTCGTGCTGGCCGGCCACGGCTGGACCATCCTGCCGGGCATCGGCATCGCCGAGGACGTCGCGAACGGCTCGCTGAGCGCCGCACCGCTGGGCGAGCCCGAGGTGTGGCGCTCCATCGTGCTCTGCACCTCGCGGGCGGGGCGGGTCACGCCCGCCGCCGAGGTCGTGGCCAAGGAACTGTCACGCCAGATCCACGCGGCCGTACGTCAAGGCCGGTGGCCGTCCGCCGAGTTGCACGGCGCGGGGCCCGCGAAGGACGCATGACGGGGCCTCCATACCGGCCGGACATGTCGGCATCACGCCTTTCTATTGTCCAGGGCCGCTCATCACCACGCATGATGATGAGCCGCCGGTTGTTCACTCAGCCATGGCCGGCTGTCGAGGAGAAGCCATGCACATCGCCCAGAACGGGCTCCGCCCGTACGTGGAATCGTGGAACCCCGGAGCGGTCACCGAGGACGACGTCCTGTCCCCCGCCCCGGTCGCCGCGCTGTCGGCGCTGCTGGACCAGCCGGAACCGGTCGCGGAGGCCGGCGATCCCCTCCCTCCGCTGTGGCACTGGCTGTACTTCCTGCGGTGGCCGGCGCAGCAGGACCTGGGCGACGACGGGCATCCTCGCGACGGCCACTTCCTGCCGCCCATCCCCCAGCGCCAGCGCATGTTCGCCGGGGGCCGCTGCGAGATCGCCGCACCGCTGCGGGTCGGTGAGCCCGCCGAGCGCATCAGCAGCGTGAACACGGTGGCGACCAAGCAGGGCACGACCGGGGAACTCCTCTTCGTCACCGTGCGCAGCGAATACCTGCAGCACGGCACCACGTGCGTGGTCGAGGAACAGGACATCGTCTACCGCTCCGGTCGCGGCGCGGGACAGCACCCGACGGATCTCGACACCGCCACCGCGCCCCGCTCCGACGAGGCCTGGCAGCTTCCCCTCCGACCGGACCCCTCGCTGTTGTTCCGGTTCAGCGCCGTCACCGCGAACGCACACCGCATCCACTACGACGCTCCGTACGCCCAGGGCGAGGAGGGCTACCCCGGCCTCGTCGTCCACGGCCCGCTCCTGGTGCTCACGATGCTGGAGCTCGTACGCCGCAACGCTCCCGACCGCTCGGTGCGGTCCGTGTCCTACCGGCTGCGGCGGCCCGCTTTCACGGGCGAGCGCCTGCTGGCGACCGGAGCGCCGACCGACCGCAACGCCGCCGCCCTGCGCATCGCGACGCACCGCGAGCGGCGCCACGCCACGGCCGAGGTGACCTTCGCATGACCCTGTCCACCAGCACCCTCGAAGCCGCCCGCAGCCTGCTGTTCGTCCCCGGGCACCGCCCGGACCGGTTCGCCAAGGCCGCCTCCGCCGGTGCGGACGCGGTCATCATCGACCTCGAGGACGCCGTCGCCGCCCGGGACAAGGACCTGGCGCGCGACAACGTGGCCGCGTGGCTCGGCGCGGGGAACAGCGCCGTGGTCAGGATCAATCCTCCGGGCACGCCCTGGTGCGACGCCGATCTCGAGGTCGCGGCCCGCTACGGCGCCCCCGTCATGGTGCCCAAGTCCGAGGACCCCGCCGTGCTGGCGGACCTCGCCTGCCGTGCGGCCGGCGAGTGCGCCCTGATCCCGCTCGTCGAGACGGCCGCCGGCGTGGAGCGGGCCATGGAGGTGTGTGCCACGCCCGGCGCGGTCCGGCTGGCCTTCGGCAACGCCGACCTCTCCAGCCAGCTCGGCGTCGCCCACGACGACCACATGGCCCTCGCGTACGCCCGCTCGAAGCTGGTCTCGGCGTCGGCCGCCTCCGGCCTGTGCCCGCCCATCGACGGTGTCACCACCAGCGTGAAGGACACGGACGTCCTCTCCGCGGACGTCCTGCACGCCCGCCGTCTGGGCTTCACCGGGAAGCTGTGCATCCACCCGTCCCAAGTCGCCACGGTGAGGGCCCACTTCGCCCCCACCGAGAGCGAACAGCGGTGGGCGCGTGGCGTGATCGAGGCCGGCGCGTCGGTCACCGTGGTCGACGGGCAGATGGTCGACAAGCCGGTACTGGAACGCGCTCGGCGCATCCTCGCCGCCTGCGATTGAGACGGCATCCGAGCGGCGACCACCTCGTCGAGGCCCTCGAGCGGCGCGGGATCTGGAGCAGGCAGGCATCTCCCGTCGGCCGCGGCCGCGCCGCCTGCATGGGCCTGGCCACCGCGATTGGATACGCCCTGACCTCGGCCCCGATGAAGTCCGCCACCGACACCCTCGGCCACGAGGGCGTCGTCGCCTTCTTCGCCTCATGGCAGACGTACGCCTTCGCCGCGGTGGGCGCATGCGCGCTGTTCCTGCTGGAGAACACCATGCAGTCCGGCCCGCTGGTCGCCTCTCAGCCGGCCCTCACCCTCGCGGACGCCCAGGTCAGCCTCGCCCTGGGAGTGCTCCTCTTCCGCGAGGACGTGCGCGGCGGTTGGTGGCCGGTCTGCCAACTGCTCGGCCTCGCGCTGATCGCGGCGGGCGTGGTCCGCCTGTCCCGCACACCCGCGGCCCGTCCCGTGCGAAACAGCGCCGATACAATGGGCTAATGCAAAAACGGGCTACAACTGTCGAGCCTGCGGTGGCCGGGGTGCCACCGGAGGACCTGATGATCGCCGTGGAGCAGTTGGTCCGTTACGTGCGTAAGAGTGCCACCGCGGGCGGGCTGAGCACCGCCGCGTCCTCCGCGCTGGGCCGCCTGGGCCGGGAAGGCCCCCAGCGGCTGACCGTGCTGGCCCGGGCCGAAGGGGTCTCCCAGCCGAACATGACCCAGCTCGTGACCCGGATGGAGCGGGCAGGACTGGTGCAGCGGGTCGCGGACAGCAGCGACGGCCGGGTGGTGCTGGTGGAGGCCACCGACAGCGGTCTGGAGATCTTCCGTCAGCGGCACGCCGAGCGTGCTCAGGCCCTGCAGCGGCTCATCGAGGAGATGCCCGAGCCGGAACAGCACGCGGTGAAGGTGGCGCTTCCGGCTCTGGCCCGCACGATCCAGGATCGTCAGGCGCGCTCCTGAGCCGGCTGTTCGGCATCGGCAGCCCTCTGCTCGACATCAGCACTCCGCCGTTCGGCATCGGAGGTCAGCCCTCTGTGCGTCACCGGTTGCCGGCTCCGGTCATCCGGTATCGGCCGACGACGTGCTGCTAGCCGATCGCGGATGCCAGGCCCTCCACGGTATGGGTGACGTGGGCGAAGGCCTCACGGTCGTACGCCCTGGACGGTGCGGTGTCCGCGAGTTCGACGCTCAGGAGGGCGTGCAGTTCGGCGGTGAGCCCGACCTCCGGCATCCTGCCGGTCTCCGCGGCTGCGGCCAGTTCGGACAACTCCTGCTGCAGGGACTCCGCGTAGCGCGCGGCGGAGCGGACCCCCGGCTGTCGCGGACCCCGGCTGATGGGCGGCCAACAAGGCCGAACCCGGGATATACATAATTCATGTATATAATGAGCGCATGCAATCGCGGGCGCAGGAGGAGGAGCGGATCACCAGGACGCGCGAGACCTGCTGAGCGACATCGGCCGACTGACCCGCACGATGTACCGGATCGGCGACTTCGGGGTGCCGCACAGCCACGTCAACGTGCTGACCGCCCTGGAGACGGGGCCGCACCGGGTCAGCACCCTGACCCTGCCCACCGGACTCACGCAGCCGCGGGTCACCGTCCTCCTCCAGGAACTGGAGGAGGACGGACTGGTGGAGCGCCGGCGCTCCACCGACGACCGGCGCGTGACCAACGTGTCTCTCACGGAGCAGGGCCGGGACCTTCTGCGGCTGGGGCGTCAGCGCATCGCCGCCGCCCTGCTCGCCACGCTGGGCACGACCGCCGATGACACCGAACGCATCGGCTCCACCGCCCGTGAGACCGTCCTGAACCTTCTCAACGCACTGGAATCCGAGGTTACTTGAGTACTCCGCCCACATTGTCGGCCACCGTCTCCGCTCCCGCGCGGACGTCTCCCCCGCCGGCCACGCCGCCCAGACCCCCTCAGGGCACGCTCGCTCCCGGCCGGGTCGGCGGGCCCCGCCGCTGGTGGGACTGGGCGCTCGCGGCCGACCCCGGGCTCGGCCAGGCACAGGCGGGCTGGCGCACCCTGGTCTCGATGATCACCGCCCTGGCCGTGAGCCATGCCGTGTCCCGCTTCCTGGACCTCCCTTCGATGCTGGGCATGACGCTCGGCGGCGTGCTGGGGCTGGTGAGCGCCTTCCTGGTCGCCGAGAACAGCCGAACGCGGCTTGCGCGCGCCCTCCTGTGGATGCCGGTCCCGTGCTGCGCCGCGCTGTCGGTGAGCACCTGGCTCCACCCTCACCGGGTCCTCGGCCTGTGCCTGCTCGCCGCGGGACTCGTCGTCGTGACGGTGCTGGGCCGGTTCGGACCCCTCGGGTTGCTGACCGGCATGCAGGTGTTCGTCGCCCTCGTGGTGGGAGAGATGGCGGTCGTACCGCTGTCGGAGGGCGGCCCGCTGTTCGTCGTCGCCCTGGTGACGTCGGTGGCCCTGCTGGTCGTCCGCTTGCTGCTCTGTCACCCCATGCCGCGCGAGGACCTGCTGCGCACGCAGCGGGCCTTCGTCATCGAGGCACGCAGGGTCGCCGACGCGGCGGCCACCGCCCTGGACCCGGACGCGGACCGATCCGTCGCGATCACGCGCATGGAGCACGCCCTGCGCCGGCTCAACATGACCACGCTGATCATCGACGGACGGCTCGCGCAGCCCGAGGTGGCCGCCGACCCGCAAGCCGCCGAACTCCTGCATCAGTATCTGTTCGACGCCGAACTCGCCCTCCAGGGCATCGGGGAGGCCGTACAGCGGATGTCTCGCCACCAGGTGCCGCCCGCGCTGCGGGAGACCCTGGTCGTCGGCCTGGTCATCGCGCGCGACACCCCCCTGGGCCGTACCGACGCCCTTCGGCCGGCCGCCGAGCTGATCCGCAGCCAGGCCGTGAACCTGCCGAGGGGTACGGACCAGGACGACGAGGTGCGCGCACTGGCCCGACGGGTCGGCGACCTGCTGGAGACGCTCGCCGACTCGCTCGCCTCCTGGCTTCGGCTCGGCTGGAACACACCCACCGCTCGCGCCAAGGTTCCCTTCCAGCCCACCGTCGCGCTGGAGAACGGGCGCCCGGCCGGAACCGGACCGGCTGCCCGGCGCGTCGTGACCGCACACGGCAGCCGGGGCCTTCGGCGGGCCGTGCCCGCGCTGCGCGCGCCGCTTCAGGCCGCCGTCGCCGGCGCGCTCATCCTGCCGCTCGCCGATGCCGTCAACCCGGACCGTTACTACTGGGGAATCATCGGCGCCATGGTCGTCATGCAGGGGACCAACACGACGCGTGAGCGGCTGCGCAAGCTGGGGCACCGGGTGCTGGGCACGGTCGCCGGGGCGGTGATCGGCATCGCTCTGCTCCACCTCACCGGCCACGGCCACATCTACTGGACCCTGCTGGTCATCGTCGCCGGGCTGACCGTCAGCATCGCGTGCGTGCAGCGCCGGTACGCCTACATGGTCACCGGACTCGTGGTCGCGCTGGTGCAGGTGTACGGGCTGGCCACGTCGTACGACGCGATGGACCGGCTGCTGACGGACCGGCTGGTCGACAACGTGCTGGGCATGCTGGTGGCTACCGTCTGCGCCGTACTGATCTTCCCGGTGTCCACCCGGAAGGTCGCCCGCGAGGCCGCGCACGGCTATCTGTCCGCGCTGGAGGAGCTGATCGCCCAGCTCGCCGACGAGTGGAGGAACCCCGGGGCCCCGGTGCGGCCGCGCGGTGCGGCGCGCGCCGTGGAGGCGGCTCTGTACCAGATGAAGAGCGTGCACCAACCGCTGGTCAGGATGCCGCGCGGAACGCGGGGCCGCGGCGCCGACCACCTGCTCGGCCTGCTCGTCACGGCCACCCGGCACGTGCGGTCGCTCGCCGCGATCGCGGACGTCGGCGGGGACCTGACCCCGCGGCTGCGCGCCGACGTCGAGCGCATCACCGAGGTCCTCACCACGTCCCTGCGCACGCTCGACCAGCAGATCACCACCGGCGGGCGCGAGGGAATCTGGGTCCGCATCAGCCCGATGGTCTCCGAACTGAAGTCCGTCCTGCACCCACCGGCGGGACCACGTGCCGACCGCCTGTACAAGGCGTTGAGCGAACTCGCGGCACTGGACGAGGCGCTGGCGAGCCTCGCCCAGGAGCGGGGCCTGGCCATCGCCACACCGTCGCTGCCGGCCCCCGAGCCCGCCCTGACGGAAGGCGCCCGGCCGGTCCGGGCCGCGGTCCTCGCGGCCGCGCCGGCCATCGCCACTCCTGCCGACGACAGTTGGACGGTGACCCTGCGGGGCTCGGTGCGCTGCCCGGAGCACGGCCGGTGCGAGGCGTGGGTCACCGTGGTGGACGCCCGGGGCAAGCGCCGGGCGCAGGTGCAGGCGGTCGACGGCGGCTACACCGTCCCCAGGCTGTCACCGGGCGCGTACACGCTGGTCGTCTCCAGCCCGGCGCACCCACCGCGCGCGGAATCCCTGCTGGTCTACCAGCCGGGCCCGGACCTGCGGCGCGACATCACTCTGTCCCCCGGGGAGTCGGATGCCTAGGAGCCGGCGTTCCAGGACGCGATCAGCCGGTGTGCGTCGACGGGCTCGGAGCTCGGCGTCGCGGGGCCGCGTCCGGGAGTTCGGCTGAGGCGCGGCGCGGGCGAGGGGTACGCCGTCCACACCTCCGGCAGGCCTGCCGCCCGAGTCGTCGACGCCCAAGACGTGGCCCGGCGGACACATCACTGCGTCACCCATGTCGTCCATCCTCACTTTTCCTCCTGTCGCGCGCGTGCCGCTGGGGCACGGTGAAGGTGAGTTCCCTGCTGTCGGCGCGAAGCCGGGCCGCCGAACAGGCCGCTGCACTGGGCGACGTCCAGGGTCTCGCCGTCGGCGACATCGGTGCTGCGCAGCGTGAACCGCGGCACCTCCGGCAGCACGCTGTAGGGATCGAAGGGGTGGGACATGCGCGTCTCCTTGGTCCGTGACCCCCCGCAGCGCCCGGCAGACGGGAGCCGTTCTCACTCATCTTCGCCGCGATGCCTCACTCGGGTTTGCTTCACCGTACACACAGATGCATAATGTCGTTATGCATGAATGGGGTGAGGAGGACTCCGGCCCATCGACGGAGGACTTGGTCATCGCCGCGGAGCGGATGATCAGGTACATGCGGCAGAGCGCCAGCGCGGGCGGCCTGAGCACGACCGCCTCCGCCGTTCTCGGCCGCCTGGGCCGTGAAGGCCCGCAGCGACTGACCGGCCTCGCGCGGGCCGAAGGCGCGTCGCAGCCGAACATGACCCAGCTCGTCACCCGCATGGAGCGGGCGGCTCTCGTACGCCGCGTCGCCGACGCCAACGACGGCCGGGCCGTGCTGGTGGAGGCCACCGACACCGGCCTGGAGCTGTTCCGGCAGCGGCGCGCGGAACGCGCTTACGCCCTCGGCCTGTTGGTCGAGGAACTGGCCGAACCGGAGCGGCAGGCAGTGAAGATCGCGCTGCCCGCCCTGGCCCGCGCCATCCAGGACCGCCCCGTCCGCTCCTGAGCACCTCACCACGCACGCGCACCTGTCCGCTCGTCCGCTCGCTTTACCCGCCTTCATACGCTGGGGAGAAACGCACATGAGTGCACCGCATGGAAAGGCTGCCAGTCCGTTCAAGCAGCCGAAGGCCGTCTGGGCCGTCGCGTTCGCCTGCGTGATCTCGTTCATGGGCATAGGCCTGGTCGACCCGATCCTGCCCGCCCTGGCCGAGAACCTGCACGCGACGCCGAGTCAGGTATCGCTGCTGTTCAGCAGCTACCTGATCGTGACCGCGGTCGCCATGCTCTTCGTGGGCTGGGTCTCCAGCCGCATCGGCGCCAAGCGCACCCTGGTCGTCGGCCTGATCATCATCGTCGTCTTCGCCGCCCTGGCCGGTGCCTCCGGCTCGATCAACGGCATCGTCGGCTTCCGCGCCGGCTGGGGACTCGGCAACGCCATGTTCATCGCCACCTCCCTGGCGGTCATCGTGGCCTCCGCGAGCGGCGGATTCGGCGGCGCGATCATCCTGTACGAGGCCGCCCTCGGCCTCGGCATCGCCGTCGGCCCGCTGCTCGGCGGCGAGTTGGGCGCCATCAACTGGCGCGGCCCGTTCTTCGGCGTCGCCGTCCTCATGGCCATCGCCCTGGTCGCCACCCTCGCCTTCGTGCCGTCACTGCCCAAGCCCAAGCGCGTCACCTCCCCCATCGCCCCGCTCAAGGCCCTGCGCCACCGCGGCCTGCTGACCATGGGCATCATGGCGCTGCTGTACAACTGGGGCTTCTTCACCATGCTCGGCTACGCCCCCTACCCGATGAAGCTGAACGCCCATGAACTCGGGCTCGTCTTCACCGGCTGGGGCCTGCTGGTCGCCGCGTTCAGCGTCTTCTTCGCCCCGCGCCTGCAGGCCCGCTTCGGCACCGCCCCGGTCCTGTACGCCAACCTCCTCTGCCTCGGCATCGTGATGGCCGTCATCGCGTCCGGCGTCGACAACCCCACCGTGGTGATCGTCGCCGTCATCGTCAGCGGCGCCTTCATCGGCATCAACAACACCCTCACCACCCAGGCCGTCATGCTCGTCTCCCCGGTCGAGCGTCCGGTGGCCTCCTCCGCCTACGGCTTCCTGCGCTTCATCGGCGGCGGTCTGGCTCCGTACGTCGCCGGCAAGCTCGCCGACGCCGGCGGCCTGAGCGTGCCCTTCTACCTCGGCGCCGCCACCTTCGTCATCGCCATCCCCGTCCTGGCCAGTGGCCACGGTCTGCTGCGCCGGGCCGAACAGCACACCGGCGAGGGCGAGTCCATCGCCCCGACCCTCACCCCGGTCGGCAGCGTGACCGACGGCGGCACGCCTCCGGTCATCGTCGCCGTCGGTGCCCACGACCAGGCCGCCGTGATCGTCGACGCCGCGGCCCGGCTCGCCCGCGACACCGGAAGCCCGCTGGAGGTCGTCCACGTCCAGCAGACCGCCGTGGTCGAGGAACAGGCCGTCGACATCGAGACCACCGACCAGGCCCGCGCCGCCGTCACCGCCCATCTCGACCGGCTCACCGCCCAAGGCGTCGCCGCCACCGGGCAGATCCTCACGAGCGTCGGCGACCACGCCGCCGCCGGCCGCGCCCTGGCGCAGCACGCCTCCAACGTGAAGGCCCGCGCGGTCGCCGTCGGCCGCTCGCCGCGCGGCCCGCTCGTCCAGTTCGCGGACGGCAGCTTCACCAGCGCGCTCACCCACACCTCCACCTGCACGGTCGTCCTGGTCGCGCCTGACAGCAGGCCCCGGGACCTGACCTCGGAAGCCCTGGCGGAGCTGCGCAACAGCGCGGTCTGACACAGGCCTTCACCTCCTCACACCCAACTCACGGGCCGCGGTGCACTTTTGTGCCGCGGCCCGTTTCCGTGAGGGCCCGGTATTCCCGTGACCGACGTTGGGAGACATCGGCCCTCGGCGCGGGGCGACCGATCGCGAGCGCGCGGCGGCCGCTCTCGACGACGTCGGTGTACGAGCGAGTGCCCCGCGCTTCGGCCGCACCCACCACGACGACGTCATGCAGGCTCGGCACGGCGGCGCTCGACCACCGGCCGGGGCCCGCCTCGTCGATCTCGGGGCAGAGCGACCGGAGGGCGTCGAGGCAGTCGTGCCGCCGGCAGGCGCAGCTCGCGTATGACCCGTTCCCTGATGGAACAGCACATCCTCGACAGCGCCGACCACCTCATCGAAACCCTCGAAGAACGCGGCCTCTGGAAGGAAGAGCAGGAAGAGGCCGTGTCCTGAACAACCCGGTCGGGCCGCGTATCCCTGGCATCGCGTCAGGTCGACGACCACCTCCATGAGGGCGTCCGTTCCGCAGCCGCCGGGAAGCCTGCTCCATTTCAGTGAAGCACTGCACGAGGGGGGCGGCATGTGCGGGCATGGTGGCCCCACGCATAGCCGGTGCCCGAACTATGTAGTCCCACCACATGTGCGCCTGACCTGCGTGTTCCTACGGTGTGCCGACACGTATCCGTCCCGTCGCACCTCGAGGAAGTGGCGCACATGGCATCCCCGGCAACCGCTCCCCCAACACCCGCGAAGCTCCCGAGGATCGTCGCCGCGAGCCTCATCGGCACCACCATCGAGTGGTACGACTTCTTCCTGTACGGCTCGGCCGCCGCGCTCGTCTTCAACTCGGTGTTCTTCCCCGACTCCGATCCGCTCGTCGGCACCCTGCTCGCGTTCCTGACCTATGCGGTCGGGTTCGCGGCGCGGCCGCTGGGCGCTCTCGTGTTCGGGCACTACGGGGACCGGCTCGGCCGTAAGAAGCTGCTGGTGCTGAGCCTGCTGATGATGGGCGGCGCGACGTTCGCGATCGGTCTGCTGCCTTCGTACGCGAGCGTGGGGGCCGCCGCGCCCGTGCTGCTGACCGTGCTGCGTCTCGTCCAGGGATTCGCCCTGGGTGGTGAGTGGGGCGGGGCCGTCCTGCTGGTGTCCGAGCACGGGGACGCGCGCCGGCGCGGGTTCTGGGCCTCGTGGCCGCAGACCGGGGCGCCGGCGGGACAACTCCTGGCGACCGGTGTGCTGTCGCTGCTCACCGCCACGGTGACGAACGACGCCTTCGGTGCCTGGGGCTGGCGGATTCCGTTCCTGCTGTCCGGCGTGCTGGTCGGTGTCGGTTTGTGGATTCGTCTCTCTGTGGATGAATCGCCCGTGTTCCGTGAGGCGTTGGAGCGGGCCGAGGCCCACAAGGAGGAAGCGGAGAAGCTGCCGCTCGTGTCGGTGCTGCGGTACCACTGGCGGGACGTGCTCGTGGCGATGGGCGCGCGCATGGCGGAGAACATCAGCTACTACGTCATCACGGCGTTCATCCTCGTCTACGCCACCGAGTCGGCCGGGGTCTCCAAGCAGACGGCGCTGAACGCCGTGCTCATCGGCTCCGCCGTGCACTTCGTCGTCATCCCGGCGTGGGGCGCGCTGTCGGACCGCTTCGGGCGCCGCCCGGTCTATCTGCTGGGCGCGGCCGGGATCGGCCTGTGGATGTTCCCGTTCTTCGCTCTCGTCGACACCGGTACCTTCGTCAACCTGGTGTTGGCCGTGACCGTCGGCCTGGTGCTGCACGGCGCGATGTACGCACCCCAGGCCGCCTTCTTCTCCGAGATGTTCGCGACCCGGATGCGCTACTCCGGTGCTTCCATCGGCGCCCAGTTCGCCTCCGTCGCGGCCGGTGCCCCCGCACCGCTCATCGCCACCGCGCTGCTCGCCGGCACCGGCGGCTCGACCTGGATCGCCCTGTACGTGATCGCGGCGGCCGTGCTGACCCTGATCGCCGTGGGGGTGGCCCAGGAGACCCGGCACCGGGACCTCAGCTCGGTCGAGGCCAACACGGCGTCCGGCCCGAAGACGGAGACGGCCACGAACCGGTCGGCGGACGCGCCCACCGTGTGACCGGCCGCTGCCGCATCGGCCCCCGTACGCTCGTCCGTGCGGGGGCCTTTGCCGTTGGGGCCATCAGTGTCGTGGTGGTATCGCCAACCAGTGCAGTCGCAGGGCCAGTTGGATCTCCAGGGCGCGGGCGGGGGCCTGCCAGTCGTCGCCGAGGAGGCGGCCGATGCGCTCCAGGCGCTGGGCGACCGTGTTCACGTGCACATGGAGTTCGTCCTTCGTGCGGGCCGGGCTCATGCCGCAGGCGAAGTACGCATCCAGGGTGCGCAGCAGTTCCGTACCGCGCCGCTCGTCGTACGCCACCACCGGGCCGATGGTGCGGTCGACGAAGCCGGTGACGTCGCGCTCGCCGGCGAGGAGCAGCCCGAGGAAGCCGAACTCCTCTACCGCGGCGCCGTCTCCGCGGCGGCCGAGCAGACGCAGCGCGTCGAGGCAGCGGCGGCCCTCGGCGTAGGCGGCGGGGAGGGTGTCGGCGTGGCGAAGGAGGTCGGCGAGGGGAGCCGAGGCTCCGACGGTGACCGCTTCATGGACGGACGTGCCCAGTTGACGGGCGGTGCGGCGGGCCAGCTCCGTGGCGGTGTCGCCGGGGGCGAGGGGCAGCAGCAGGACGGTGCCGCCGTCGCGGGCGGCGGCCAGGCCGTGCCGGGTCGCGGCGAGGTGGGACGCGGCGGACCACAGGCGGCGGCGCGCGGCGGCCTCCTGTTCGGCGTCGGTCGTGGAGCCGTCGATGCGGGCCGCGAGGACGACGTGGACGGCGTCGAGGTCGGCGTGCAGCCGGGAGGCGCGGTCGCGCAGCAGACGCGGGTCCCGGTCGCGGCCCTCGAGAAGGTCGTCGAGGAGCTCGCCGCGGACGCGCTGCTCGGCCTCGGCGGCCGAGCGGCGGGCGAGCAGGAGCAGCGAGGTGACCATCGCGGCCCGTTCCAGGGTCAGTTGGTCCACGGGGTCTAGGCCCGGGTGCCCGCCGAGCACGAGCGCGCCGAGGAGTTCGCCTCCGGCGGCCACCGCGGCGATCCAGTCGTCGCCGTGCCGTACCGCGTGGCCTTCGGCGCGGGACGTCTCGAGTGCCTCGGGCGGTGCGGTGCCGGTCTCGGTGAACTCGACCGTCCCGTCGAGGACTTCCGAGACCGCGGCGGCGACGTCGTGGACCCCGCCGCCGCGCAGCACGAGTTCGGCGAGCCGGTCGTGGACGTCCGAAGCGCGCTCGATGACGGCGCTGCGGTCCCGGATGATCGCGTTGGCGCGCTCCAGGCCGGCCAGGGCCGAACGGGTCTCGGTGAGCAGGTTCGCGGTGTCGATGGCGGCCGAGGCAAGCGCCGCGAACGAGCCGAGCAGCGCGATCTGTTCGCGTTCGAAGACCCGCGCGCGCCGGTCCGCCGCGTACAGCACGCCGATGACGTGCGGACCGAGCATCAGCGGCACGCCGAGGATGGCGACCAGGCCCTCGTCCCGCACGGCCGTGTCGATGGTGAGCGTGTGCTGGAAGCGGGCGTCCTTGAAGTAGTCGTCGGTGACGTACGGCCGGGCCGTCTGGGCGACGAGTCCGCCGAGCCCCTCCCCCATGCCCAGGCGCAGCTGCTGGAAGCGGGCGGCGACGGAACCCTCGGTCACCCGCATGTAAGTGTCGCCGTGGGCCGGGTCGTTGAGGCTGAGGTAGGCGACGTCCGTGCCGAGCAGCGAGCGGGCGCGCTGCACGATCGCCTGCAGTACGGCGTCCAGGTCCCGCAGGCCTGCCAGGTCGTGTGCCGTCTCGAAGAGCGCGGACAGCTCCGCCTCGCGCCGCCGGCGACCCTCCAGCTCCGCGCGCACCCGTAGCGCGAGCAGCTTGGCGTGCTCCAGCGCCGCGATCCGGTCGGCGCTCCGGGCCTCGGCGCGGGCGAGCAGCACCGGTTGCTCGTACGCCTCGGCCGGGGCGCCACGGGCCAGCAGCTCGAGGAACGGCATCTCGGCGGCGCCGTCGGACGGGACGACGGCGCTGATCGGCACCCCGGCGGTGGGGGCGGGGCGCCCGGCGGACTGCACGTGATCACGAGACATGCTCACAGGATTCCGCATCGTCCGTCCGTCCCGTCAGAGCTGTGGACAACTTCCGGGCCCTGGGGCTCCGGGCTGCTCAGTGGGCAGTCCAGCCGCCGTCGAGCACGAGGGAGGTGCCGGTGAGGAAGGACGCCTGCGGGCTGCACAGGTAGGCCACCGCCTCGGCGACCTCGTCCGGTTCGATGAGCCGCTTGAGGGCGCTGTCCTTCAGGAGCACCTCGGACACCACACGCTGCTCGGGGATGCCGTGTGCCTGCGCCTGGTCGGCTATCTGCTTCTCGACCAGCGGGGTGCGCACATAGCCGGGGTTCACACAGTTCGACGTGACGCCATGGGGCGCGCCCTCGAGCGCGGCGGTCTTGGACAGCCCCTCGAGACCATGTTTGGCCGCCACATAGGCCGACTTGTAGGCGGAGGCGCGCAGACCATGGACGGAGGACACATTGACGATGCGGCCCCAGCCCTGCCCGTACATGTGCGGCAGGGCACCGCGGATGAGCCGGAACGGTGCCTCCAGCATCACGGTGAGGATGGTGTGGAAGACGTCGGGCGGGAACTCCTCGATGGGGCGCACGAGTTGGATCCCGGCATTGTTGACCAGAACGTCAGTTCCGGCCGCGGCGAGTTCGGCGGCGTCCAGGTCGGTGAGGTCCAGGACGTGCGGTTCGATCGTGCCCGCCAGGTCGCCGGCCTGCTCGGCCAGCGCGTCCAGCCCCGCCGCGTCCCGGTCGACGGCTCTCACCTTGGCCCCGGCGGCCGCCAGCCGCAGCGCGCAGGCGCGGCCGATCCCACTGGCGGCACCGGTGACGAGGGCGGTTCGGCCGCCGAGGTCGAGCGAGAGGGCGTGGGGGCCGGGCAGGGCGTGGGGCGACGTCATGCGTCGAGCCTAGGCAGCACCGTTGCCTGGCCACATGTGGTTGCGCCCCATACTTCAGTCAAAACTCGTAGGCGCGAACCATGTGGGTTCATCAGACAGGGCCTGCTTGATCCGGATGAGTTGATGGTCGTCCATCTTCGGTAGCGCGTCCACCTCGAACCAGCCGACGTCCAGGGACTCGTCGTCGTTGACGCGCGCCTCGCCGCCGATCGCCCGGCAGCGGAAGGTGATGTCCATGAACTGGCAGATGTCGCCGTTGCCGAAGGTGACCGGCTCCCCGGACTTCACCATGACGACCCGTTCGGCGACACACCGCACGGCCGACTCCTCGTACACCTCCCGCACGGCGCACGCGGCGGGCTGCTCGCCGGGCTCCGGAATGCCGGAGAGAACGGCCCACTTGAGGTTGTCCGCGCGCTGCCCCAGCAGGACTCTGCCCCGGTCGTCGAAGACGACGGCGCTGACTCCGGGAAGCCACAGCAGTTGGTGGCCGGCGGAAGCGCGGATCGCGCGGATGAAGTCAGGAGTAGCCATGGAACCGACCCTAACGGGCCGGTTCCGTTACCCCGGAGGCAAATGGCCGGTCGAGCGGCCTCGGCGTCATACGGGGGTGCGCCCCGCTCGTGTGGCTACGCGTCAGCCGCGCGGCGGCGGCGTACGCCCGCCCCGATCGCCCAGCCGAGGCCGCCCGCGGCGACCAGCACCAGGGCGATCTCGGGCAGGATGCCCAGCTTGGTGGCGGGTGTCTCGGAGGAGCGCAGCGGGATCTTCTGGACCAGGTAGGCGGGCACGAACATGCCGGTCTTCTGGGTGATCCGCCCGTCCGGCATGATGACCGCGCTGACGCCACTGGTCACCGGAACGGTCACGGTCCGGCTGTGCTCGACGGCACGGATGCGGGACATCGCGAGCTGCTGGTAGGTCATCTCGCTGCGGTCGAAGGTCGCGTTGTTGCTCGGTACGGAGATGATCTGCGCGCCGTGGGTGACGGTGTCCCGCACGGCCCAGTCGAAGGCGGCCTCGTAGCAGGTCGCGAGGCCGACCTTGGCGCCGTGGATGTCGAAGACGCCCGGCTCACGGCCCCGGCTGAAGTCCTGGCGGACCATGCCGGTCCAGTTCTTGTTGATCGCCCCGATGACCGGCCGCAGCGGAAGGTACTCGCCGAACGGCTGGACCTGCCGCTTGTCGTACGTCTGCGTGGGCCCCTTGGCCGGATCCCACAGGATCTGCTCGTTCAGCAGCTTGCCGTCCTTCTCGACGACGCCCCCGACCGAGACGGGCACGCCGACGGCCTTGGCGGCGTCGTCGATGACGAGGGCGGCGTCGGGGTTGGCGAAGGGGTCGATGTCGGAGGAGTTCTCCGGCCACAGCACGAAGTCGGGCTTGGCGACCTTGCCGGCCTTGATGTCGTCGGCCAACTTCCATGTCTCGCGCGCGTGGTGGTCGAGCACGGCACGCCGCTGTGCGTTGAACTCCAGCCCGGAGCGCGGCACGTTGCCCTGGATGACCGCGACGGTGACGGAGCCGTCCTCGGCCTTGTCGCTCACGAGCGGGCGGGCGGCCACCGCTCCCGTCACCGGAACGGCCACGCTCAGCAGGGCCGCGGCCGCGGCTCCCTTACGGACGGCGCGGTTGCGGCGACCCTCGACGAGCAGCCGCCCGGCCTCGTACAAGCCGAATCCGCACAGGACGACGGCGAATCCGAGGACCGGAGTCCCGCCGACCGCCGCGAGCGGCAGGAAGACACCGTCCGCCTGACCGAACGCGATCTTGCCCCAGGGGAAGCCGCGGAAGGGCACGCGCGCGCGTACCGCCTCGCCCGCCGTCCACACCGCCGCCGCCCACAGCGGCCAGGCGGGCAGCTTCGACACCGCCGCGACGCCCACACCGACGAGGGCGACGAAGACCGCCTCGATGGCGACCAGCGCGAGCCACGGTCCGGGGCCGACCTCGACGCCGGTCCACACCAGCAGCGGCAGCAGGAAGCCGAGGCCGAAGAGATAACCGAGGCCGAGGGCCGCCTTCCAACTGCGGCCGCGCAGCACCCAGGCGAAGCCCGCGAAGGCGGGCAGGGCCAGCCACCAGAGGGTGCGGGGCGGGAAGCTCGTATAGAGCAGCACCCCGCAGAGCACGGCGACAGCGGCGGGGACCAGACGCCGGAGCCGGGCCCCGCGCGCGGGAGGCGCGGGCTGCGGCTGGAGCTGATCCGACTGGTCCACGGAAGGAGCGGTGACGGTCACGCGGGGAGTCTACGGCGGGTGACCTTGGTGCCGACAGTACGGTCCGGGTGCCTGCACGCGCTGCTGTGGCGGCCCGGGACGCACATGGTTCCTGCGCACCTTGTCCACAAAACGGTGACCACCCGTTACGGTGTGCCGGAGCCCGCGTCGCGCGGCCGGTCACGGCACGCGCGCGGGGTCTGCCACAGGTCGGGGGACTGGGTACGGGGGGGCGACGGGTGAGATCGACGGAGATGGCGTCCGTAGCCGAGGCCGACTCGGTCAGCGACAGAGGAAACGTTTCCGACGTGGTGGGCATGGCCGTACTCGGGGCCTGCGCCGCGTGGGCCCTGATCACCGCCGCGGCGCACGACGGCCGGCCGGAGGGGGTCCTGCTCGCCGTGCTCGCCGTGACCGCCGGCTACGCCTGGGGGCGGATCACCGGCACCCTCCTGCCGGTCGCCGCGCCCTGCGCCGGGGCACTGACGGGGCTCGGCCTGGCCGTCTCCCTGCCGCAGTTCGCCCCGGGACCCCAGTTCACCACCCCTCTCGGCGACGTCGGCGCGACGGCCGCGCTGCTGACCCTCGCCACCGGAGCGGCGTGCTGTGCCGCCTGGGCCGCGACCGCCCCGGCGGTGCGCGTCGCCCTGCGCGCACTGGCCGCCGGGATCGTCGCCACCGCGGCCGCCATGGGCTCGACCGCCGGATGCGCCCTGGGCGCCACCGTCCTGCTGTGCTCACTCGCCGCCGGCCGGATGCGCCGCCGCGGCCCGGGCATCGTGAGCCTGGCCCTGGCGACGGTCCTGGTGGCCGGGGCGTGCTGGGTGATCGCCGCGCACGCCCTGCCGGACGGCCTCGCCCTGCCGCTCGAGGACCGGCTGACCCCGCGCCGCGTCCAGCTGTGGCACGACGCCCTCCACTCGGTGGCCGCGGCCCCGGAACTGGGCGTGGGTCCCGGCCGCTTCGGCGAGCTGGGCTCCGCCGCGCCGCAGGCGCTCCTGCACGACGGCAAGCCGCACTCCGCGCCGCTGCAGCAGGCGGCCGAGCAGGGGCTGATCGGCCTGGTGCTCCTGGCGGGGGCGTACTGCTGGGTCCTGTACGCCCTGTGGCGCACGCCCCGCCCGACGCCGATCGCCCTCACCACGGGCGCGGCCCTGACCGCGCTGGCCGCGATCGCGACGGTCGGCAACGCGCTGAGCTTCACCACGGTGTCGGTGGGAGCGGGCGTACTGGCCGGTCTGGCCACGGCACGCCCACTGACCGGCGACCTCCCTGAACGGTGAGCCTGGGCAAGCCGGGAATGCACCTCGGCGAGCGGACACCGTCACCACGGGAGATGTCAGTGGGCTGTGCCCGCCGTGTTCGTCCGCAGCCGGTCCCTTATGACCCGCACCGCCGACTCCGCGTTGTCGACGGTGATCGTGAACGTGTGGCCGTCCCACAGCCGGAGGACGACGCCCTCGCCCCGGCGTACGACGACCGCGGTGCCCTTCTCTGGGCGCCAGCGGTAGCCCCAGCCGCCCCATTGACGCGGGGTGACGAGCGGGGCGAACTCCGCGCCCGCCACATGGGTGAGCGGGATACGGCGGCGCGGCACGCCGATATGGCCGCAGCGCACCTCGAGACAGTCCTTGTCGAGCTTCAGGTCGACGTGCACGAACGCGAGGGTGCCGAAGAGGACCATGAGTCCGGCCGCGATGCAGCCGACGACGGCCATGGCCAGCGGGGCGATGCCGGACGTCCAGGCGGACTCCACGGCCAGCTCGATCCCGAGCGCCATACAGGCGGCGCCGACCAGCGCCAGCAGCCACTGGATCCGGTTGGTGGCCCGGCCGGTCCACACCTCGGGGTGTGTGGTGCCGTCGCCATGGGGGTCGTGGGGGTGCTCCCTCATGCCTACGAGGTTACCCAGGTTTCCGCTGCGCGGGCAGCGCGTTGCGGAGGGTGACGGGTCCACGAGGTGACCGTCCGCGGGTGGAGAAGCCGGCCGGTGGCCGTGCCCGGATGTCAGCGAGCCGAGCTGAGGGCCTGCAGCAGCTGGCCCTCCTCGTAGCTCAGCGCGGTGGCAGGCAGCTCCGCCTCGCGTCCGCTGAGCAGCACCGTGAGCGAGCCGGTGGCCGGTGCCTCGGGAACGGGCTGCTCACCGATCCGGCGCAGCCCCTGGGCGACGACCGCCCCGGCGGTGCCGTGCAGCATCAGGGGCGGGCGGCCGGGTCGCTGCACCGCCGCGCGGATCCGCTCGGCGACCAGTTCGTAGTTGGTACAGCCGAGGACGAGTGTGGTGATGTCGTCGGGGGTGCGCGCGGCCGCCGCGGCGACGGCCGCCTCGATCGCGGCCTCGTCGGCGTGGTGCACGGCGTCCGCGAGTCCGGGACAGGGCACCTCGGCGACGTCGACACCCGCGGCGAACTCCTCGATGAGTCCGCGCTGGTAAGGGCTGCCGGTGGTGGCGGGCGTCGCCCAGATCGCGACCGGGCCGCCGCCCGCCGCGGCCGGCTTGATCGCCGGGACCGTGCCGATGATCGGCACGTCGGCCTCGAAGCGGGCCCGCAGCTGGGGCAGGGAGTGCACGGAGGCCGTGTTGCAGGCGACGATCAGGACGTCCGGGCGGTGCTTCGCGGCGGCCCCGGCGACGGCCAGGGCGCGCTCGGTGATGTCCTCCGGGGTACGCGGCCCCCACGGCATTCCGTCGGGGTCCCAGGAGAGGACCAGATCCGCGTCGGGCCGCAGACGGCGTGCCGCGGCAGCGGCGGGGAGCAGGCCGATTCCGGAGTCCATGAGCGCGATCTTCACCCGGCCACGATAGACGATGCGCCGCACCGGGCCGGTCGGGTGGGGGAGACTGCGCGGGTGAGCGCCATCGTGTGGATCGCCGTCGTGTCACTGGCCGCCTGGCTGTGGCTGCTGCTCTGCCAGGGCCTTTTCTGGCGGACGGACGTCCGGCTGCCGCCGCGACGGGACCCCGGCGCGTGGCCGTCCGTGGCGGTCGTCGTACCGGCCCGCGACGAGGCCGCCGTACTGCCGATGAGCCTGCCGTCGCTGCTGGCGCAGGACTACCCGGGGCGGGCGGAGGTCTTCCTGGTCGACGACGGCAGCTCGGACGGCACCGGGGAACTGGCCCGCGAGCTGGCCCGCCGCCACGGCGGGCTGCCGCTCACGGTCGGCTCCCCCGGTGAGCCGCCCGCCGACTGGACGGGCAAGCTGTGGGCGGTGCGTCACGGCATCGCGCTGGCACGCGCGCGTGACCCCGAATACCTCCTGCTGACGGACGCGGACATCGCCCACGCGCGCGACAGCCTGCGGCAGCTGGTGGCGGCGGCGCGCACCGGGGGCTTCGACGTCGTGTCGCAGATGGCCCGGCTGCGGGTGGAGAGCCTGTGGGAGCGCCTGGTCGTACCGGCTTTCGTCTACTTCTTCACGCAGCTGTATCCGTTCCGCCGGATCGGACGGCGCGGGGCGCGGACGGCGGCCGCGGCGGGCGGCTGCGTCCTGTTGCGTGCGGACACGGCGGAGCGGGCCCGGATTCCGGACGCCATCCGCCGCGCCGTCATCGACGACGTGGCCCTCGCCCGGGCCGTGAAGGGCGGCGGGGGCCACATCTGGCTGGGGCTCGCCGAGCGCGTGGACAGCGTGCGTCCCTACCCGCGATTGCACGATCTGTGGCGGATGGTCTCGCGCAGCGCGTACGCCCAGCTGCGGCACAGTCCGCTGCTGCTGCTCGGCACGGTCGCAGGGCTGGCGCTCGTGTACCTGGTGCCGCCCGCCGCCGTGGTGGCGGGCGTGGCCGCGGGACGTACGGCGGCCACGGTCACCGGCGCCGCGGCGTGGCTCGTGATGACGGCGACGTACCTCCCGATGCTCCGCCACTACCGCCAGCCCCTGTGGTTGGCTCCCCTGCTGCCGCTCACCGCCTTCCTGTACCTCCTCATGACGGTCGATTCGGCGGTGCAGCACTACCGGGGGCGCGGGGCGGCGTGGAAGGGCCGTACGTACGCCCGCCCGGACGCCGTGCCCGACGAGGGCTGACTCAGTCCGCGTCGGAGGTCGTCTCCGGTGGTCATTTCCGGCCGGGGGTCCAATTCATGCCCCACCCGTAGGCGCGGTCGATCGTCCGTTGCGGGCTGACCCGGCGCTCCGGGACCAGGTAGCGGGCCTCGCGGTGGACGACGAGGTCGCCGTCCGTGCGGGTGATCAGGGCGAGCGCGCACACCGTCGACGGGACAGTGCACTCGTCGAGCGAGAAGTCGACGGGGGCGCCGTGCTGGGGCTGGAGGGTGACCGTGGCGTGCAGGTCGGCGAAGGAGCCGGCGCCCTCGTAGAGGGTCACGAACACGAGAATGCGCCGGAAGTCCCGCGTGTGGTCGAGGTTGACGGTGAGGTTCTCGCCGCCGGCCACGGCGCCGGTGCGGTCGTCGCCGTCGAGATGGATGTACGGCGGCCGGTGCAGCGATCCGAAGGCGTTGCCGAGGGCCTGTACGACGCCCTTGCGGCCGTCGGCGAGTTCGTACAGGGCGCACAGGTCGAGGTCGAGGTTCCCGTGCCCGGCGCCCCTCCTGCCGCTCCACCCCGAAAGCTGCTTGCGCATCTGCCAGTTGAGGTTGACGCGCAGGGCACCGGACGTGCCGCCCTGCTTGGCCAGCGACACGGAAGGGGCCGCCTTGGTGAGCGTCACTTTGCCGAGGCGGACGGGCGCCGAAGGAGCGGCGGGCGGGGCAGTCGGCGCCGGCGAACCTGCCGTGTGCCGGGGCTCGTCGACGGTGATGCCGAAGTCCGTCGCCAGGCCCTCGAGTCCGCTGTCGTAGCCCTGGCCCACGGCGCGGAACTTCCAGGCGCCATGGCGGCGGTAGAACTCGCCCAGCACGAAGGCGGCTTCCACGGTGGCGCCGGGGTCGTCGAAGCGAGCGATCACATCGCCCCGGGCGGCGTCCCGGACCTCGATGTACAGGCCGGGCACCTGCCCGAAGGTCCCGCCGTCCGCGGAGGCGGCGAGGACGACCCGCTCGACGGAGCTCTCCACGCGCGCGAGGTCGACGACAAGGGTGTCGGTCACCTGCTCTCCGGCGCTCCGTTTCCCCTCGTGCCGTACCGCGCCGGAGGGATGCGCCGGCTGGTTGCAGAAAACGAAGTCGTCGTCGGAGCGGACCTTTCCCGCCACCAGCAGCAGCGCCGAGGCGTCCGCGTCCGGGACGCCGGGTCCGGAGCGCCACCCCAATTCGACGCGCAGGGCCGTCGTCGGCACCGGCGCATTCGACCCCTTCGACATCGACATGTCAGCCCCCATCACGCGTCTCCGTCCCCTCACGCGCCATTGATCCGGCCGCCCGGCCGTCCGTTGCCGCCCGGGCCCTCCCCTGTCATCCCTTGCCGTCCGGCGCCGCGTCTACCCGCTCCCCGCCCCCGGGGTCTTCCGTGGACCCGCGCGGAGTCGCGGAACAACCCTGTGAACTGCCTGAGCGACCCGGAAAGGGCAGCGGCCAACTCCCGGTAATCCGCTGGGAACTCGCCCTTTACACGATCTAAACCTCGATCGCCGTCCTTTTTTGCCGAGTTCGCTCGGATTGGGGATCCCGCGTCAGCACCGACACAGGAAAGAACCCTCTTATCGGTCTCCCCAACCAGCACATCGTGGGCTTAACTTATGTGCCATGACCTCCCCCCGCTCCACTTATGGCGGCGGCTACTACTCCGCCTCCTTCCCGGACACTCCGATCTACGACTCGCTCGTGGCCGAACGGGGCACCCCGCAGATCGCCCCGATCCGGGTGCCCGCCGCCTACGACGCGCCGTCCGTCAGCAACCTGCCCGCGCTGCCCTCGGCACTCCCCGCGCTCCCGGCGGCACCGTCCCAGCCCGCCCCTGCATACGGCTACCCGCAGGCGCAGCAGCACGCTCCGATGCAGCAGCCGCCCACGGCCTACATCCCGCAGCAGGCCGGCGCCCCGCGTGCCTATCCGGGCGCGCAGGCCCAGCCGCCGCGGCCGATGGCTCCGGGCACCGGCTACGAGGCGATGCGTCCCGCGGCTCCCCGCCCCGCTTCCCCTCCCTACCAGGACCCGTACAACAACCAGCAGTACCGCGGCTACTGACCGGCGCCCCGCTGTCGGTGCCGGCTGGCACGATGGCGTCATGGGGAAAGCCGAGCTTTGGTCGATTCACGTCCATCCGGTCAAGGCGTTCCGGGGCTTCGCGCCCCGGGAGGCCGCGGTGGAGCCCTGGGGGCTCTGCGGAGACCGGCGCTGGGCGCTGATCGACGACGGGGGAAAGGTCGTCACACAGCGCGAACAGCCGCGTCTGGCACTGGCCGCCGCCGGGCTCCTGCCCGGCGGCGTTCGCCTGTCCGCGCCCGGGCGGGAGACCGTCACGGTGGCCGTTCCGCACACGTCGGGCACCGTGACGGTGAACATCTTCGGCACCAAGGTGGAGGCCGTTTTGGCCGAGGAGGCCGCCCACGCCTGGTGCAGCGAATATCTCGGGACCGACGTGCGCCTCGTGCACCTGGACGATCCGGGCAGGCGCCGCCCCATCGACCCGGACTACGCGCTGCCGGACGAGACGGTGAGCCTCGCCGACGGATTCCCGCTGCTCCTCACCACACAGGCGTCCCTCGACGCTCTCAACGCACTGATCGCGCAAGGCGATCACGCCCACGAGGGGCCCTTGCCCATGAACCGCTTCCGGCCGAACGTGGTCGTGGCGGGCACGGAGGCCTGGGCCGAGGACAGCTGGTCGCGCATCGCCATCGGCGAGGTCGTCTTCCGGGTCGCCAAGGTGTGCGGGCGGTGCGTCGTGACCACGACCGACCAGGACACCGCCGAGCGCGGCAGGGAGCCCCTGCACACCCTGGCCCGTCACCGCCGCTTCGGCGGCAGCCTGGTCTTCGGCCAGAACCTGGTACCGCAGTCGACCGGCACGATCCGGGTCGGGGATCCGGTGCGGATCCTCGCGTAGCACTCCACGCGGTGGGGCTCTCCGACCGGCGGGAAGGCGGGCGCGATCAGGTCGTCGCGCGGGGAACCCGGCGCCGGGATCCGGTCGTTGAGACGTCGTGAGAAGTTCACGCAGGACCCCGGTCAGAAGTCAGAGGTGATTTCGCTCTCTCTTCTACCGGTCCGCGCGTGAACGGCTCCGCCGGGGGCTATCACGGAGCCTGAAGGGGGGTACGGAACGGTGCGAGCAATCAGCGGTCTCTGGCGCTGGCGGCACAATCCGCTGCGCCGCACGACCGATCTGACCGAGGCGTGGGTGGCCCTTGCGGCCTTGCTGCTGATCATGGCGGCCGCGCCGGTGATCGGTTCGCTCGTCGGCACGACGACACAGGATTCCCTCCAGCGTGCCGTACGGGTCCAGATGCACTCCCGTCACCGGGTCACGGCCACGGTGGTGAGCAGACTGGCCGGCGCCGTGCCGGAGCCCGACCCCGACACGGCCATCACGCACGGCGCCCGCAGCCGCGTCATCGCCGACTGGGCGGCCCCGGACGGCACCCTGCGGCAGGGCGCGGTCCTGACGAACCTCAAATCCCCGCACCGCGGCGACCACTTCACGATCTGGACGGATGGGCACGGACGAATAATCGGCCGCCCGCTGGACTCCACGACGGCGACGACACACGCCTTGCTCGCCGGGTTCGGCGCGGCAGCGCTGACCGCCGGCCTGGTCGAGCTCGGCAGGCGGCTGATCGTCTGGCGCATGGTCCGCCGCCGGTACGCGCGTTGGGACCAGGCCTGGGACCGGGCGGGCCCGGACTGGGGCAAGGCAGGCACCGGCAGCTGACGGCCTTCCACCTCTGGTCAACCCACCCCCTGAGCGCACGCTACGGTGGAGCGGCCGAAGCACTCGGCATCAACCCGCGCGAGGGAGTCGCCGGGGCCGTCATGCCCCGAAGGCGAACGAGCCATCAGTACGAAGAGGTGGGGGCACAGCAACGCCATGGCACAGGGCACGGTCCAGGTGACGCACACCGGTACATCGCGGTGGCGCCGCCGCACGGGTGAGTATGCTTCGCTCGCCGCCGCCCTGGAGGCCGCGGCCGACGGCGACGTCCTCACCATCGCTCCCGGCACCTACCGGGAGAACCTCGTCGTCGAGCGCCCGGTGACGCTGCGCGGCCCGGAGGGCTCGCCCGGCTCGGTACGCATCGCGCCCGTGGACGGGGTGCCGCTGACCGTGCGTGCCTCGGCGGTGGTGCAGGACCTGCACGTCGAGGGCCAGGACGGGGCCGCGCCCGCGCTCCTCGTCGAGGAGGGTGCGCCGGAGCTGCTGGACGTCCGGATCGTCACGCGGTCCGCGGCGGGGTTCGAGGTGCGCGGCGGTGCCCGTCCGACCGTGCGGCGCTGCACCGTCGACAACCCGGCCGGCAACGGCATCGCCATACTCGACGGCGGCGGTGGGGTGTTCGAGGACTGCGAGGTGATGGCGGCCGGGCAGTCCGGTGTCGCGGTGCGCGGTGGCGGGCACCCCCGCCTGGAGCGCTGCCGGGTGCACCACGCCTCGGGCCCGGGCCTGATGGTGACGGGTGAGAACTCCGCGCTGGAGGCGGTGGGTTGCGAGGTCTACGAGGTGCGCGGCTCCGGCGTCCAGGTCACCGGGCACGGCACGGCGCATCTCACCGACTGCGAGGTGCACCGCACGAACGCGGACGGTGTCACGCTGGACACGGACGCCGTACTCACGCTCGCCGACTGCCGCATCCACGACATCCCGGAGAACGCGGTCGACCTGCGTTCCCGCTCGGTGCTCACCCTGACCAGGACGACGGTGCGCCGATTCGGGCGCAACGGTCTGTCGGTGTGGGATCCGGGCACCCGCGTGGACGCCAACCAGTGCGAGATCTTCGACAGCACGGGCGACTATCCCGCGGTCTGGGTGAGCGACGGCGCCACGGCGGTCCTGGACTCCTGCCGGGTTCACGACGTGCCGGACGCGCTGTTCGTCCTGGACCGCGGCTCCCGCGCGGACGTGGTGGACAGCGACCTGTCCCAGGTGCGCAACACGGCCGTGTCGGTGAGTGACGGCGCGACGGCGCAGCTCGACGACTGCCGGATCCGGGAGGCGGCCACGGGCGCGTGGTTCCGCGACCACGGCAGCGGCGGCACGCTGAACAACTGCACCGTGGACAGCACCCAGACCGGCGTGATCGTCACCAAGGGCGCCGACCCCACCATCGAGCGCTGTGTGGTCGACTCCCCCTCGGAGGCGGGGTTCTATGTGTCGGCCGGGGGCCGCGGCAGTTTCCTGGGCTGCCGGGTGACGGGCAGCAGTGGCTACGGCTTCCATGTGATCGACGGCTGCCGTACGACGCTGACGAAGTGCCGTACGGAGCGCTGTGCCCGCGGGGGCTACGAGTTCGCGGACGCCGGCCCCGACGCGGGGTCCGGCACCGGCCCGGTCGTGGAGGACTGCACCAGCGACGAGAGCGGCTCGGTCCGGCCGGCCCCGGCACGGGAGACGGCCGTGCAGCCGTCGACCGCCTCCGCCGGCCTGCTGGGCGGAATCCCGGGGCAGCGCAGCACCGAGCAGGAACCGATCGTCGCCGCCGCCGAGCCGGAGAAACCGGTGCGGACCTCGAAGGCCGTGCTGGGTGAACTCGACGCGCTGGTCGGCCTGGACAGCGTCAAGCGCGAGGTCCGTGCGCTCACCGACATGATCGAGGTGGGCCGGCGCCGGCAGCAGGCCGGTCTGAAGGCGGCCTCGGTCAAGCGCCATCTGGTCTTCACGGGCTCCCCCGGTACCGGCAAGACGACGGTGGCCCGGCTCTACGGCGAGATCCTCGCCTCCCTCGGCGTGCTGGACAAGGGCCACCTGGTCGAGGTGTCCCGCGTCGACCTGGTCGGCGAGCACATCGGCTCCACCGCGATCCGCACCCAGGAGGCCTTCGAACGAGCCCGTGGCGGCGTGCTGTTCATCGACGAGGCGTACGCGCTCTCGCCGGAGGACGCCGGTCGGGACTTCGGCAAGGAGGCCATCGACACCCTGGTGAAGCTGATGGAGGACCACCGGGACGCGGTGGTGGTGATCGTCGCGGGTTACACGGCGGAGATGGAGCGGTTCCTGTCGGTCAACCCCGGTGTGGCCTCCCGCTTCTCACGGACCATCACCTTCGACGACTACGGCTCCGAGGAGCTGCTGCGGATAGTGGAACAGCAGGCCGAGGAGCATGAGTACCGGCTGACGCCGGGCGCGTCGGAGGCGCTGCTGAAGTACTTCACGGCGATCCCCAAGGGCCCCGCGTTCGGCAACGGCCGTACCGCGCGCCAGACGTTCGAGGCGATGGTGGAGCGGCACGCGAGCCGGGTCGCCCAGCTCGACGAGCCGAGCACGGACGACCTGACCCTCCTGTACGCGCAAGACCTCCCGGAGCTGCCCTGAGCGCAGCCGCTCCCCCGCCGTGAGTTCCGCCCCGGCGCTCCGGCTACTCCCGCGTGCGCGGCGCCGGCAGCTCTGGCCGTAGCCGGGCCAGCAGCCGCTGCCGTTCCTTCGCGAAGGCCGGGTCGGCCTGGTAGTCGGAGTGGCCGAGGATGGGGGCCGGGAGCGGGTGGCGGGCGGTGCGGCCGTACGTCAAGGGGTCCTTGAGCGGCTCGCGGTCCACCTCCGGGCCGCAGTCCCCGGGGAGGCGGATCGGGCCGCCGATGGGGTCGGTGAGGCGGTGGAGGTTGCGCCAGCAGGCGACCTCGCGGTGCAGGGAGCTGAGCGCGGCGGGGCCGAAATGGGCCGGGAACCAGCGGCCGTACAGGCGCTCCAACGGGGAGCCGTATGTGAGGAGTGCGACCCGCTTGCGGACGGACGGCGTCAACTGCCAGGCCGCGGCGGCCGCGAGGACGCTGCCCTGGGAGTGCCCGGAGAGCACCAGGCGTCCGCCGGTGCGCTGCGTCCAGGTCGCCATGCGCCAGGTCAGGTCGGGCACCGCACGCTCGGCATAGCAGGGCGGCGCGAAGGGATGGGCGGCGCGCGGCCAGAAGGTGCCGACGTCCCAGAGGATGCCGATGGTGCGCCGTGCCGAGGCGTCCTTGTAGGCGCGGCGGCCCCAGGTGACGAACAGGATGAAGCCGAGTCCGACGAGCCAGGAGCCCAGCGCCTGCGAGGTTTCTGCGGCGCCCTGCACGACGGCGTACGCCTGCCGGCTCGCCTCGCCGGGAGTCTTCCCGGTGGCCCCGGCGCCCACCAGTGCTCCGGCACCCAGCACGAGCGTGCCGACGGACACGACGGTGACGACGAGGGGCGCCCGGTCGGTGAGCGCGGCCATCGCCCGCGTACGCGCGATGCGGCGCGTGCGGGTGGGCTCCCCGGGCTCGGCGTGGTAGTCGCGTTCCACGCTGCGCTGCTCGGCGCGGCTGAGTTGCCAGGTCCGCCAGGACAGCCAGCCGATCAGCGCGAGCAGGGCCACGAGGAAGGGCGGGATGATCGAGGCCTGCCAGGTCAGCAGCACGGGCGGACCGGGAATGGAGGCGTGGGTGCCGTCCAGCCAGTCGGCGACGCGCTGGGCGACGCCACCCGAGAACACGCCGCCGAGGGCGCAGGCCAGCAGGGCGACCGCGGGTCCGCCGAGTCCGCGCATCGCGGAGCGCGGCGCGAGGGATGCGTCTCCGGCCGGAGCGGGGCCGGGAGTTCTGGCCTGGGCGCGGTGCAGGGTGTGGGCGACCACGCCGAGGGTGATGACCAGCACGCCCTGGGCCAGGGCGAGGCAGCCGAAGGTGGCGTCCCCCGCGAGCCGGCCGGCCGAGTGCCAGCCCGGCCGCGACCAGCCGGCGTACAGCAGCGTGAGCAGCAGCAACGCGAGGGCGCCGAGCGGCAGTCGGCGTACGAGGTGTGCGTCGAGCTCCCGGTCGAGCCGGTTCTCGGTGCGGCCCCGGCGGCAGACCACCCACACAACGAAGGCGGCCGCGGCACACAGCGCCGCGCCCAGCAGCCAGCCGAGCAGGTCCAGTGTCGCGGAGCCGCCCGGCTGCCGGTCGAAGCGAGCCGTCGGGGCGATGAGCGCCGCCGTGACCGTCAGCAGTCCGGCCGCGGTGTGGGCGGCGCTCAGCCAGGCCACCAGCCGGCGCCCGTACCAGAAACCGGGGCTGCCCAGCGAGGTGTGGGCGGTGTGGTCGTCGGGCCGGGGGTCGCGGTCCATCGGCTGGTGGGACTCGTAGGTGCTCCAGGTGCGGTGCGAGAGGTACCAGAGCAGGCCGGTGAGTGCCGTGGGCAGCAGGGCGGCCAGGGCGAGGCGGCGCCCGGGCAGGCTCCACCAGCCGTCGCCGGAGACGGCGGGCGAGAGGAAGCCCAGCCAGGAGTGCCGCCGGGCGCAGGCGCCGACGCCCGCGCACTGCCAGGCCGTGAGGTCCAGGGCGACCTCGCAGGCCGCCGCCACCAGCAGCACCGTCAGGGTGAGCCCCGCGAGCCGCACCAGCAGCCCGTACAACCGCGCCGTGGTCTTCCGGCCGGGTGCGATGGGGCGCATCCAGTGGGCGAGGTTGACCACCATGAAGGGCAGCAGCAACAGCCACAGGGCGCGGGTGCTGTTGCCGGAGGTGAGGTTGCACCAGACGTACGCCTCGGGCACCGGCCGGCCCCGGTAGTCCTCGGGTCTGGCCTCCGCGTCGACGTCCTCGGCGCGCCGGAAGACGGCTGCCGTGTCGTCGCCGGTGATCCGCACCGTGCGCGGATCGTCGAGCATCTTCTCCGGTGTGGTGCCACCCACGCCGTGGACCAGGAGTTCCAGGTCGATCTCGGTTTCGCCGGCCCGGTCGGAGCTGCTGTCCGTCTGGGCCGCCGCGGCCTCTTCCTGCGCACGTTCCACTTTTCTCGCACATCCCCCGTGATTCGGCGACGACATCTGTGCGTGCGGCCACCAGGATTCTCCCCTCTCGCTGTGCGTACACCTCTCGTCACGGAATCTCCCCGATCCGGGTGGCACTTCTGGCAGCCGGCCCGGGTGGCATCCGGCGGGGCGCAGGGTGTCCGAAGGGCGTGCGCGCGGGCGGACGGGTGGTGGCGCAACCGGGTCCGAGCCGTGAAAAGATGGGACGCCCGCGCACCGGAGCCGGGCAGAACGCGCTGGTCGGAGCGGGGACGACGGGTGTGTCGGACGGTTTGAGGCGAAAGGACCGGAGCGTACGTGAGCGAGAATCAGAACCTCCTCGCGGAGCAGCGCCGCGCCCTGATCCTCGACGAGGTCCGGCGCCGTGGCGGGGTACGGGTCAACGAACTGACCCGCAAGCTCGGGGTGTCGGACATGACCGTGCGCCGCGACCTGGACGCGCTGGCCCGCCAGGGCGTGCTGGAGAAGGTGCACGGCGGCGCGGTGCCGGTGGTCGAGGCGAGCACGCACGAGCCGGGCTTCGAGGCCAAGTCGGCGCTGGAGCTGAGCGCCAAGGAGGACATCGCGCGCGCCGCCGCCCAGTTGGTCACGCCCGGTACGGCGATCGCCCTGTCGGGCGGTACGACGACCTATGCGCTCGCACACCAGCTCCTGGAGGTGCCCGACCTGACCGTGGTGACGAACTCGGTGCGGGTCGCGGACGTCTTCCACTCCGCGCAGCGCATCTCGGGGCAGCGGCAGGGCGCGGCCACGGTGGTGCTGACCGGCGGGGTGCGCACCCCGTCCGACTCACTGGTGGGGCCGGTGGCCGACCAGGCCATCGCGGCGCTCCACTTCGACCTGCTGTTCCTCGGCGTGCACGGGATATCGGTCGAGGCCGGCCTGTCTACGCCGAACCTCGCCGAGGCCGAGACCAACCGGCGGCTGGTGCAGTCGGCGCGGCGGGTCGTGGTGGTCGCCGACCACACCAAGTGGGGGACGGTGGGCCTGAGTTCGTTCGCCACGCTGGATCAGGTCGACACGCTGGTGACCGACACGGGCCTGCCCGCCGAGGCGCGGGCGGAGATCTCCGAGCATCTGCGGCGGCTGGTGGTGGCGGGCGAGCCCGAGGACGGCGCCGACGTCTGACGTCCAGTGAGAAGGACGTCCGACGGTCTCAGTCCGGCCACACGCCCGTCGCCAGGAGCGAGTCGATGGCGGCCGCGTACGGCCCGATGTCCAGGCCCTGCTCCTCCAGCCACGAGTCGGAGTAGTACTTGTCGAGGTAGCGGTCCCCGGGGTCGCACAGCAGGGTGACCACGCTTCCCGTGCGGCCCTCGGCCACCATCTCGGCGATGATCTTCAGGGCGCCCCACAGGCCGGTGCCCGTCGAACCGCCCGCCTTGCGGCCGATGGCCTGTTCCAGAGCGCGTACGGCGGCGACGGTGGCCGCGTCCGGGACCTTCATCATGCGGTCGATGGCGCCCGGCACGAAGCTCGGCTCCATGCGCGGGCGCCCGATGCCCTCGATGCGCGAGCCGTGGTCGCAGGTGACGTCCGGATCGCCGGTGGTCCAGCCCTCGAAGAAGCAGGAGTTCTCCGGATCGGCGACGCAGATACGGGTGTCGTACTGCATGTAGTGGACGTAGCGCGCGATGGTCGCGGACGTGCCGCCCGTGCCCGCGGTGGCGACGATCCACGCGGGCTCCGGAAACCGCTCCAACTCCAGCTGGCGGAACATGGATTCGGCGATGTTGTTGTTGCCGCGCCAGTCGGTGGCCCGCTCGGCGTAGGTGAACTGGTCCATGTAGTGTCCGCCGGTCTCGGCCGCGAGGCGGGCGGCCTCCTCGTACATCTTGCGTGAGTCGTCCACGAAGTGGCACTGCCCGCCGTGGAATTCGATCAGGCGGCACTTCTCGGCGCTCGTCGTGCGCGGCATGACCGCGATGAAGGGCACGCCGATCAGCTTCGCGAAGTACGCCTCGGAGACCGCCGTCGACCCGCTGGACGCCTCGATCACCGGGCGGTCCGGCCGGATCCAGCCATTGCAGAGGCCGTAGAGGAAGAGGGAGCGGGCGAGCCGGTGCTTGAGGCTTCCGGTCGGGTGGGTCGACTCGTCCTTCAGATACAGGTCGATGCCCCAGTGTTCGGGGAGCGGGAAGCGCAGGAGATGTGTGTCGGCCGAGCGGTTGGCGTCGGCCTGGACCTTGCGGACGGCTTCTTTGAGCCAGCCGCGGTAGCCGGGGTCGGTGTGGTCGGCGTCGAGGGTGGCGCCGGTCCGGGTGTGCGGGGTGGTGCTCACGGCGGGGCTCCTTCTGCTTCGCGCCACGCTGGACGCCGACGGCGCCTGGCATGGCCGCCGCTTTGAGGATAGACACCTTGCGCACGCTTCTCACCTGCATAAACACACCTTTGAGCGTCCCAAAGATCCGCCTGGGGCAGAGCTCGGGGGGCGTTGGGGGCGCAGGCACGCGCGCGCTCCGGACGCATCCGGCGAGCGGGCCGTGCGTACTGGTGCCGGGTGGCGCTCGGGGGCAGACTGCACCGGACGGGGCGAACCTTTCGAGCGGGGCCACCCGTTGGGACACGGGGACGACAGACGACACCATTCGCATCACGCCGGACCGCCGCCCACGCGACGTCCCGGTCCGGCGCCGGCGCACACGCGAGGGGGCGGGACAGGATGACGGAGCCGGAGTTCAGGGCCACGGGCGTACGGATCGGGAAGCGGCTGCGTTCGCTCACCCGGGCCGGGCAGGTCCGGATCAACGACGGCAGGCTGGAGTTGCTCACCAGTTACGGAAGCGAGATCGACAGCGCGCCGATCCGGGCGGTGCGTGCGTCGAGGCCCTGGTTCGCCCCGGACGACCGGGCCCTGGCCGACGTCAACGGCACGCGGTATCTGCTCACACTGGGCGAGCACGATCCCGCTCCGGGCGCGCCCGGCCCGCCCGCGGCCCGCCGGTTCATCGAGGCGGTGCGCAGGGCGGCGGGGCGCCGCGGTTGAGCGGTACCGCCGTACGGTCGGTTACCGGTGGGGCAGTCGGCGACTTGCGGGACCGCATGCGCTGGGTCACGCTGGTCGTACGTCACTCTGGGTTTACCGGCGATAACGCTGCGAACCAGCCAGCCGGCCATGACAGCAGGCGGGTGCTGGGACGCATGCCATCCTGCTGGATCCGTTCTCCGTGTTCTTCCGGACCTCACGTCGGGGAGTCGCAGTCGTGATCAGTCATCCAAGCAGGCACTGCACCGTGGAGCTTCAGGCCCTTCCCTCGCGGATCGGCCAAGTCCGCAGAATCGTATCTGCGCAGTTGCGCTACTGGCATCTGGACCCGTTGATCGACCGGGCCGCGCTCGGTGTGACGGAATTGCTCACCAACGTCCACCAGCACGCCCGGCCCGACAAGTCGTGCACCGTCGAGATAGAGCTGCTGCTCGACCGGCTCACCGTCTCGGTACGCGACCACGATCCACGCCTCCCGGTGGTGGCGGACGCCGATGAAGCGGTCGGCGTCGCCCCGCTGGACACCTGTGGCCGCGGCCTCGCGATCGTGGCCGCGGTGAGCGAGAGCTGGGGCGTGCGACCCGACGGCGACAACGGCAAGGTCGTGTGGTTCACGCTGCCCGCCGCCTCCGAGGCGAAGTCGCGATCGGCCCGTCCGCCGCGCCGTGCGGCCCAGAAGCCCGCGCCCCTGTTCGTGGAGCTCGATCCCGCGCCCCGCGCGCCCGCTCCCGCACATGCTCCCGCCCGGTCGGCCGTTGTCGGCTGACCGGGCGGTGACCTACCCGTACTGACGCTCACTCATGTCGTACGCCCGACGGCGGCGCCCGCCGTCGCGGCACCCGGTGAGCGTGTCCCCGCACTCACCGGGTGCCGCTGCCTCACGTCGGCTCACTCGGTGGCGATGGCCCGCAGGATGTCCAGGCGGGCCGCCCGCCTGGCCGGGCGCAGCCCCGCGAGGGCTCCGGCCGCGAGGCCCACCAGGGCGACCACCGCGAGTCGCCCGGGCGGGATCGCGAAGGCGAAGGCGCTGTCGCTCGCACCGTCCGAGGCCTTCACCAAGACCCAGCCGAGGAAGGCGCCGAGGCCGAGGCCGCCGACCGTGCCGAAGGCCGCGACCAGGACCGACTCCCAGCGGACCATGGCCCGCAGTTGGGACCGGGTCTGGCCGACGGCCCTGAGCAGGCCCAGTTCGCGGGTGCGCTCGTGCAGGGCGAGGGTCAGCGTGTTGGCGATGCCGAGCAGGGCGATGAGCACCGCGAGGGCGAGCAGCGCGTAGACCAGCGTGAGCATCATGTCGATGCCGCCGGCCGAGGACTGCGCATAGTCGTCGCGGGTCTGCACCTGCGGGTCGCCGTACCGCGCGGCCACCTTCTCGACGGCGGCCTTGCCCGCGGCCGTGTCCACACCGGACCGGAAGGAGACGGCGACCAGGGTGTCCGAGTCCTGGGTGCGGTGCGGCGCCCAGGCGGCGCGCGTGATGACGTAGTCGCCGGCGAGTTCGGACTGGCCGTAGACCGCGCGGACGGTGAAGTCCTGCTTCTTGCCGTCGGTGAAGGTGAGCCGGGCGGTGTCGCCGGTGGTGAGGTGCTGCCGGTCGGCCTCCTTCTTCGTGATCGCGATGCCGTCGGTGCCGAGGTCGCGCAGCGAGCCCTGGACCGTGCCGAGGTCGAAGGTGCGGGCGAGCGCGGCCGGGTCGGTGACGGTCAACGCCCGTCCGCTGCCGTCGACCTGGGCGACGCCGTGGCCGAGTCCGACCGCGGTGTCCACCTCCGGCAGCCGCTGGAGGGCTGGGGCCAGCGCGGGGCTGAGCCCGCTGCCGCCCGCGCCGAACGACGGGGTGCTGACGGCGACGTCGCCCGCGAAGGAGCGCGACACGGTCTGGTCCATGGTGGCCTTGAGCGAGGCCCCGAACACCGTGAACAGCGAGACCACGGCCACGCCGATCATCAGCGCGCTCGCGGTGGCGGCCGTCCGCTTGGGGCTGCGCAGGGCGTTGCGCCGGGCGAGTCCGCCGGTCACGCCCCGCAACCGGTCGAGCGGGCTGCCGAGCATCCGTACGGCGCCGGAGGAGGCGACCGGGCCCAGGACGACGAACGCGACCAGTGCCAGGAAGGCACCAAGTCCCGCCAGCCATACGGACGGTGTGACCAGGACGCCGGTGAGCGCCACCGCGACCGCGAGCGCCGCGAGCCCCATCCCGGTGACGGCGCGGACGCGGGAGGCGCCCGAGGCGTCGACGGAGGTCTCGCGCAGCGCGGCCAGCGGGGCGGTGCGTCCTGCGCGTGCGGCGGGCAGCAGTGCGGAGCCGACGCAGACGGCGATGCCGACCGCCAGCGGTACGGCCATCGACAGCGCCTTGATCACCAAGTCGCCGTCGGGGAAGGGGAATCCGATGGCCGGGAACAGCGCCTGCAGCCCGGCGGCGATCCCGACGCCGCCCGCGAGTCCGGCGGCCGACGCGGCCACCGCCACGACGGACGCCTCGACGAGGGTCGACGCGGTCACCTGGCGGCGGGAGGCGCCGAGGGCGCGCAACAGGGCGTTCTCGCGGGTGCGTTGGGCCACCACGATGGCGAAGGTGTTGTGGATGGAGAAGGTCGCGACCAGCAGGGCGACGCCGGAGAACACCAGCAGGAAGGTGGTGAAGATGCTCAAGAACTGGCTGGAGATCATGTCGGTGTTCTCCTGCGCCGACTCCTGACCGGTGATGGCCTCGACTCCCTTGGGCAGCACGGGAGTCAGCCGGTCGACCAGTTCCTTCTCACCGACGCCCGACGCGGCCCGCAGCTGGATGCTCGCCGCCTGGCCGGGCCGGGCGGTGAGGTACTTCTCGGCGTCGGCCTGCGTCATACCGGTGAAGGTCACCTGTCCCATGCCGTCCGCGCCGCCGAAGGTCGCGAGGCCGACGACGGTCACCTTCACGGGGGCGGGCGTGCGCAGCGTGGTCGTGTCGCCGATCTTCAGGCCGGCCTTCTCGGCGGCACCGCGGTTGACGACGACCTCGCCGGACTTCGCCGGGGCGCGGCCCTCGGCGAGCCGGTACGGGTTGAGCTGCGGGTCGGTGATCCAGTTGCCGGCGAGGGTGGGCGGGCCCTGGCCGCCGACGGGCTTGCCGTCGGCGCCGACGAGTTGGCCCGCGCCCTGGATGGTGGGGGCGACGGCAGCAACGCCCGGGACCCGCTGAAGGGTGCTGACCAGCGCCGTGTCGACCGGCTGCCGTACTCCCAGCGCCTCCCCCGGTGTGGTGATGACGTCGGTGCTGCGCACGACGGCGTCCGTGCCGCTGGTCGCCTCGCCGAACATGGAGTCGAAGCTCGCGCGCAGCGTGTCGCCCATGACCATGGTTCCGGCCAGGAAGGCCACACCGAGGAACACCGCGAAGAACGTACCGGCGAAGCGCCGCTTGTGGGCGCGCAGCGAGGACAGGCTCAGGCGCAGCGCGGCGTTCATGACCGCACCTCGAAGGCCTTCATACGGTCCAGGACCGAGTTCGCGGTCGGGGATGCGATCCGGTCGACCAGGCGCCCGTCCGCGAGGAAGACCACCTCGTCGGCGTGGGCGGCGGCGACGGGATCGTGGGTGACCATGACGACCGTGCGCCCCGTCTGCCGTACGGCGCTGCCGAGGAGCCCGAGGACCTCGCCGCCGGAGCGGGAGTCGAGGTTGCCGGTCGGCTCGTCGGCGAAGACGACGTCCGGGCGCCCGGCGAACGCCCGGGCCACGGCGACGCGTTGCTGCTGGCCGCCGGAGAGTTCGGAGGGGCGGTGGTGCAGCCGGTCGCGCAGCCCGACGACCTCGACGAGCGCGTCGATCCACTCGGGGTCGCCCCTGCCGCCGGCCAGGTCCAGCGGCAGCGTGATGTTCTCGGCGACCGTCAGCGTCGGCACCAGGTTGAACGCCTGGAACACGAAGCCGACCCGGTCGCGGCGCAGCAGGGTCAGGCGCCGGTCGTCGAGGGAGCCCAGGTCGGTGTCGCCGATGTAGGCGGCGCCCGAAGTGAGCGTGTCGAGGCCGGCCGCGCAGTGCATCAGGGTGGACTTGCCGGAGCCGGAAGGGCCCATGATCGCCGTGAAGCGTCCGGCGGGGAAGTCCACGTCCACGCCGTCCAGGGCGCGTACGGCGGTGTCGCCGCGGCCGTACACCTTGACGGCGCCGACGACCCGAGCGGCGATCCGCGCCGCGGTCCCGGTCGCCTCGTCGTTCTCCGTGGTCCCGGTGGCCTCCGTGGTCATGCCGCACCGCCCTTCCCCGCCGTCCGGCCGAACTGCTCGTCCAGGACGGAGAGCCGGCGCCAGTACTCGTCCTCCTCGATCTCGCCGCCCGCGAAGCGCCGGCCGAGGATCGCGATCGGCGAGTCGCCCGCCGGGCGTGCCGTGTCCGTCGCGTTCATCGTCCGCCACGGTGCGCCGCGGCCTCGCCAGACCGTGCGGCGCAGGACGGTCACGGCGCCGGCCACGACGGCCGCCCAGACCAGCGGGAAGAACAGGATCCACGGTCCGGGGCCACCGTCCCAGTTCGCCAAGGTCTGCATCTCGGTTCAGCTCCTTTCGTCTCCCTCTGCGGAAGCGTCTTGTGCTGCCTTTCGGTGATGCTTCGAGACTGGCCCCACGGAGGGGTCCGGGTCGTCGTACGGCCAGCGGCAGTGGGCGTACCTCCCGGGGAGTACGCGGGCGGCGCGCGGATCCTCCCGGAGGTGGCCTCCGAACAGTGGAAGGGCAGCGGGATGTGTACCTACGGGTGGCACCGGCAAAGGGCAGGCGAAGGCTTCCGGCTCGACGGCGAGGAGAGCGCCGCGGCCGTGCAGGGCGGTCACGCCCGGGAGTCTCCGTGCGGCATCACGGCTGAGGAGCGAGCGACCCCAGCGGATCGTCCAGTACCGGCTGCCAGGCCAACTCCGCGGCGCCGACCAGGCTGTTGTGGTCGAGGGTGCAGGCGAGGAGGGGAACTCCGCCGCTCTGGCCCCACAGGCTGCGGGCGGCGACGACCGCACGGAGGCGGTCGGGGGCGGCCTCGAAGAGGGTGCGGTGGAGGCCGCCGAGGATGACGCGGTCGGGGTTGAGGATGTTGACCAGTCCGGCGAGGCCGAGGCCGAGGCGGTCGATCAGGGTCTCGGCCGCGGTGCGGACGGCCGGGTCGGCGTAGTGGTTGCGCAGCAGGTCGTCGGCCTGCTGGAGCAGGGACATCTCGGGGCCCGGGTCGCGGCCCGCCTCGACCAGCAGGGCCAGCGGGTCGGCCTCGACGTCCAGGCAGCCGCGGCTGCCGCAGTGGCAGGGACGGCCCTGGGGGTTCACCGTGAGGTGGCCGACTTCCAGCGCCAGGCCCGAACTGCCCGTGTGCAGGCGCCCGTCCAGGACCAGCGCGCCGCCGACGCCCCGGTGTCCCGTGGCCACGCACAGCAGGTCCCGGGCGCCGCGCCCCGCGCCGTGGCGGTGCTCGGCGAGCGCGGCCAGGTTGACGTCGTTGGCCGCGAAGGCCTGACCGGGGATCCCGGCCGCGCGCAGGCACTCGGCGAAGATCCGGCGGACCGGCGCGCCCACGGGCCACGCCAGATGCAGCGGGTTGAGGGCCAGGCCGTCGGGGTCGGCGACGGCCGACGGTACGGCGAGTCCCGCGCCGACGCAGCGGCGTCCCGTCGTCCGCAGGAGGTCGGCGCCCGCCTCCACGACGGAGCCGAGCACCTTGGCGGGGTCGGCGTCGACCGTCTCGCAGCCCGGTGCCGTCGCCACGATCCGGCCGCCCAGGCCCACCAGCGCCGCCCGGAAACCGTCGGCGTGCACCTGCGCGGCGAGGGCGACCGGCCCGTCCTCGGCGACGGTGAGCCGGTGCGAGGGACGCCCTTGAGAGCCGGCCGCGGCCCCGGGCCGGGCGTCGACGCGGATCAGGCCCAGCGCCTCCAGCTCGGCTGCGACCGCGCCGGCCGTCGCCCGGGTCACGCCCAGTTCGGCGGTGAGCACGGCACGCGTGGGTGCACGTCCGGTGTGGATGAGCTCCAACGCGGGTCCGAGCGCGCCGCGCCCCCGGTCCAACCGCGTTCTCGAGGTGGTGCCTTCCCCCGTCGTCCGGGGTTCCGCCTTGCCGCTCATGAGGGTGAGTCTCCCATGATCCGTGGGCTACACGACCGGCTCGGTCACCGGGAAGCCACTCACGCGCAGGGTGACGTTCAGGCGCCCGGCCAGCCCGAGCGCGGGCGGCGCCGTGCCCGGGTACACCCGCGGCACCCCGTGGTACGCGAGCCGGGAGTCCCCGCCGAAGACGAACAGGTCACCGCTGCGCAGCTCGACGTCCGTGTAAGGCCTCGCCCGCGTCCGGGTGTTGCCGAAGCGGAAGACGCAGGTGTCGCCGAGGCTCAGCGACACCACGGGCGCCGGTGACTTCTCGTCGCTGTCGCGGTGCATGCCCATGCGGGCGTCGCCGTCGTAGAAGTTGATCAGCGCGATGTCGTAGGCGTACGACTGCGGTGTTCCGCTTGCTTCGTACGGCGCCGGTGTGCGGCCCCGCGGTCCGAGCGCCTCGGCCACCGCGCGGCGCCCCAGCTCGCCCAGCCACGCCGGGAAGGTCTTGACCGGCGCCCCGTCGCCGTCGACGACCGTGCGGGCGTAGGCGTACGGGTACCAGTGCCAGCCCAGGCACACCTGGCGCGCGGTCATGGTGCCGCCGCCGGGCGTGCGGACCGTGCGCAGGCCGGCCGGGGGACGCGCCCAGTCCCGGCAGGCCGCCAGCAGCTCGCGCTGCGCGTCCGGGTCCAGCCAGTCCGGCAGGTGCACGGCGCCGGGGGCGATCTCGGCGCGCGCCCTGGGGAACAGTTCGGCGTCCATGGGCTCCATCGTGCCCGAAGGCCCGCCCGAGCGGCCCTGAGCTGGGGCTCCGCTAGCCTGGACGCACGATGAACGAGCGTATGACGACTCCGTGGGGCGAGCTCGAGCTGTCCCGCTTCCCCGAGGATTCGCGTGACCGGCTGCGCGCCTGGGACGCCTCCGACGCCTACCTCCTGCGGCACCTAGCGGAGGAGCGGGTCCCGCTGACCGGCACGGTCGCGATCGTCGGGGACCGCTGGGGCGCGCTGGCCACGGCGCTGGCGGAGCACCGGCCCGTGCAGATCACCGACTCGTTCCTCAGCCAGGAGGCGACGCGGGCGAACCTCGCGCGGGCCGGCGTCGAGCCCGGTGCCGTACGCCTGCTCACGACGCAGGACGCGCCGCCCGAGTGCGTGGACGTCCTGCTGGTACGGGTGCCGAAGAGCCTGGCGCTGCTGGAGGACCAGCTGCTGCGGCTGGCCCCGGCCGTGCACGAGGGCACGGCCGTCATCGGCACCGGCATGGTGAAGGAGATCCACACCTCGACGCTTCAGCTCTTCGAGCGCGTCCTCGGCCCGACCCGGACCTCGCTCGCCCGGCAGAAGGCCCGGCTGATCTTCTGCACCCCGGACGCCTCGCTGGAACGCCCCGCCAACCCGTGGCCGTACAGCTACGCGCTCCCGGACGGCGTCGGACCGGTGTCCGGGCACACCGTCGTCAACCACGCAGGCGTGTTCTGCGCCGACCGGCTCGACATCGGCACCCGGTTCTTCCTCGGGCACCTGCCCGACAGCCGGGGGGCACGCCGGATCGTCGACCTGGGGTGCGGCAACGGTGTCGTCGGTACGGCGGTGGCGCTGGACAATCACGAGGCCGAGGTGCTGTTCGTGGACGAGTCGTTCCAGGCCGTGGCGTCGGCGGAGGCGACGTACAAGGCGAACGGCGTGCCGGGCCACGCGGAGTTCCGGGTCGGGGACGGGCTGGCCGGAGTGGCGCCGGAGAGCGTGGACGTCGTCCTCAACAATCCGCCGTTCCACTCCCACCTGGCGACCAGCGACGCCACCGCGTGGCGGATGTTCACCGGGGCGCGGCGCGCGCTGCGGCCGGGTGGCGAGCTGTGGGTGATCGGCAACCGTCATCTGGGCTACCACGTGAAGCTTCGGCGCCTGTTCGGCAACTGCGAACTCGTCGCCGGGGACCCGAAGTTCGTGGTGCTGAAGGCCGTCAAGAAGGACTGACGTCCGCTGCCCTGCACCACGGGAGCGGTGGTCAGAAGGAGAAGTACCTGGCCACCGCCCAGCCCCGCTCCGCCGCCCTGCCGTAAAAGACCCGTAGCTCCTCGTGGTCCCGGGCCAGGTGCTCGCGCGGCGGCTCACCGAGCCGGGACGAGGGCTGTTGCCGCCACTCCTCCCACAGGTCCGGGAACGACACCCCCTCCAGATACGCCGCCGCGCGCGCCACGTCCGGCGGGTCGAGCGCCACATGGCCCGGGCCGCCGCCGGGGTCCGGTATGTGTCTCCCGCCGAAGACGGCGAACTCCCCGTCGCCGGCCGACTGCGACGGGGTCCGGTAGAGCTCGTTCAGCGGGAAGAAGTCGTGCTCCAGCCACACCGCATCACCTGCCCGGACCCGTCGGCGCAGCTCGTCGAACTCCACGTCGAAGAGGGCCTCGAAGTCCGCCGCCTCCGCGGGCAGTTCGGAGGGGGCCAGCGCCTGGAAGTAGATCCACATACTCATGCTGCGGCAAACTACCCGGCACCACTGACACCGGTGCCCTCAGCGGCGATCGGAGCCGGGTCCCGCGACGACCCCGATGAGCCGCTCCACCTCCCGTACCATCGCCTCCCGCCCCGCACGCAGGTACGGGCGTGAGTCCACGGCCTCCGGATGGGCGGCGAGAAAATCCCTGACCGCACCGGTCATCGCCTTGTTGAGCGCGGTGCCGACGTTGACCTTGGCGATGCCGCCCGCGACCGCCTCGACCAGTCCGTCGTCCGGCACGCCGGAGGAGCCGTGCAGGACGAGCGGTACGGACAGGGTGGCGGACAGCCGCTTGAGGAGATCCTGGTCGAGGGCGGCGGTGCGGGTGGTCATGGCGTGCACACTGCCGACGGCGACGGCCAGCGCGTCGACGCCGGTGTCGGTGACGAAGGCGCGGGCCTCGTCGGGATCGGTACGGGCGCCGGGCGCGTGGGCGTCCAGCGGAGGCTTGCCGTCCTTCCCGCCGATCTGCCCCAACTCCGCCTCGATCCACAGGCCTCGGGCGTGTGTCCAGGCGACGGCTGCGCGGGTCGCGGCGAGGTTCTCGGCATACGGCAGGCGGGCCGCGTCGTACATCACGGAGCTGAACCCGGCGTCGGGCGCCTGGCGCAGCAGGTCGTCGCTCTGTACGTGGTCGAGGTGCAACGCCACGGGCACGGAGGCCCGTTCGGCCGCCGCCGTGGCGGCGCGGGCCAGCGGGAGCAGCCGCCCCTGGCGGAACTTGACCGCGTTCTCGCTGACTTGGAGGACGACGGGCGCGCCGGCCGACTCCGCGCCCGCGATGACGGCCTCGACGTGTTCCAGGGTGATGATGTTGAACGCGGCGACGGCGGAGCGCCCTTCGGCGGCGCGGGTGACCAGCTCGCCGGTGCGTGCGAGGGGCACGACGTTTCCTTCCTGGGGGCTGAATCGCGTCTGTCAGGGTGTCCGTCGTGGTGTCGGTCAGGGCGTGAGGATCACCGAGCGCGTGAGGTGGCGCGGGCGGTCCGGGTCGAGTCCCCGGCGCGCGGCGACGGCCACCGCGAGACGCTGGGCGCGGACCAGTTCCGCGAGCGGGTCGAGGGTGCCCTCGATCCACAACGCCCCCGTGTCCCGCACCTGTTCGGCGAGCCCGTCCGGCGCCTCGCCGAACATCCAGGTGGCGGTGGACCGGGTGGTGACGCTGATGGGGCCGTGCCGGTACTCCATCGCCGGGTAGGCCTCGGTCCAGGACAGTGACGCCTCGCGCATCTTCAGCCCGGCCTCGCTCGCGAGCCCGACGGTCCAGCCGCGGCCGAGGAAGGTCCACTGATCGCAGTCGACGAGCCCGCCCGGAAGGGGAGTTGAGAGGGCGGTGCGGACGTCGGCGACCGCGGCCTCCGTGTGCAGGCCCAGGTGGGCGCGGAGCAGGGTGAGGGCGCTGGTGGCGAATCTGGTCTGGACGACGGATCGTTCGTCCGCGAAGTCCAGCACCACGATGTCGTCCGCCGTCGTCATCACGGGTGTGTCCGGATCGGCCGTGACGGCGGTGGTGCGCGCGCCTCCCCTCAACTGGCCGAGCAGATCGAGTACTTCGGTAGTGGTACCGGAGCGGGTGAGGGCGACGACACGGTCGTACGAGCGCCCGTGCGGGAACTCGGACGCGGCGAAGGCGTCGGTCTCACCCTGTCCCGCGCTCTCCCGCAGGACCGCGGCCGCCTGTGCCATGAAGTACGACGTGCCGCACCCGACGATCGCCACCCGCTCCCCCGGCTCCGGCAGGGTCCCGCCGGAGTGCGCGGCCTGCGCCGCCGCCCGCGTCCAACAGTCGGGCTGGCTGTTCAACTCATCCTCGATATGGCTCATTTCGTCCTCGATAGGGGTCATGCCGCCACTGCCCTGATGATTTTTCCTGCAAGGTATAACCGGCTTTCGAGCACAAGCAAGCATCTGCACCCCGGCGAAGGCCGTCGGGGTCGCGGAACGACCGAGGGAACGGAGGCCGCCGATGTCGCGCGAGGCCCGCTGGCAGGCGCTGCTGGAACTGCTCGTCGAGCGCGGACGCCTGGAGGTCGAGGAGGCCGCCGACCGACTGGCCGTCTCGGCCGCGACGATCCGCCGGGACTTCGACCGGCTCGCCGAGCAGCAGATGCTGGTGCGCACCCGGGGTGGCGCGATGGTGCACGGTGTGTCGTACGAGCTGCCGCTGCGCTACAAGACCGCCCGGCGCGCCTCCGAGAAGCAGCGCGTCGCCCAGGCGGTGGCGGACCTCGTCGCACCCGGCCAGGTGGTGGGCCTGACCGGCGGGACGACCACCACGGAGGTGGCCCGCGCCCTGGCCGTGCGCGGCGATCTCGCTTCCGGCGCACCGGCGTTGACCGTGGTCACCAATGCGCTCAACATCGCCGGCGAACTCGCCGTACGGCCTCAGTTCAAGATCGTGGTGACCGGCGGGGTCGCGCGCCCGCAATCGTACGAGCTCGTCGGGCCGCTCGCGGACGGTGTGCTCGGTCAGATCACGCTGGACGTGGCGGTGCTCGGGGTGGTCGCCTTCGATGCCGCGCACGGCGCGGCGGCACGCGACGAGGCGGAGGCCGCGGTCAACCGGCTGCTGTGCGAACGCGCCGAGCGGGTGGTCGTCGCCGCCGACTCCGGCAAGCTGGGCCGACGGGCGTTCGCCCGGATCTGCGCGGCCGAGCTGGTGGACACGCTCGTCACGGACACCGCGGCGCCGGCGGACACCGTGCGCCGGTTCGAAGAGGCGGGGATCCGGGTCGTCGCCGTGTGACGACGCGGTGCCGCGCCGATGCCGGCGCGGGCTCAGAGCCCCTCGGGGTCCGCCCGCACGAACCCCGCGCCCCGTTGGTCGTTGCAGCCGGGGTCGGGGCGGCCGGCCGGGTCGGGCCACGCCTGCTGGGCCTGCAGGGCGACGCTCACCAGGGTCATGAGGAGGTCGACGTCGCTCGCGGCGTCGAGACGTATCGTCACCCACGGCGAGCCGGGCACGACACGGATCGCCCCGGAGCCCGCGAAGTCGCGGGCGAAGCGCCGGATGGCGCGGTCCGTCAGATGCAGGTCGACGTCCCGGTCCGAATGGAAGTGGACGATCTCCCCCTGCGCCGAGCTGAGCGCGTGCCCCTGACCGCAGCTCGGTACGGCCCGTCTCAGGTCGGGCCAGGTCGCCAGTTGCGCGAGCGCGCGCGACGCCGACGTCATGACGCCATCATGGCGTGCTCACCCTCCGGCAACCAGCGCGTGGGCAAGCATTGACCGACCTGAAACCCACGTCCGTTGCCGTGTGACGGACGTCACCCTGTTTTTTACGTGCGTCCTCAGGTCATCATATGACCCGACCGCCTACCGACAGGTGGTGCGACCACGAGCCGGTCGCACCCCACCGGACGGCACAGCGAGACAAGGATGTTGCGCATGATCGACCAGGACAGCTCTGCCCTGCCGCGGGTGGGGGTCGTCGGGCTCGGGGCCATGGGGCTCGGCATGGCCCGCAGCCTGCGGGAGGCGGGCTACGACGTCGGGGTCCACGACCTGCGGTCGCAGGTGGCCGCCGACTTCGCCCGGGACGGCGGCACGGCGTTCGCCTCCGTCGGCGAACTGGCGGCAGCGGTGGACGTCCTGGTCGGTGTGGTCGTCAACGCGGCGCAGGTCGAGTCGGTGCTGTTCGGTGACGGCGGGGCCGCGGAGCGGCTGCGTCCGGGTGCCGTCTTCGTGATGTGCTCCACGGTCGACCCCGGTTGGTCCGCCGAACTCGAGGGCCGCCTGGCCGAGTTGGGCGTGCTCTACCTCGACGCGCCGATCTCCGGCGGCGCGGCGCGTGCGGCGACGGGCGAGCTGACCATGATGACGTCGGGCTCCGCCGCGGCCTACGCGCTCGCCGATCCGGTGCTCGACGCCATGAGCAGCACGGTCTACCGCCTCGGCGAGAGCGCCGGGCTCGGTTCGAAGGTCAAGGTCGTCAACCAACTGCTGGCGGGCGTGCACATCGCCGCGGCGGCCGAGGCGATGGCGCTGGGCATCAAGGCGGGCGTTCCGGCCGAGGCGCTCTACGACGTCATCACGCACAGCGCGGGCAACTCCTGGATGTTCGAGAACCGCATGGCGCATGTGCTCGCCGGTGACTACACGCCCCTGTCCGCGGTCGACATCTTCGTCAAGGACCTGGGGATCGTGCTCGACTCCGCCCGGCCGGAGCGCTTTCCGCTGCCCCTCGCCGCCACCGCCCACCAGATGTTCCTTCAGGCGTCGGCGTCCGGTCTGGGGACCGAGGACGACAGCGCGGTGATCAAGATTTTCCCGGGAATCGACCTGCCGAAGCCGGAGGAGGGCTGACATGGGTATCCGACTCGGCTGCATCGCCGACGACTTCACCGGTGCCACGGACCTGGCGAACAACCTGGTGCGCGCGGGCATGCGCGTGGTCCAGCTGATCGACGTACCGTCGGACGGCGACCGGATCGCCGAACAGCAGGCGCGGGACGCGGACGCGGTGGTCATCGCGCTCAAGTCACGGACCGTGCCGGCCGCCGACGCCGTCGACGCGTCGCTGCGGGCGCTGGCCTGGCTCACGTCCATGGGCGCCGAGCAGATCTACTTCAAGTACTGCTCGACCTTCGACTCGACGCCCGTCGGCAACATCGGTCCGGTCGCCGAGGCCCTGATGGACGCGCTGGACACCGACTTCACCCTCGCGACCCCGGCGTTCCCCGACAACGGACGCACGGTCTTCAAGGGCCATCTCTTCGTCGGCGACGTGCTGTTGAGCGACAGCGGCATGCGCCACCACCCGCTCACGCCGATGACCGACTCCAACCTGGTCTCCGTCCTCGGTGCGCAGACGAGACGACCGGTCGGCCTCATCGACCACACGGTCGTCGCGGCCGGTGCCGACGCGATCCGGGCCCGGATCGAGGAGTTGCGTGCGGCAGGTACGGGGATCGCCGTCGTCGACGCCGTCTCCAACGACGACCTCGTGCGGCTGGGCGAGGCGGTCGCGGGACTGCCCGTGGTGACCGCCGGCTCGGGCCTGGCGATCGGTCTGCCCGCGAACTGGGGGTTCAAGCCGTCTGCCGCCGCCGCTCGACTGCCCGCGCCCGGTGGTCATCAGGCGATCGTCTCCGGTTCGGTCTCCGTCGCCACGAACGGTCAGGTGCGGGAGTTCCTGCGCACCGGCCGCCCCGCGTTCAGCGTGGACCCGCTGCGCATCGCGGCGGGCGAGGACGTGGCGGGCGAGGCCCTGGCGTTCGCCGAGGGGCACCTGGCCGACGGTCCGGTCCTGATCTACTCCACCGAGTCGCCCGACACCGTACGGACCGTGCAGGGCGAGCTCGGCGCCGCCGAGGCCGGTGAGCTCGTGGAGCAGACCCTGGCCCGCGTCGCGCGGGGTCTTGTGGAGCGCGGTGTACGGCAGTTGGTCGTCGCCGGCGGCGAGACCTCGGGCGCGGTCGTCCAGGCGCTCGGCATCACCGGACTGCGGATCGGACCGCAGATCGACCCCGGTGTGCCGTGGTGCGCGGCGACGCTGTCCGACGGGGAGACGCTCCACATCACCCTCAAGTCGGGCAACTTCGGCGGCCCCGACTTCTTCTCCGCCGCGCTCGCGCTGCTCGACGAGGAAGCCTCGTGACCGAGTTCGAAGCCGCCACCGCACACGACGCGGCCGTCGACGAGGCGCGCCGCGAGATCGTCCGCGTGGGCACGAGCCTCTTCTCGCGCGGTTACGTCCACGCCAGCGCCGGCAACATCAGCGCCCGGGTCGGCGACGGCCATCTGATCACGCCGACCGACGCCGCCCTCGGCTTCCTCGAGGCCGACCGTCTCGCGCTGGTCGACGCCGGCGGCGAGCAGGTCGCGGGCGACCGCGCCAGCAAGACGCTGACGCTCCACCGACGGATCTACGCCGCCGATCCGACGGCCCGGTTCGTCGTCCACACCCACTCCACGCACCTGGTCGGGCTCACCCTGTCCGGCGTGTGGAGCCAGGACGACGTCCTGCCGCCCATCACGCCGTACTACGTGATGAAGGTCGGTCACGTCCCGCTCATCCCCTACCACCGGCCCGGCGACCCGCGCGTGGCCGACCTGGTGACCGACCGCATCGCCGAACGGGCGGCGGCCGGTACCCCGATCAGGGCCGTGCTGCTGGACCGGCTGGGCCCCGTGGTGTGGGGTCCCGACGCGGCCGCGGCCCTCGCCGTCCTCGAAGAACTGGAGGAGACGGCACGCCTGTGGCTTCTGACCGACCGTCGGCCCGAGCCACTCCCCGCACCCGCCCTCGCCGAACTGCGCTCCGTGTTCGGCGCGGCGTGGTGATCCGCTCCACCCTGTCAGAACCCTTCGGAGAACCTGCTCCGCCCGTCGGAGCGGCCCTTCTCTGAACCGTCCCGGAGAATCCGTCCCCGAGCCGCTCGAAGGATTCGTCATGTCCATCCCCGTGGTCGCCACCGAAGTCGACCTCACCCGTGAGAACGCCGTCTTCCGCAAGGTCGTACGGCACATCGTCCCCTTCCTCATCCTCTGTTACGTCGTCTCCTACCTGGACCGCGTCAACGTCGGATTCGCCAAGCTGCAGATGTCGAGCGACCTCGGTTTCAGCGAGGCGGCGTTCGGCCTCGGTGCCGGTCTGTTCTTCATCGGCTACTTCATCTTCGAAGTCCCCTCGAACCTGATCCTGCAGCGCGTCGGCGCCCGCACCTGGATCGCCCGGATCATGATCAGCTGGGGGGTGGTCTCGGCGGCATCCGTGTTCATCACCAACGAGGCGACGTTCTACGCGGTCCGGTTCCTCCTCGGCGCCGCCGAGGCGGGGTTCTACCCCGGCATCATCCTGTACTGCACGTACTGGTTCCCCTCGCAGCGCCGCGCCCGCGTCATCGCGCTGTTCATGTCGGCCATCCCCGTGGCGGGCATCTTCGGCAACCCGCTCTCCGGCTGGATCCTGGACGCGTTCCACAAGGTGGGCGGCTGGCAGGGCTGGCAGTGGATGTACCTGCTCGAGGCGATCCCCGCGCTCATCGTCGGCGTGATCACGCTGTTCTACCTCGACAACGGCGTCCGCGACGCAAAGTGGCTCACCGACGAGGAGAAGGACGTCGTCGAGCGGGCGCTCGCCGAGGACGCCACGCACCAGACGGTGCACGGCAAGGTCTGGGACGCATTCCGCGAGCCCAAGGTGTGGCTGATGTGCTTCATCTACTTCTGCTTCATCATGGGCCAGTACGCGCTGACGTTCTGGATGCCCACCTTCGTGGAGTCCACCGGCATCAAGGGCAACTTCGCGATCGGTGTCCTCAGCGCCGTGCCGTTCCTGGCGGCCCTCGTCGCGATGAACCTGTTCGGCCGCTCGTCCGACAAGCGTCGTGAGCGCCGCTGGCACCTGGTCATACCGAGCCTCATGGGCGCCGTCGGCTTCTCGCTGGCCGCCTCCTGGTCCGGCTCGACCCCGCTGTCCCTGATCGCGCTGTCCTGCGCCGCGGCCGGCGTGCTGACCTGCGCCCCGCTGTTCTGGTCGCTGCCCACCGCCTTCCTCGGCGGCACCGCGGCCGCGGCCGGCCTCGCCGTCATCAACTCGGTGGGCAACCTGGCCGGTTTCGTCAGCCCGTACATGATCGGTGCGCTGAAGGACAGCACCGGTTCGGCGGCCATCCCGATGTATGTCCTGGCGCTCAGCCTCGTCATCGGCGCCGCTGCCGTACTCGCCACCAAGAAGGACGTCGTCAACCGCTGACCGGCGTCCGCAGCGGGACCGGAGGTGCGGCTCCGGTCCCGCTGCACCCACAGGAGTTACAGGAGTCACCATGCCGAGGTTCGCAGCGAACCTGTCCATGATGTACACGGAGCACCCCTTCCTCGACCGCTTCGCCGCGGCCTCGGCGGACGGCTTCGACGCCGTCGAGTACCTCTTCCCGTACGAGTACGACGCCGCCGAGCTGCGCCGTCGGCTCGACGGCCACGGCCTGCGGCAGGTGCTGTTCAACGCCCCGCCCGGCGCCTGGGACTCGGGTGAGCGCGGGATCGCCGCGCTGCCCGGCCGCGAGGCGGAGACGCGCTCCGGGATCGAGCAGGCCCTGGAGTACGCCGCGGCGCTGGACTGCCCGCGGGTGCACGTGATGGCCGGGCTGGTGCCGCAGGGCGTGCCGTCCGCGGAGCGTGCCCGGTACCGCGACACCTACGTCGCCAACCTCGCCCGGGCCGCGGAGCGGGCCGCCGCGGCGGGCGTCGACATCCTCATCGAGCCGATCAACGGCCGTGACATGCCGGGCTACTTCCTGACCCGGCAGGCCGAGGCGCACGCCGTCGTACGCGAGGTCGGCGCCCCGAACCTCAAGGTCCAACTCGACCTCTACCACTGCCAGATCGTCGAGGGCGACCTCACCACGACCCTGCGCCGCGACCTGCCGACGGGCCGCGTCGGCCATCTGCAGATCGCAGGCGTGCCCGACCGTCACGAACCCGACGGGGGCGAACTGAACATCCGTCACCTCTTCGGCTTCATCGACGAGTTGGGCTTCGACGGGTGGATCGGCTGCGAATACCGCCCCCGTGCCGGCACGAGCGAAGGCCTCGGCTGGCGACACGACTACCGAGGAGTACAGGCATGAGGATCGTCATCACCGGAGGCTTCGGCTTCCTGGGCCGGCAGGTCGCCGAACGGCTGCTTCAGACGCGGACGTTCCGTGGTGCGCCGATCGACCGGCTGGTCCTCGCCGACCGTTTCGTGCCGTCCGACGCGCCGGTGGCGGGCGACCCGCTCGTGGACGTGGTGCAGGGCGACCTCGCCGACCGTCTCGACGAGCTGTTCGCGCAGCCGGTGGACGCGGTGATCCACCTCGCCTCCGCGGTCTCGGCCGAGTGCGAGGCCGACTTCGACCTCGGCATGGGCGCCAACCTGGACACGACCCGCGCGCTGCTCGAAGCCGCTCGCGCCCAGTCCGCGGCCGGCGGCCCGGTGCCGCGCGTGATCTTCTCCAGCAGCGTCGCCGTGTACGGCTCCGACCCCGCGCTCCCGCTGCCGTCGGTGGTCAGCGAGGCGACACTGCCCACGCCGAAGTCGAGCTACGGCATTCAGAAGTTCGTCTGCGAACAGCTGGTCGCCGACTACACTCGCCACGGCTTCGTCGACGGGCGTGTGGCCCGTCTGATGACCGTGTCGGTCCGCCCGGGCAAGCCGAACGCGGCCGCTTCCGGCTTCCTGTCCGGCATCGTCCGCGAGCCCCTCGCGGGCCTGAAGGCCGTCTGCCCGGTCGACCCCGGCCTGCGGGTGGCCCTGGCCTCGCCGCGGCGCACGGTCGAGGGCATCCTGCGGATCGCGGAGCTCGACCGCGGCACCGGGCCGGGCCGGCTCGACGGCGCGATCCCGGTCAACCTTCCCGCGCTGACGGTCTCGGTCGCCGAGATGCTGGACACGCTGCGGCGGGTGGCGGGCGACGCCGTCGCCGACCTGGTCACGATCGCCCCGGACCCGAAGGTCGAGGCCATCGTGGGCTCTTGGCCCGCGGCCTTCGACAACGCGCGTGCCGCGGCCCTCGGTCTGGAGGCCGACCCGAGCTTCGAGTCGGTCGTACGGGACTACATCGCCGACCACGCCGAGGCGGTCGCGACCGGCACTCCGCTCACCGCGGAACAGCCGACCGCGGGCCGATAGACTGAAGACCATGTTTTCCAAGGTGAGCGGTCCCGTACGGCTCACGGACCGGGTCGCCGCGATCCTCGCGGAGGAGATCGAGTCCGGGCGACTGGCCGAGGGCGACAGACTCCCGACCGAGGTTGAGCTGGTCAAGCAGCTGGGCGTCAGCCGCACGGTCGTCCGTGAGGCCGTCTCGCGGCTGCGCAACGCCGGTCTGGTCGAACCGCGGCAGGGCCGCGGCGTGTTCGTGCTGCCGCGGCGCGCACGGCCGCTCGACCTGGAGGCCGAGTCCGCGGTCACCCGCTACAAGGTGCTGCAGATCGTGGAGGTCCGCTCCGCCCTGGAGGGCGAGGCGGCCGCCCTCGCGGCCACGCGTGCCACGCCGGACGCCGTCGGGCGGATGCGCCAGGCCCTGGACGCGATCGACGCGGCGGTCACGTCCGGCGGCGACGGTGTGGAGGAGGATCTCGCCTTCCACCGGTCCATCGCCGAGGCGACCGGGAACGCGGTCCTGGTCTCGACGGTGCGCTACCTCGGCGAGGTCGCGCGCAGCGGGATCCGTGTCACCCGCGCGAACGAGGCGCGACGCGGCGACTTCATCGAAGCGGTACGGCAGGAGCACCACGCCATCCTGGCCGCCATCGAGGCCGGCGACGCCGAGGCGGCGTATGCCGCGGCCCGCCGCCACATGAGGCACGCCGCCTCTCGGCTCCAGGACGCGGACGCCCGGTTCTGGACCGAGACCGAGGACCTCGCGGTGGACCTCGACACGTCTTCCTGACGTACGGGGTCAACTCTTCAGTGAATACGGCCTGTTGGGCGTCTCGGCGCCCAACGGGCCATGCCCCGCCCCTCAGTGGCCGCGGAACGCCTCCTCCAGCCACCACGCCCCACGGTCGCCGACCACCTTGGCGTCGATGAGCAGGGGCGCGGACCGGGGAGCGGCGACCCACTCCGCCACGGCCGTCAGATCCGCGCGGGTGCGCACGGTCACTGCTTCGAAGCCGTAGCCCCGGCCCACGGACGCGATGTCCGTCGGCGGGAACTCGACCGTCCCGAGCGGATGTCCGTCGGGCCCGAAGTGGTGCACCTCCGCTCCATAGGCGTCGTCGTTGTACACGACGACCACCATCGGCAGCCCGAGCCGGCACACCGTCTCGAGTTCCGCGGCGCCCATCAGGCCGCCCCCGTCCCCGAGCGCGGCGACCGCGAGCCGGTCCGGCAGCGCGAGCGCGGCTCCGATCGCCGTCGCCAGCCCCAGGCCGGTGGACTGGAACGCCTGGGTGAAGCAGAAGCCGTTCTCGTCCGGCACCGACAGGTACATGCTCGGATACCCCATGAAATTGCCGGAGTCCACGCCGATCACCCGGTTCGCGGGGAGGATGTCGTCGAGCGCGATGCTCAGCGTGCGCGGGTCGATGCGCTCGCGGGTGCTCGTGTCCTCGTAGGGCACATCGCGCCAGCGCACACGTGCGGCGACGGCCGCGCCGACGTCGGCGGTCCGGTAGGCCTGCCGTGGCCGCTCCCGCCCGCCGTGCGCGAGCACATGTCGTGCCGTGACCTCCACGTCGCCGGTGACCCCGAGGTGCACCTCCCGGTGCGCGCCGAGCGCCGACGCGTCGTCGTCGACCTGCACCACGGTCGTGCCGGCTCCGATCAGCCGGCCGTGCCGCATCGTCCACATGTTCAGCGCGCAGCCCCAACCTACGATCACGTCCGCGTCCCGGATCAACTCGGCCGCCAGGGGCGACGCGAAGCCGCCGGACACGTCGAGCGACCACGGGTTCCCGTGGAACAGGCCGCGTGCCACGGCGGACGTCGCGAGCAGGGCGCCGTTGCGCTCGGCGAGCGCCTCCAGGGCAGTCCGGCCACCCGGCGTGCGGGCTCCCCGGCCCGCCACGAAGACCGGCCGTCGCGCCCGGTCGAGCACCCGCGCCAGAGCCGCGACGTCCTCGGCGGCCGGCTCGACCGGCGCACGCTCCGGGGGCGGTGTGACCGGCGTGCGCCCTGTGTCGGGCAGGTCGAGCGCCTGCACCTGCAAGGGGAGGTTGAGCACGACGGTGCGCCGCTCGTGCACGGCTCGCCGTACCGCCTCGCAGGCCTGCCCCACCGCGTCCCGGGCCGAGGTGATCCGCACCGGGACGGCCCCCACGGCATGCGCCAACGCCTCTTGGTCGACATAGAAGTTGGAGCGCGGCTCGGTCACCTCGGCCGCCAGCACCAGCAGTGGCGTACGGCTCTTGGCCGCCTCGGCGATCCCGGTGAGGGCGTTGGTGAGACCGGGCCCCTGATGGACGCTCACCGCGGCCGGCGCGCCGCTCATGCGCGCGTACGCGTCGGCCATCGTCGCCGCGCCGCCCTCGTGGCGGGCGGCGACGAAGCGGGAACCGGCGGCGACCATGGCGTTGGTCAGATGGAAGTTGCCCGATCCGACCACGCCGAAGACCTGGCCGATCCCGGACGCGGACAGCGCACGTCCGACGGCCTCCGCGACCTTCATCCGCGCTCGACCAGGGCGAGCACGCGCGCGGGAGCCCCGGAGCCCGCGACGATGGGCAGCGGTCCCGCGACGACGACGCAGCCGGTCGCGGGCAGCCGCGCCAGGTTCTGCAACTGGGTCAGCCCGTACTTGTCGCTGCCCATGAGGTAGGAGTGGCAGGGGAAGGCGGGGTCGAAGGCGTACGCGCCGCCGGCATCCGTGCCCACCGTCTCCACCCCGAGACCGATCACCGGCGACTCCTGCGCCACCCAGCGCGCACATTCCGCGGACAGGCCCGGGGTGTGCGGGCCGCTGTCGTCCGCGTTCAGGATCTCCTCCTGCGAGCGCGAGCGGGCGTCCCAGCCGGTGCGCACCAGCAGCCAACCGCCGTCGGGCAACGGCCCGTTCTCGGCCTCCCACGCCTTGATGTGCTCCACCTCGACGAGGAAGTCGGGGTCGGCCTGCGCCTCGGCGGTGAAGTCCAGCACGGCCGCCGGCGCGACCAGCCGGCCGACCGGCACGGACGCCACATCGGCGAGGTCCTTGCCGGTCACCCAGTGGTTCGGGGCGTCGAAGTGGGTGCCGGTGTGCTCGCCGCTGCGAAAGTTGTTCCAGTACCAGGCCGGTCCCCGGTCGTCGTACCTGCTGATCTCCTCCAGTTCGAACACGGCCGTCTGACCGAACTCGGGCGGCAACTGGAGCACCGGTGTCGACGACGACAGCGGCGCCGTGAGGTCGACGACCTCGATCGCCCCGCTCCGCAATCCGGACACCAGGGACATGAGGACGGACGGCTCGGACATGAAGGGCCTCCTGAGACAGGGCGGAACCGACAGTGCGGGACCGACAGCATGGCAGGCGACGGCGGCCGTGAGGAGCGGTGCGACGTGCTACGGCGCGGCGATGCGCAGGGCGGCGGCCGGGCGTAGGTATGGCCGGGGGCCATCCCCGGAGGACACGACAGATGTCAGTCGGTCAACATCCGGGCCAGCACCGCGCGCTGCACCGGCCGCACCTCGCCGTGCAGCGCGCGCCCCTTCGCCGTGAGCGCCACACGTACGCCCCGCCGGTCCTCCGCGCACATGGTGCGCTCGACCAGGGCGTCCTTCTCCAGGCGAGCGACCAGGCGCGACAGCGCGCTCTGGCTGAGGTGGACCCGGTCGGCGATCTCCTGCGCCCGATAGGCGCGGCCACCGTGCGCGGCGGAGCCCGCGGAGAGCACGTCGAGCACCTCGAAGTCGCTGGCGCACAGGCCGTGTTGATGCAGTGCACGGTCGAGTTCGCACTGGGTACGGGCATGCAGCGCCAGGATGTCGCGCCACTGCTTCACGAGTGCCTGCTCGGCCTGTTCCGCCGCCATGAACGGACCGTAGCAGAGAAGCGAATTTGTTGCACCCGAATTAAATGCTCTTGCATTCGATGCATACGCATGTAGTGTTCTCGGCATGACCTCTCCGCTCACCACGCCCGCGTCCGAGGGACGCTGGACGCCCCGGCTGTGGGGCACGCTGCTCGTGCTCTGCGCCGCGATGTTCCTGGACGCGCTCGATGTGTCGATGGTCGGCGTCGCGCTGCCGTCCATCGGAGCCGACCTCCACCTGTCCACGTCGACGCTGCAATGGATCGTCAGCGGCTACATCCTGGGATACGGCGGACTGCTGCTCCTCGGCGGCCGCACCGCCGACCTGCTCGGCCGGCGCCAGGTGTTCCTGATCGCCCTCGGAGTCTTCGCCCTCGCCTCGCTGCTCGGCGGGCTCGTCGACTCGGGCCCGCTCCTGATCGCCAGCCGCTTCGTCAAGGGCCTGAGCGCGGCGTTCACCGCGCCCGCGGGCCTGTCGATCATCACCACGACCTTCGCGCAGGGCCCGCTGCGCAACCGCGCCCTGTCCATCTACACCACCTGCGCGGCCACCGGCTTCTCCATGGGGCTGGTGCTGTCCGGGCTGCTCACCGAGGCCAGTTGGCGCCTCACCATGCTGCTGCCCGCGCCCATCGCCCTGATCGCGCTCATCGCCGGGCTGCGGCTGCTGCCGCGCAGCGCACGCGAGAAGGACCACAACGGCTACGACATCCCGGGCGCCGTCATCGGCACCGCGTCGATGCTGCTGCTCGTCTTCACCGTGGTCCAGGCACCCCAGGCCGGCTGGGGCTCGGCCCGCACGCTGCTGTCGTTCCTCGCCGTCGCCGCGCTGCTGACCGTCTTCGTCCGGGTCGAGCGGCGCTCGCCGGGCCCGCTGGTCCGCCTCGGCGTGCTGCGCTCGGGCTCCCAACTCCGCGCGCAGCTCTGCGCGGTGGCGTTCTTCGGGTCGTACGTCGGCTTCCAGTTCCTGACCACGCTGTACATGCAGTCGCTGCTCGGCTGGTCGGCGCTGCACACCGCGCTTGCCTTCCTGCCCGCGGGTGCGCTGGTGGCGGTGTCCTCGACGAAGGTCGGCTCGATCGTCGACCGGTTCGGCACCCCGCGGCTGATCGCGGTGGGCTTCGCGCTGATGGTCGTCGGGTACGCACTGTTCCTGCGCGTCGACCTCGACCCGGTGTACACGGCCGTCATCCTGCCGTCGATGCTGCTGATCGGCGCGGCCTGCGCGCTGGTCTTCCCCTCCCTCAACATCCAGGCCACCAATGGGGTCGAGGACCACGAGCAGGGCATGGTCTCCGGGCTGCTCAACACCTCGGTGCAGGTGGGCGGCGCGATCTTCCTGGCGGTCGTGACGGCCGTGGCCACCGCGGGCGCCCCGACCCACCCGACCCCGCAGGCCGTGCTCGACAGCTACCGTCCCGGCTTCGCCGTCGCCACGGCCGTCGCCGTGGCCGGCCTGCTCATCTCGCTCACCGGGCTGCGTAGCCAGCGTACGCAGCCATCGATCGTCGTCGCGAGGTCCGCCGTGGAGGAGGCGGACGCGGAGCTCGTGATGGCCCGCGACTAGAGAAGCGAGGGGGACGCCTCCGAGCGTGCGCCCGGCGGGAGCTGACGGTCCCGCCGGGCGCACGCGCATGCGGCTGGCACGGCCTCAGCCCAGCCAGCCTGGTCGCACCAGCCCCGACTCATAGGCCAGGACCACGAGTTGGGCGCGGTCGCGGGCGCCCAGTTTCACCATCGTGCGGCTCACGTGGGTCTTCGCGGTGAGGGGGCTGACGACCAGCCGGCGGGCGATCTCCTCGTTGGAGAGGCCGATGCCGACCAGCGCCATCACCTCCCGTTCCCGCTCGGTGAGCCGGGTGAGGGCGCCGGCGGCCGCGGGTTCCTTCGAGCGAGCGGCGAACTCGGCGATGAGGCGGCGGGTCACGCCCGGCGACAGCAGTGCGTCTCCCTCGACCACCGCCCGTACGGCGCGCAGGAGTTCGTCGGGCTCGGTGTCCTTGACCAGGAAGCCGGAAGCGCCCGAGCGGATCGCCTCGAAGACGTACTCGTCGAGTTCGAAGGTGGTGAGCATGACCACCTTGACGTCGGTCAGCTCCTCCGCCCCGGTGATCCGGCGGGTCGCGGCCAGGCCGTCGAGGAGGGGCATGCGGATGTCCATCAGGACGACGTCCGGGCGCAGTTCGCGCACCATGCCCAGCGCTTCCTCGCCGTCGGCCGCCTCACCGGCCACCTCGATGTCCGGCTGGGCATCGAGCAGCGCCTTGAAACCGGCCCGCACCAGCGACTGGTCGTCGGCGAGCAGTACACGGATCACCGGTCGTCGCCCTCCTCCACCTTGGTCTTCGCCTTCAACGGCAGGACGGCCAGCACCCGGAAGCCGCCGCCGGGACGCGGGCCCGCCTCGATCGTGCCACCGAGTGCGGCGGCCCGCTCCCGCATGCCGGCCAGGCCGTTCCCACTGCCGCCCGCGTCGGCGCCGGTCGCGGGCCCGTCGTCGTCGACGCGCAGCCGCAGCGCGTCGGCGTCGCGCTCCAGGTGCACGCGCGCGTGCCGCGATCCCGAGTGCCGTACGACATTGGTCAGGGCCTCCTGAACGATTCGGAAGGCGGCAAGGTCGGCGCCCGGTGCCAGGCGGGGCGGATCACCCTCGACCTCGACCGTCAGGCCCGCACCCGCCGCCTGCTCCACCAGTTCCGGCAGCCGGTCCAGACCGGGCGCGGGGGCGCGGGGCGCGGCGCCGGGGGCGCGCAGCGTGTCCAGCACCTGACGCACCTCCCCGAGCGCCTCCTTGCTGGCGTCCTTGATGGTGGCGAGCGCCGCGCGTGCCTGCTCGCGGTCGGTGTCCAGCAGCGCGAGGCCGACGCCCGCCTGCACGTTGATGACGGAGATGCTGTGCGCGAGGACGTCGTGCAGTTCGCGGGCGATCCGCAGCCGCTCCTCGTCCGCACGCCGGCGGGCGGCCTGAGCCCGGTCGGCGCGCTCGCGGACCCACTGCTCACGCCGCACCCGGGCCAGTTCCGACAACGCCACGACGGCCACGACCCAGGTGGCGATGACGATCTCCTGGTAGAGGCTCGCGCGCTCGTCCCCCGGCGGTGGAAGCCAGCGGTACAGCCAGAGCGTGACCAGCAGGTGCCCGGCCCACAGCAGGCCGACGGACGCCCAGGCGGCCCGGCGGTGACCGGCGACGACGGCACTGAAGCAGGCGACGGCGACGGTCAGGAAGACCGGCCCGTACGGGTAGCCGGCGGCGAGGTAGACCAGGGCGACCGTGCTCGTACCGAACGCCACGAACACCGGATACCGCTGTCGCCACAGCAGCAGGGCCGAGGCGACGAACAGCAGCACGCGCGCGTAGCTGTCCAGAGGCTCGCGGTGGAACTGCCCGCGCGCGGAGAAGTTCGAGCCGACCAGGACGAAGGCGGTGATCAGCAGGGTGGAGCGCCACGGCCAGCGGGCGCACTGCGGCTCGGTGTCGTCCGGGCGGTTCCACCACGGGGGCCCGTACCGCCACCACTGGGACGGACCGTGCCCACGCGCACGCTGCTCTTCCATGACGGCCACGCTAGACGCAGCCGACGCGGCCGGGCGTCAGCCGGGCGACGTGATCACACGTACTTCCCAGGGAGTACGACGGCACGGCTACCGCAGCCCCACCCCGTGCGCGAGTCCGGTCGCCGCGTGCCGGAAGAACTCCTCCCTGTCCTCCACCACCCGGTGGAATTGGCCGAACAGCTCGAAGCTCACCAGCCCGAACAGCTGGGCCCAGGCCGCGACGAGCGCGGTCACCGCCTCGGGCGGCAGGTCCGCGCCGAGGTCGGCGGCCATCCGCTCGGCCTCGGAGCGCAGGACGGCGGGGAGGGCGAGCTCGGCGAGGCCGGGGCCCTGGTGGGCGTCGCGGACGATGCCCAGGAAGACGTGGCCCACGCGGGACGCGGCCGGGACGGTCGCCTCCGGGGCCGAGTAGCCCGGCACGGGCGAGCCGTAGATCAGCGCGTACTCGTGCGGACGGTCGAGCGCCCAGGCGCGCACCGCCTCGCACACGGCCGTCCAGCGCGGTACGGGAGCGGCGTCGGCGGCCGCGTCGCGCGCGGCTTCCGCGGCCTCGCCGAGCGAGTCGTACGCCTCGATGATGAGCGCGGTCAGCAGGTCGTCGCGGCTGGCGAAGTAGCGGTACAGGGCGGAGGAGACCATGCCGAGCTCACGGGCCACGGCCCGTAGGGAGAGCTTGGCGGCGCCTTCCGCGGCGAGCTGTCTGCGTGCCTCGTCCTTGATCGCCGCGGTCACTTCGATCCTGGCTCGCGCGCGGGCGCCCTGTGCGGTGCTCATACCGAGCAGTGTGCCACGGAGGCAGAGCACTGCCCACAAAGCGGAGCGCCGCACAAAAAAGAGAGCACCGCTCTTGCTTTGGTGTGCCGATCCCCCCACACTGATCTCAAGCGAGAGCACCGCTCTCCCACAGTCCGCTTCCAGGAGGAAGTAGCCATGTCCGCACACGTGCAGAAGCCCGGTTGGTTCACCGTCAACGTCTTCAACCGGGCGGTGGCCTGGCTGACCCGCCGCGGCCTCAGCGTGTGGGGCTCCCGGGTGCTTGCGGTCCGGGGCCGCAAGAGCGGCGAGTGGCGGACCACCCCCGTGAACCTGCTGACCGTGGACGGACAGCAGTATCTGCTCGCCCCGCGCGGCCATGTCCAGTGGACGCACAACATGCGTGCGGCCGGCGGCGGCGAGCTGCGCCTGGGCAAGAACGTGGACGTGTTCGCCGCCACCGAGGTCGCCGACGACGACAAGACGCCGCTGCTGCGCGCCTACCTCAAGCGCTGGAAGGCCGAGGTAGGCGTCTTCTTCGACGGAGTCGGCCCCGACTCCACCGACGACGAGCTGCGCCGCATCGCCCCGGACCACCCGGTCTTCCGGATCACGGTCACGAACTGACCGCGTCCTCCTCGGATTCGGCGGACCCGGCGGCGTCGGAGGCCTCCGCGGGGGCGTCCTGCCGCCGGTCCAGTGCCATCAGGGCGCGGTCGGCCATCGGATGGGTGCGCACGAGATCCGCCAGGGAGGCCGAGCCCTGGGTGATGCCCTTGAAGGCCTTCCAGGACGGCGGGAACGTGGTGAGGGCCGCGTGGAACAGACCGGGCCGGCGCTCGAACACCCCGAGCATCCGCTTGCCGACGCCCATCTCCGCGCCGAGCCCCGCCTTGATCGCGAACGCGTAGTTCAGGGCCTGGCGCCGGGTGTCCACGGCGTCGTGCGCCTCGGCGATCCGCACCGCCCACTCTCCGGCGAGCCGGCCCGAGCGCAGCGCGAAAGAGATGCCCTCGCGGGTCCACGGCTCCAGCAGCCCGGCCGCGTCGCCGCAGACCAGGACCCGCCCGCGGGACAGCGGGGAGTCGTCGGCCCGGCAGCGGGTCAAGTGGCCCGAGGAGACGCTCGGTTCGAAGCCGGCGAGCCCGAGCCGGGCGACGAAGTCCTCCAAGTACCGCTTGGTGGCGGCGCCTTCGCCCCGGGCCGAGATCACGCCGACCGTCAGGGTGTCGCCCTTGGGGAAGACCCAGCCGTAACTGCCGGGCATCGGACCCCAGTCGATGAGGACCCGTCCCGCCCAGTCCTCGGCCACCGTGTCCGGCACCGGGATCTCCGCCTCCAGGCCCAGGTCGACCTGGTCCAGCTTGACCCCGACGTGCGCTCCTATGCGGCTGGCGCTGCCGTCGGCGCCGACCACCGCCCGGGCGAGGATCGTCTCCCCGCCCTGCAGCACCACGGCGACCGTGCGCCGGTCCGGCACCGCCGACCCGTGCTGCTCGACCCGCGACACCGTCACGCCCGTGCGCAGCTCGGCGCCCGCCTTCTGCGCGTGCTCCACCAGCCGCTGGTCGAACTCGGGCCGGTTGATCAGCCCGAACAGCATCTGCCGCGAGCGTCGGGTGCGGGTGAAGCGCCCGTTGAGGGAGAAGGTGACCGCGTGCACCCGGTCCCGGAAGGGCAGCTCGAAGCCCGGCGGCAGCGCATCGCGGGACGGTCCGATGATGCCGCCGCCGCACGTCTTGTAGCGGGGCAGCTCGGCTTTCTCCAGCAACAGCACGCGTCGTCCCGTGACCGCCGCCGCATAGGCGGCCGAGGCCCCCGCGGGTCCCGCGCCCACCACCACGACGTCCCACACCCGCTGTTCGTCGCCCGCCGAAGAGTTCTCACCGCTCACGATGGTCCGCTGCTCCCATCACGCCGTCTGCCGCATCTGTCCCCCGCATCCTACGACCGACGTCCCCGCAGGCCACTGTGGGAGGATCGGTGTACTCACAAGGACAACATCATCACAACGTCGCACCCACAAGGAGCGTGCCCATGTCGTCGAATCCGGTCGCCGAGACCGTCGCCTCGCTGATGCCCCGGGCGAAGGCGGAGCTCACCGAACTGGTGGCCTTCAAGTCGGTGGCGGACTTCGACCAGTTCCCCCGGAGCGAGAGCGAGGGCGCCGCGAACTGGGTCGCCGACGCGCTGCGCACCGAGGGATTCCAGGACGTGGCCCTGCTCGACACCCCCGACGGCACGCAGTCGGTGTACGGCTACCTGCCCGGCCCGGAGGGCGCCAAGACGGTGCTGCTCTACGCCCACTACGACGTGCAGCCGCCGCTGGACGAGGCCGCCTGGACCACCCCGCCGTTCGAGCTGACCGAGCGCGACGGCCGCTGGTACGGCCGCGGCGCCGCCGACTGCAAGGGCGGCGTGATCATGCACCTGCTCGCCCTGCGCGCACTGAAGGCGAACGGCGGGGTCCCGGTCAACGTCAAGGTGATCGCCGAGGGCTCGGAGGAGCAGGGCACCGGCGGCCTGGAGCGCTACGCCGAGCAACACCCCGAGCTGCTCGCGGCCGACACCATCGTCATCGGCGACGCGGGCAACTTCCGCGTCGGCCTCCCGACCGTGACCACCACCCTGCGCGGCATGACCCTGGTCCACGTCCAGGTCGACACCCTCGAGGGCAACCTCCACTCGGGCCAGTTCGGCGGCGCCGCCCCAGACGCCCTGGCGGCGCTGATCCGCGTCCTGGACTCGCTGCGCGCCGAGGACGGTTCGACCACCATCGACGGCCTCGCCGCCGAGACCCGGTGGGAGGGCCTGGAGTACACGCAGGACCGGTTCCGCGCCGACGCCAAGGTGCTGGACGGTGTCGAGCTGATCGGCGACGGTTCGGTCGCCGACCGCATCTGGTCCCGCCCCGCCGTCACGGTCATCGGCATCGACTGCCCGCCGGTCGTCGGCGCCACCCCGTCCGTGCAGGCGAGCGCCCGCGCCAAGGTCAGCCTGCGGGTGCCGCCGGGCGTGGACGCGGCCGAGGCGACCAAGCTGCTCCAGGCCCACCTGGAGGCGCACACCCCGTGGGGCGCGCAGGTGCGCACCGAGCAGGTCGGCCAGGGCCAGGCCTTCCGCGCCGACACCAGCAGCCCGGCGTACCAGGCGATGGCCGACGCGATGGCGGTCGCCTACCCGGGCGAGACGATGCAGTACGCCGGCCAGGGCGGCTCCATCCCGCTGTGCAACACCCTTGCCGGCCTCTACCCGCAGGCGGAGATCCTGCTGATCGGCCTGAGCGAGCCGGAGGCGCAGATCCACGCCGTCAACGAGAGCGTCTCCCCCGAGGAACTGGAGCGCCTGTCGGTGGCGGAGGCGATGTTCCTGCGCAACTACGCCGCGAGCTGAACCCCTCGGCTCCCGGCGAAGGGCCCTCGCCCACGGGCGGGGGCCCGCCCTACGGTCGGCGGATGGACGCCATCGAGATCCTCCCTCGACTGCACCTGCTGCGCTTCCCGGTCGGACAGGCCTATCTCTGGGCCGACGGCGACGAGTCGACCCTGATCGACGCCGGGCCGATCGGCTCGGGCCGGACGATCGCCGCTGCGCTCACGGCCCTCGGGCGGGCGCGGTCGGACGTACGGCGGATCGTGCTCACCCACTTCCACGAGGACCACGCGGGCGGCGCGGGCGAGTTCGCCGCGCTGAGCGGCGCCGAGGTGCTGGCGCACGGCCTGGACGCTCCTGTGGTCAGGGGTGAAGTCCCGGCCCCGGCACCGGTCTTGGAGGAGTGGGAGCTGCCGATCCACGCGGAGGCGGTGCGGCGGCTCCCGCCCGGGAAGCCGACCCGCCCCGACCGGGTCACCGAACTGTCCGACGGCGAGGTCCTCGGCTTCGGCGGCGGCGCCCGCGTCGTCCACGCCCCCGGCCACACCCACGGCAGCATCGCGCTCCACCTTCCGGAGCACGGCGTGCTGTTCACCGGGGACGCGGTGGCCGCGGCACCCGCCACGGGAGCGGTGATGCTCGGCATGTTCAACCTCGACCGCGCCGCGGCCGTCGCGTCCTTCCACCGGTTGGCCGACCTCGACGCGGACGTGGCCTGTTTCGGCCACGGCGATCCGGTGACCGCACGGGCTTCGGCGGTCCTGCGCAAAGCGGCGGACTCGTACGGGGTCCAGCGCTGACCATCGCACCATGCCCCTCTCCGCGCGCCTCTCCGCCCACACCGACCTCGCCACCGCCCTCGACCGCCTCGGTGACCGCGAGCTCGCCGAACTGGTCGCGGCGGGCGCGCCGTTGGGCGCGGGCATCGGCGGAAGAGCCACCCGGATCACGGTCGCCGGCCGACAGGTCTTCGTGAAGCGGGTACCGCTCACCGACCTGGAACGGCGACCCGCCCACGTGCGCTCCACGGCGAACCTGTTCGGGCTGCCGCCCTTCTGCCACTACGGCATCGGCGCCGTCGGCAGCCCGGGGTTCGGCGCGTGGCGGGAGCTGGCCGCGCACACCATGACCACGAACTGGGTGCTGGCCGGGCACTGCCCCGCCTTCCCGCTGCTGCACCACTGGCGCGTGCTGCCGAGCTCACCTGCCGCGCTGCCGGACGAACTGGCCGACGTGGAACGGGCCGTCGCCTACTGGGGCGGCACCGACCGGCTGCGCGAGCGCATCGAGGCCCTGCGGACGGCCTCCGCGAGCCTGACACTGTTCCTGGAGTGGTTCCCGTACACGCTGCACGACTGGCTCGACGCCCGGCTGCGCACCGACGCGGCGGACGCCGCCTGCACCCGGGCCGCCCGAGGCCTGAAGACGCTCGTGGACTTTCTCCACGGCCGTGAACTCCTGCACCTGGACGCCCACTTCGGGAACATCCTCACCGACGGCCGACAGCTCTACCTCACCGACTACGGGCTCGCGCTCAGCTCCCGGTTCCGGCTCGCCCCGGACGAGTACGGCTTCTTCGAGCGGCACCGGAGCTACGACCGCGTCTACACGGCCTACTACCTGGTGATCTGGCTCGTCACCGCCCTGTACGGGTACCGCGGCGAGGAGCGGGCGGCCTTCGTCCGCGCCTGCGCCGACGGCACACGGCCCGAGGGAATCCCCCGGGCCGCGGCCGCGCTGCTGACCCGGCACGCACCGCTCGCCGTGACCATGGACGCGTTCAGCCGACGGTTCGAGCGGGAGAGCCGTACGACGCCGTACCCCTACAGCAACTCCACACCCTCCGCGTAGTGGCAGGCGACCGGGCGGCCGCCGCCCCGGTCGACCAGTGCGGGCACCTCCTCCACGCACGCGGCCCGCTCGCTCTGCGTCAACTGGTCGGCGAACTTGGGGCAGCGGGTGCGGAAGCGGCAGCCGCTCGGTGGGCGTACCGGGCTCGGCACGTCGCCCTGCACGATGATCCGCTTGCGGGCCCGCTCCTTGCGCGGGTCGGGGAGCGGGATCGCCGAGACCAGAGCCTGGGTGTACGGGTGTGCCGGGCGAGCGAACAGCAGGCGGGCCGGGGCGATCTCGACCAGGCGCCCCAGGTACATCACCGCCACCCGGTCCGCGACGTGCCGCATCACCGACAGGTCGTGCGCCACGAACAGGAAGGACAGGCCCAGTTCGCTCTGCAGGTCCATGAGCAGGTTGAGGATGCCCGCCTGGATCGACACGTCCAGCGCCGAGACCGGCTCGTCGAGCACCACCACCCTGGGGCGCAGTGCCAACGCCCGTGCGATGCCGATGCGTTGGCGCTGGCCGCCGGAGAACTCGTGCGCGAAGCGGTTGCCGTGCTCGGGGTTGAGGCCGACCAGTCGCAGCAGCTCGCGCACCTCGTCCCCGGCGTCGGGGCCGTAGCGGCCGTGGATCCGCAGCGGCTCCGCCACGATCTCGTGCACGGAGATCCGCGGGTCCAGGGAGGCGTACGGGTCCTGGAAGACGATCTGCAACTCGCGACGCAGCGGCCGCATCCGACGTCGGCTCAGACGGGTCAGCTCGCGGCCTCGGTAGGACACCCGTCCCGAGGTGGCACTCTCCAGGTTGAGCACCGTCCGGGCGATGGTCGTCTTGCCCGAGCCGGACTCGCCGACCAGGCCCAGCGTCTCGTTCTCGTACAGGTCGAAGGAGACCCCGCACACCGCGTGCACGTCGTCGACCCGGCGGCGGACGACGCCGCGCGACAGCACCGGGAAGTGCTTGACGAGGTCGCGGACCTGGAGGACGGGCTCTCCGGAGCCACCCTGGCCGGGCAGCGGCGCGAGCGGGGTGGAGCCGAGGGCCGCGGGGGCGTTCATACGGAGTCCTCCTCGGGGGCATTGACGGTGTCGGCGAACCGGGCGAGCGCCGCGGCGTCCGCGCCGACCGCGTCGAAGACCTCGCCGGCGCCGGTGTCCACGAGTTCGTCGGCGAAGTGGCAGGCGCTGAGATGGGTGTCGGAGCCCGTGCGCCGCGGAGCGGGCTCCGAGGCGTCGCACGGCTCACGGCGCATCGGGCAGCGGGGGGCGAACGGGCAGCCCGGGGGCAGGTTGAGCAGCGAGGGCGGGGAGCCGGTGATCGGGGTCAGGCGTTCCTCCTCGCGGTCGAGGCGGGGCAGCGAGCCGAGCAGGCCGAGGGTGTAGGGCATGCGCGGGGTGTAGAAGATGTCCTCGACCGATCCCGTCTCCACGATCCGTCCCGCGTACATCACCGCGACCCGGTCCGTGTGGCCGGCGACCACGCCCAGGTCGTGGGTGATCAGGACGAGCGCGGCGCCGGTCTCGGCGCGGGCGGTCTGCAGCGCGTCGAGGATCTGCGCCTGCACGGTGACGTCGAGCGCGGTGGTCGGCTCGTCGGCGATGATCACGTCCGGGTCGTTGGCCATCGCGATGGCGATGACGACGCGCTGGCGCATCCCGCCGGACATCTCGTGCGGATAGCTGTCGACGCGCCGCTCGGGGCTGGGGATGCCGACGATGCCCAGCAGTTCGGCGGCCCGCGCACGGGCGGCGCGGGCCTTGAGACCGGGCTGGTGGCGCACCAGCGTCTCGGTGATCTGGTAGCCGACGGTGTAGACCGGGTTGAGTGAGGTCATCGGGTCCTGGAAGATCATCGCGATACCGCTGCCCCGCAGGTCCGACAGCCTTGCGTCGGACAGCCCGAGCAGCTCCGTCCCCTCGAACCGCACCGAGCCGCGCACCCGGGCCGAGCCCGGCAGCAGCCCCATCACGGCGAGGGCGGTCACGGACTTGCCGGACCCGGACTCGCCGACGATGCCGAGCGACTCCCTGGGTTCCAGCCGGTAGCCGACGCCGCGTACGGCCCGTACGATCCCGTCGTCCGTGGGGAACTCCACGCTCAGGTCCTCCACTTCGAGGACCGCGCCGGACTCTTCGCCCTTGCTGGTGACCGTCACTGTCGCACCCTTTGCTGCCGGGGATCGAAGGCGTCGCGCAGCCCGTCGCCGATGAAGTTGATCGTCAGGGCGATCGCGATGATGAACGCGCCGGGGATGTAGAAGAGCCAGGGCCGGGTGTCGACCGCCGTCTGTGCCTGGGCGACCAGCAACCCGAGGGAGGTGTCGGGTGGTTGGACGCCGAAGCCGAGGAAGGACAGGGCGGTCTCGATGAGGATGCCGGTGGCGACCAGGATCGTGGCGCCCACGATGATCGGGCCGAGCGCGTTGGGCAGCAGGTGCCGGAAGATGATCCGTGCGTCCGAGGCGCCGAGCGCCCGCGCCGCCTCCACGAACTCCTTCTCACGCAGCGACAGGACGCTGGAGCGCACCACCCGGGACACGTACGCCCAGGTGAGCCCTGCGATGACGAGGGCGATCCAGTACCAGGAGCCGCCGCTGCGCGAGGAGATGACCAGGGCGATCGCGAGCAGTGGCAGCGTCAGCACGAGATCGGCGATGCGCATCATCACCGCGTCGACGAATCCCCGGTAGAAGCCGGCGATGGCGCCCCACACCGCGCCGACCAGGGTGGAGCCGAACGCGATCAGGATGGCGATCTTCAGCGAGGTCTGGGTGCCGCGCATGACCTGGGCGTAGGCGTCGTACCCGGAGGAGTTGGTGCCGAACGGGTGCTTCCAGGACGGGGGTTGGGAGTTGTCGGGGGTGAACTTCTCGTACGAGTAGTGCCACAGGTATGGGCCGACGAACGCCCACAGCACGATCAGCACGAACACGACGAGGCTGATCATCGCGGCCCGGTGGCGCAGGAAGCGGCGCAGGATCAGCTGGGTCTGGCTGCGCTGCCGTACCGTGAACTCGTGCTCGACACGGGCGGGTCGGTCGGCCGCCTGGATGTCAGTCATAGCGGATCCTCGGGTCGAGTACGGCGTAGAGGAGGTCGGCGACGAGGTTGAAGCCGATGACGATGACGGCGGAGAGCAGCAGCCAGGCCATGGTCCGGTAGACGTCGACGGTCGTCGCCGCCTGGACGAGCATCTCGCCCAGGCCGTGCCACTGGAAGATCGTCTCCGTGACCACCGCGCCGCCCAGGATGATCGCGATGTCGAGCGCGGTGACCGTGGCGAGCGGGATGAGTGCGGTACGCAGGGCGTGCCGGGTCATGACCCGCCCGCGGCGCAGCCCCTTGGCGCGGGCGAGCCGCACGTAGTCGCTGTTCAGCACCTCCAGCATCGAGGCCCGGGTGTAGCGGGTCCAGGCGGCGAAGGAGACCAGGGCGAGGGTGATGGTGGGCAGCACGAGGTGGCCGACGCGGTCGGTGAACTCGTTCCAGGGGGTGTCGACTTCGAGGTACGGCGACTTCTCGCCGATCGTGCCGAGGAACTGGCTGCCGGTCTCCTCGTTGAACCAGATGCCGCCCTGCTTGAGCAGCACGGCGAACCAGAACACCGGCATGGCGAGGAACAGGAAGCCGAGGAAGGTGATGGTGTAGTCGGCGGCGCTGTACTGGCGGATCGCGCTGAACACCCCGAACACCACGGCCATGACCAGGGCGATGAACATCGCGGCGGCGACCAGGGTGACGGTCACCCTGAGGCGGGTGAACAGGTCGTGCCCGATGTCGAGGTTGTCCTGCACGGAGGGCCCGAAGTCGCCGTGCAGTACCCCGGTGATCCAGTTCCAGTAGCGCTGCACGGCCGACTGGTCGGCGTGGATGTGCCGGGCGAACGCGGCGATGGCGGCCTTGCTCGGGGCGGGCTGCCGTGAGGTGGCGAAGTTGGCGACCGGATCGCCCGAGTTGACGACGACCAGGAAGACGACGAACGTCGAGGCGATCAGGACGGGGACGGAGACGAGGATGCGGCGCACGGTGTAGGCGAGCATGCGGTCTTCTCTCGGAGGTGGCCGGGTCCCGTGGGGGGGTTGGCCGGCCCGGTCCCGGGGTCGCCGGGGCCGGGCACGGCGCTGATGGCGAACGGGGCTGCTGCTACTACTTCTTGAGGCCCCACTCGCCGGTGTTGTAAGGAGGACCGACGAGCGTCGCGTTGTTCCGCATGTTCACGAACCGCTTCTGCACGGCGAGGAACGTCGGCTTCTGGTAGAGCGGGAGGACGTAGGCGGCGTCCACCATGATCTTGTCGGCCTGGTTGAGGAGTTGGGCGGCCTTCGCCTGGTCGGTCTCGCCGACCGCCTGGTTGATCAGCGCGTCGGCCTGCTTGTCGCTGTAGCCGCCGTAGTTGCCGCCGCCTCCGGTGGACCAGTTCTGCTGGGCGCTCGAGGTCGGGAACGGCGCGGCGACCCAGGCGAAGACGATGATGTCGTACTGGTGCCCGGCCAGCACCGTGCCGAGGTCGGCGGCGCCGATCGGCTTGATGGTGACCTTGACGCCCAGATTTCCCAGGTCGCTCTGCAGGATCTGGCACTCGCTCTGCCGGATCTGATTGCCGGTGGTGTAACGGCAGTTGAAGGGCCCGACCGCCTTGCCGTCCGGGGTCTTCAGCGCCTTGCCGATTCCGGTGAACTTGGCGTCGGACAGGTACTTCTTCGCCTTCGCCAGATCACCCGAACCCTGCCCGGTCGAGGTGACCACGTCCTGGTAACCCGCCTGCCCCGGCACGAAGTTGTGGCTGCCGAGCGGCTTCACGCCCGGATCGAACTGCCCGACGGTCTTGGCCAGGATGTCCTTGATACTGATCGCCGTGAACATCGCCCTGCGCAACGCGGTGTACTTGCCGAGCACCGGGTTGTGCAGGTTGAGGTCGAAGTGCTCCCAGGTGAGCCCGTTGGCGATGCCGTAGGTGACGTCCGGGATCTCCTTGACCTGCTTGACGAGGTCCACCTCGGGCTGCGGATAGATGCCCTGCACCTCGTTGTTGCGCAGCGCGATGGGCTCCTGCGTGGCATCCGTGATGACCTTGAAGATGAGCCGCTGCAGCGACGCCTTCTTCGGGCCCCACCACTTGGGGTCGGGGACGTAGGTGGCGTGGTCGTTGTCGGCCCACTGCTGCATCTTGTACGGCCCCGCCGTCGCGTACTTGCTGGGCGGGTTCTTCTGGAAGTACTGCCACCCCTGAGTCATCTGAGTGGTCGTCATATGGGCGGCGTCGCCGGTCTTGGCGCCGGAGAGCTTCTCGGCGACGTGGGCCGGATAGAGCGGATAGCCGCCGCCGAAGAGCGACTTCCAGTCGGAGTACGGCTTGGACATCACGACGGTGACGGTCTTGCCGCCGTCGGAGGGCGTGACGGACTTGACGCGGTCGTATCCGGCGGTGGACTGCGGCAGGCACCCCTTGGTCTGGGTGGAGTCGCTGGCCGGGGGCGGCGGGCAGTCCTTGCCGTTGTTGGTGCGCCAGTAGTAGACGAAGTCGTCGGCGCTGATCGGCGTCCCGTCGTTCCACGACGCCTTCGGGTTGATCTTGTAGACGAGGGTCTGCGGGCTGCTGCTCGTCTGCGCCGCCGAGGTCACCACGTTGGTGTCGAGGCCGACGGTGAAGTCCGGGCGGGGCACGAAGACCTGAGGAAGGACCACCTCCAACGCCTCGGCGTTCTCGAAGGTGTTGCCGTTGACGTCATGCACGTTCCACTGCTGGATGTTCTTCTCCAGCACGTAGGTGAACGTTCCGCCGGCCTTGGTGGGGCCGGAGTTGCAGGTGTTGGCCTTGCCCTGGGTCGAGCAGGCCGTGAGACCGGCCGAGCTGCCCTTGCCGGAGCTGCCGCTCCCGCCGCCACCGCCGCTGCAGGCGACGAGGACCAGAGTGAGCCCGGCGGCCAGCGTGAATCCCCTTGTGAGGGTGGATGATTGCGCGCGCATGTCCCTCCTTCGACCGGCGGACGGCCGGCCCGTCAAGGCGGCCGACGGCCGCGAGGAAACTGAGCTGCGCATTGACGGTAGAGCGCTTCTGTACCTTCTTCAGGTTCGTGTTCATACCGGGACGGCGACAATTCACCCTCACGTTCCCCCAGGAACGTTAAAGTCCACGCAAAGTGCCCGGTGGGAAACGCGCCGGGGAAATACCGGCAGGCGTCGCACACCGCATGCCACCATCACGGACGCACCGCTGCTACAGGCTGCAACGGAAACCGGACTGCCCGTCAGCCGACGGGAACACCGCCCTCCAGATACAGCGCGGCCCCGCGTTCACGCGCCCGCAGAGCCCGCCGCAGCCGCTCGTAGCGCACGGGCGGCAGCAGCGCGGCGGCCTCCTGCTCGGTGACGAAGCGCCAGTCGCGCAGCTCGGGCCCCGGCAGCACCAGCGACCGGGCGTCGGCGGAATCGAGGCGCCCGCCGTCGAACAGCAGCCGCAGCCCGCCGAAGCCGGGCGGCGCGGGCGGCTCCCAGTCCACGACGAGCAGCCGCGGTACGTCGTTCAGCCGTATCCCGGTCTCCTCTGCGACCTCGCGCATGCCGGCGCGGGCCGGGGCCTCGCCGGGCTCGACGACACCGCCGGGGAACTCCCAGCCGGCCTTGTAGGTGGGGTCGACCAGCAGCACCCGATCCCGCTCGTCGAAGAGGAGCACCCCGGCGGCGACGGTCTCGGCGGTGGGCTCCGGCGTCTGCACGATGTCGCAGACGGGCACGGCCCCGCTCCCGACGGCCTCGGCGATGCGCACCGCGGTCTCGTACGGGGTGAGCGCACCGGAGTCGACCGCATAGGCGTCGGCGGTGAGCCAGGAGGCCAGGGCCGCGCGATACCGCTCGATGTGGTCGTACGCCCACTGCCGCACCCGCGTACGGCCGTCGGGCAGGTCGGGCGGGCCCTCCCGCCCGGCTGTCCGCTCGCGCAGGATCGTTTCCGCCGGGGCGATCAGGACGTGCCGGACGGGAATTCGGCGGGCGGCGAGACCGCCGAAGATCTCATCGCGGTACTCCTGGCGCAGCAGGGTCATGGGGACCACCAGGGTCCCGCCGAGCTCGGCGAGCAGCGCGGCAGCGGTGTCGATCACGAGCCGTCGCCAGATCGGCAGGTCCTGGACGTCACTGACCTCGGCCAGGTGTTTGGGCGGCAGCAGGTGCGCGAGCGCCGCGCCGACGTCCTCGGGGTCGAAGAGCGTGCTGTTCGGGATCAGTTCGATCAGTTCCCGTGCGGTGGTCGTCTTGCCGGCACCGGACGCACCGTTCATCCAGACGATCACGTTTCCCCCTCTTCTGTTGGCCCCCTGTGGCTTGCCCGCTCCACAGTGCCACGGAAACCAGCCGCAGTTGAGGCCCACAGACGGGTGCCGGTGTCCTCCGTCGGAGGACACCGGCACCGTAGGAAACCGGGCCGCGGCCCTACTCCTGCCCCAGCGCGTTGTCCTCGACGGCGAAACTGTCCTGGCTGACCGTGTGATCGACCGTGCCGAGCGTGTCCGACACGTTGAGATCCCCGACTACGTCCCTGTCCGCACCGTGAGACGGCGTCATCGCGGCGACGACGAACCCGGTGGCGAGGGAGGCGATGGCGAGCATGCTGCGCTTCTTCATGACCGGTTCAACTGCAAGACGGCGCGCGAGTCACGCAAGCTTTCGAGCTGTGGACCATGGTCCGGTATTCCCGAGAAGCACCCGCTCCATCGGAACGCCCTTAACTACGGATTAGGTTGGTTCCAGGCCCGCGATCAACACACTCCTCCGGTTGGCGATGAGAATCCTCCGGGTCGGCGACGAGTCGGCCACGCGACGTCGTCGATCGCGAGCCACGGTGCGACGGCCACGGCCGTGGGTGTGAGCCCGGTGAACGCCTTGACCTCGCGGTGGAGGTGGGACTGATCGACGTAGCCGCTCTCGGCGGCAACGCCGGCGGCGGCGTGACCCGCCGCGAGGAGGTGAGCCGCATGGTCGAACCGCACCAGCCGGGCGGCGCGTTTGGGGGCGATACCGAGCTGGGACCGGAACCGGACCGACAGGCGCTTGCGGCTCCAGCCGACCTCGTCCGCCAGACGGTCGACCCGTACCTGCCCCTGGCTGGTCAGCGTCCGCCGCCAGGTGTGGGCGACCTCCGGGTCGACCGGCGTCATGGCCCCAGACATCCTCGTGAGGTCGCCGGTTCGCGAGGCGCGCGCCAACTTGAGAAGCCTCTCGTCGGCGGGCTGCTCTTCCGCCTAGGGTGCCGATCATGTTCAAGTCAGGGGTGGGGTTCCTCGCGCTGTTCGGGCTCGGCTGGTGGCTGCTGGCCACGAGTGCATTCGACGGCTTGGCACGGCTGGTCGAGGTCGTGGTCGGCTGCGCCGTCACGTTGGGGCTGATGCTCGCCGCGCGCCGTTTTCTGCCTTCGTCGACAGCAGGGGAGTCATTCCCCGCCGACCGGCGTCGGCGGTTCAATCAGATCAACGGTATCCAGTGGCTGCTGATCGTCGTCATCGCCGTGGTGTGCGCTCGCGCCGCATTGCCAGTGCTCATTCCCCCGCTGGTCGCGATGGTCGTTGGGCTCCACTTCCTTCCGCTCGCAGCGGTGTTCAAGCAGCCCCGGCTGCGGGTGCCAGCGGCTCTGTTGATCGCGGCCGGAGCATCGGGCATGGCCGTGTGGCTCACGAACGGCCCGGACAAGACCGTTCGCCTCGTCGTGGGCCTCATCTCTGCACTCTGCCTGTGGGGCACGGGGATCTGGACGGTCACGGGGGCGGCATCCGCTGCCGAGCATGGCGTCAGGGAGTGAAGGTGCCGGCGGTCCGTGATGGCCACCCTGTCCGGACGGCGGAGCGATTACGTGTGCGCGATATTGATGACGAGGAGGGCCGTCGGCTGCTTCGCATCATTCGCAGAGGCACCGGGTCGGTGGTGACCTGGCGACGGGTCCAGACGGTCCTGCTGTCCGCGCAGGGCATGCCAGCACCGAAGATCGCCGAAGTGACGTTCACCAGCGACGACCGAGTCCGGGATGTGATCCACAACTTCATTACCGACGGCTTCGACTCCCTGTATCCCAAGTACAAGGGCGACCGGCCGAGGACCTTCACCCTGTCCGAGCGGCGCGACATCAAGAAGATCGCGAAGTCCAAGCCGACCGAGCACGACCTGCCCTTTTCGACGTGGAGTCCGACCAAGCTGGCAGACTTCCTGGTCGCCGAGGGGGTTGTCGACGACACTCTGTCAGTGCGCCTTGCCGGCTTGCCTGGTGGAATGAGACCGGTCAGAGAACCTTCGAGGTCCGCGGTCAAGGGGGGTGGGCGCAAGGGTCCCCGGGAGCCACCTCGGGACTATGTTGCAGGGCTCAGACCCCACCCCCTCATCCCTCCCCGGCCAACACGCTTTCCAACTGTGGTGGTGGGGACCAGGGCTACATGCAGGGGCGTTCACGTGCGTTCATGACCGCCCCGTCCGTAGGCCGAGATCCGCTCGCGGCCCGGTCTGAACGACCGCCAGGGACGACCCGGGAGAGCGCTCGTGCGTGAGCACCGAATGAGGAGTTCGGTTGATGGTTCGTCTTGGCGGTGCGGCCTGGCGCCAATGCGACCGGACGAGGACGCTCGCGCACGCCCTCGTCCGACGGTGTTGATGTCACCCGTTGATGTCAGAGCCTCACCCTGGATCGTTGAAACTTCCGATGGCGGACGGGTGCGGTAGTGGCTGGCGCGGGCTCGGGTCTGGCGGCGAGTGCGCCGGCGATGCTGGTGCATGACCGGCCAGGTGCACTCGTGGTGGCTGCTGGCACATCAGCAGCCGATGACGTTGACGCAGTCACTGGGCCTGTTCTTGCGAACCGGGCTATCCGTCAGTGTCACATTACCGGGAGCCGAGCTGTTGAAAATGCCACCGCCATCTCCGGGCGTTCCCGAAGCGCGATTGAATTGAACCGGGCTCCGCGTCAGTGTGGCAGTACCGATGCCGCCGTTGAAAATTCCACCACCCTGCCCTGGTCCCCCGTCGCCCTTGGCGGAATTTCCCTGAGAGTCGGCACCAACCGGACTGTCGGTCAGTTCCAGTGTGGAGTCGTTGTAGATGCCACCGCCAAGAGCAGCGACTGAACCAGTTACCTTGTTGTCGATCACCTTGGTGTGGTCCAGAGTGGCCAGGCTGCCGTTCTGGCTGACGATTCCGCCACCACGCGCATCGGGCCCAGTGACCCGATTGTGGCTCACAAGGGAGCGGTTCAACCTCACGGTGCTCAAATCCACCTCGATGCCGCCCCCGGCGCTCCGGTCGGCTCCCTTGGAAACGACGGTGTTCTTGGTGATGGAGCTGTTGTTGAAGACGGTAGTGGCGCCTGCTGCCGAAGCCAAGCCCCCGCCAAAAGCACCGAAAGGACTAGTCGCGCGGTGAACGACCGAATTGTCTTCCACGGTGCTGTCCGTGACGGTCATCAGACTGCTGTCATTGTCGAGAGCTCCGCCTTCAAGGTCGGCCGTGTTGCGTTTCAGACAGCTCCGGCTGATCGTTACCTGTCCGCCATGAAGCCAGACGGCCCCCCCGACCGCAGCGTTTGCCGGGGAGGCGGCGTGACCGTTCGTCAGGGTGACGTGGTCGAGAGTGAGAACACCGCCCGAGAGCACCTCAAAGAACCGGAACTTCGATGCACTGTCTCGCTTGATGGTAGCGCCGTTTCCCTGGATCGTAACGCCGCTACTATTAGTGATCTGCGTAAAGCCATTTGGCGTGCCTGCAGGGTCGGCTTGGGTGAGTCTGTAGGTGCAGCCTCGCTTCAGTTTGACGGAGCCGCCGCCAGAATTACTGTTCACCTGCGCGACCGCCTGCTGCAACTGCGCACCATTACAGCTTGTCAAGGTCCGTGAAACCGGAGCCGCCGCGGATGCCGTGCCCGGAACAGCAACAGACGCTGCTGCTGTCCCCACCACAGCCAGAACCAAAGAACGCCGTAGCGTCATACGCACCGTCCTCTGAATGAAAGCCGCGACGGCCAACTATTGACGTCGACGCGACTGCCAAATAGCACTGCGAGGAACCTAGCACTCAAACGATCAACCGAAGGGTTTCCTCGGCGAGGTGTCGTTCGCGGCCCTTAACTCGATCCTGCGTGGCTCGCGGCTGCTGACCCGTGGTGGACGGCGTTTCCCCGATAGTCCGGAGGGTTACTCTTCAGCCCGGCACCGGGCTTTGCTCTTTTCACCTGCTTGGCCCAAGCACGGTTGGCGCTGTCGGTGAGTAATTTCCAAGAAACGCCATCCAGTCAGCTTGGCGCCGTCCGTCGACCGAGGCTGGCACTACGCGGCTTTGCGGCCTGGTCTCATCCTTATCCGGTCGATCACGCGAGGCCGCCGACGCAGGCTACCCCTGCCTGTACCTGGCCTTGCTGTGCGCCGAGGTTCGGCCTCGACCGCTGTTGTCCGTGCCTGTCGGTGTCAGCCATTGATGTCAGCCGCCACTGTCCCCCTTGACAGCCTGTGGAGGCAGCGGGTCAAGGGCGGTTAAGACCCCACGTCTGCAGGGCGTAGGGTCGCCCCTTCTCCTCACCCGTGATGAGCGGCACGTCGAGCAGTCTGAAGCCCGCCTTGGTGGCCACGGCGACGCTGGCAGCGTTCTCGGCCTCCAGCTCCAGGATCACCTGCCTCGCGCCCAGGTGCTCGAAGGCGTACGCGACCATCACCCGCACCGCCCGCGCCGCCAGCCCCTGGCCGCGGTGCGCTGGGCCGATCGCGTAGCCGAGCTCCATGCCCTCGGAGGCGCGCCGCAGCATCACCTCACCGAGCGGCGCGCCGCCGTCGACGGTGATGGCGAGCAGGATTGTCGTGCCGTCCGCCCGCAGTTGCCGGTCCCGGTCCAACCGCGCGCGGGCCGCCGCTTCGTCGAAGGGGGAGACCATCGGTGTCCAGTACGCGATGTCGGGGTGGTCAAACAGCTCCGGCATCGCGACCAGGTCCGCCTCCGTCCAGTCGCGGAGGACGAGCCCCTCCCCCGAGAGCTCGATCCGCTCGGGAAAGGACGACGTGGTGCTGCTCATGGTGGGGGACCTCCCTGGCCTGTTCAGAACGAGGCAGGATAACCCCGTGCAGGCAATGACTCACCAATATTTTCCGGGGCTCTTTCATACCGCGGCCGTGGTGGAGCACTCGGCCTTTCATCAGCCTCCACTCACCCCTGCTCCCATCCCGTACGCCGTCGACCCACACACCGTGGAGCAGGCGTGGTTCATGGCGTCCAGGTGGAGCGCGCCACTCTACGAACGACTGTGAGGATTGATCACGGCACCGCTCGGCGGCCTGACCCACCGAACGATTGACGCGTGGCTTCACCTGATGCTTGACACCGCGTGCCTCGGCATGGCTGTCTCTGGCTGTCGCCGTCTCGGTGACTGGCTGCGGCATCAATACACTCCTCTCTCATCGGTAGCAGGGCTTGCGCAAGAGCGGGGGATGCGGTGTCGGCAGCCATCGAGGTGCAGAGGGTGTGGAAGCTGCCGTTTGCTGATCTCTGGGCAGGGCAACGTCCTCTGTGGTGGACTGTCGGCCCTACAGGGGAACTTGCTGTGCTGCTCGTCCATCGGCGTCAGCTCCGCCGAAACCGCTATGTCAAGGGCTGGGTGGGGTGAAGGCCGGAGGTCCCCTTTGACGGCGTGCTGGTCATCCGTCGAGCCGAGGGGTCAGTCCAACGCCGAATCATCAAGGATCTTCATGTCCGGCCCAGTCACATCGCTCTTCTCCCTGACTCCCGGCTCCTGATAGTGAGTGGTCGCACGAGCAGGGAGGAATCGGGCTCATGGGAGCCAAACGCCCTGGTCTGCTCTTTGGAGGGCAAGCAGGAGAGAACCTTCTGCGTCGGCGATGACATCCCTGTCCTGGTGACCGATCAAAACGGATCGATCTGGACGGCCTACGGTGACGAAGGCATCTACGGAGGCCATCCGGAGTCGGCAGCCGGGCTTGCTGGCTGGAGCACAGACGGCCATGCCGTGTGGGCCCCGGAAGGCCGCCTCCCCGATACGCCCTTGGAAGGCTGCACCGCCGCCATCGAGGAGGACAGGACATGGCTGGTCTGGTACTCCGGCAGCAGCCGCGGAGGCACATTCCTGACGCGAATCACGCCCTCCACGGGTGAGGTGACCAGCTGGTCCAGCCCTGTACGTGATCCGGACGGATTCGCGGTACGCGGCCGTCGAGCAGTTCTTACTAGGCGCGCCCACAACACCTGACCGCAGTGCATGACCACCTGACCGGGCACTCGTATGGTGCGCCGCTCGGTTGCGCTCCACGTATCGCCGACCAGCTCGGTTGACCGCCGGCGTGCGCTACCCGGCCGAGAAGGTCAGGCATCCATCTCCCGTGCCATCGGACTCGCCCGTATCGGTGCCGCTGTCACGCTGATTCTCTGACGGCATTCCGACGCACCGTGCCACACGGTTTCTGTTGAAACGGCAATCCAAAAGAGCGGCGCTTACGTACCCAAAATGCAGCCGCAACCAGCGGTACGTCCCTGGTCGGCTGGTCCCGTGCAGCGAGGATCTCGGGTGCGAGACGTGGTCCTCATACGCGCGGGGCGACGTCCACGACCGTGCCGCTCCCTTGTAGTCACGGTCATCCGTTCAGTGCCGCCACGACAGCGTCGGCCCGGCCACACGGGCCGACGCGGCATAAGAAGAGTGCATTCATCATGCGAGTAAAAGGCGCTAGGCGTCTCGTCGCGACGTCAGCCTCCATTCTGATGGCTGGCGGCGCTGCGATCGCCGCGGCCGGCACGGCTGCAGCAGCTCCAACCGTGCACACCCATGTGATCACCAGCCAGTGCTTCGGCGACGACTGGCGCTGCTTCGGCCACGATCGCTTCGACCACGGCGGGTTCGGCTTCGACCACGGATTCGACCACGACGGGTTCGGCTTCGGTCACCGATTCGACCACGATCGCTTCGACCACCGATTCGACGACGGACCCGTCGTGATCATCGTGCGTGGGTGGTAGTCGCCGCTGGTGACCAAGGGGGCGGCGCGCTCATTGCGGGCGCACCCCCATCGGCGGTGCCCGCCCCTCGTCCAACAGGAGGGCCTGGCCGCATCCGGTGCGGTTCATCCGCCTCCGTGATGGCAACACAGGACGTTGCCGCCTTCGGCGACGGCGCCGTGCCGGCCGCCGGGTGACCGCAGCTCCCTGTGGAGGTCGGGATGAAAGTTGTCGTTGATCTTTCCCGATGTGAAGGGCATGCACAGTGCGCGTTCCTGGCTCCGGAGGCGTTCCGGATGCACGGTGAGGAAGCGCTCATGTACGACCCGAACCCCGACGACGCCCAGCGCGACCAGGTGCTACACGCCGCAGCGGCCTGTCCGGTCCAGGCGATTCTGGTCGACCGGCTGGAGGGACGGGACGCCCCGGTGGAGGCGTCCCCGTCATGACCAGCGCCGACACTCTGCGGGCGTTCAAGCGCGATGGCCGCATCGTGATCGTCGGGGCGTCACTGGCGGGGCTGCGTGCCGCGGAGGCGCTGCGCGACGAAGGGTTCACCGGCTCGTTGACCATGATCGGTGACGAACTGGGCGAGCCCTACGACCGGCCTCCCCTGTCCAAGCAAGTACTGACCGGGTGGGTGCCGGCCGGGGGCACCGCTTTGCCCCGCCGTCGTGGCATCGACGCGGAGTGGCTGCTGGGCGTGCCAGCCAGCGGGCTGGACCTTGCGACGAACCACGTACGACTCGCCGACGGACGCGAAGTTCCCTTCGACCGGGTGTTGATCTCCACCGGGGTGCGGGCCCGGCCGTGGTTCGTCGAGTCCGAGGCGGCCCTGGACGGGGTGTTCGTGGTGCGTACGCGCGAGCACGCCGAGAGCCTGCAGCGAGCCCTCGCCGCCGGGCCTTCCCGCGTTCTGGTCATCGGTGCGGGATTCAACGGTTCCGAGATCGCCTCCATCTGCCGCGAACGGGACATCCCGGTGACCGTCGCCGAACTCGCGGCGGCCCCGCTGGTCGGGGCGCTCGGTGCCGTGATCGGTGCGGTTGCGGCGGACATGCAGCGCGCTCACGGCGTCGACCTGCGTTGCGGTGTCAGAGTCGCCCGACTCGAGGGAGACACGCAGGGACGGTTTCGCCGTGCTCACTTCGACGACGGCAGTACGGTCGACGCCGATGTGGCGGTGGTGGCACTCGGAGGCATCCGCAACACCGAGTGGCTGCGGGAGTCGGGACTGGCGGCGGGCGTGTGGGGAATCACCTGCGACACGGGCTGCCGCGCCCTCGACATCAATGGCCGCGTCACCGACGACGTCTTCGCCGCGGGAGACGTGGCACGTTGCCCGAACCCCATCTACGAATACCGGCTCATCTCACTGGAGCACTGGGCCAACGCCGTGGAGCAGGCAGAGGTCGCAGCCCACAACATGGTCAGCGATCAGGACGACAGCTGGGCCCACCTGTCCATCCCGCTGTTCTGGTCGATCCAGTTCGGCGTCAACATCAAGTCCGTCGGCGTGCCGACCTTCGCCGACGAGGTCGTCGTCACCCAGGGATCGCTGGACGACCACCGCTTCGTCACCGCATACGGCTATCGGGGCCGCGTCACGGCTGCCGTGAGCTTCGACAACGGCAAGTGGCTTGACCACTACCGACGGTTGATCGAGGCGGCCGCACCTTTCCCGCCCTCCTGCCCCACGCCGGACCAGCCGGCCGACATGAAACCGGTGCCCGTCGACCTCCCCGGCCCCGCCCTGCTCGCTCAGGGCGCCACCGTGCTCGTCACAGGCCATGACCCGGGTGAGCGCCGCGTCACGGCCGTGCACCAGCATCAGCAGGAGGAACGCCGGGTGACCACGACCGAGACGCCCGGCACGCTGCAACGGATCTTCGACTACTCCTCCCGGCCCGACCCGTACCCGCTGTATGCCGAGCTGCGCAGGACGCCGGTGGCTCGGCAGGAGGACGGCAGCTACGTCATCAGTACCTATCGTGAGATCACGGACGTACTGAATGACCCGCATCTGAGTGCCGACGTGCGCAATCTGTCGCGCCCGATGCCCTCAGTCGAGGAAGGGGTCACGCCGGCGTTCATCAAGATGGACCAGCCCGAGCACGATCGCCTGCGGCGTATGGCGATGCGTCACTTCGGCCCCCCTCATACCCCGGGACTGGTGACCGGCATGGAAGGCGACCTGACCGCCACCGTCAGCAGCCTGATCGACGATTTCGCGTGCAAGGAGCGGATCGACGTCGTCGACGATTTCGCCCTCCTGTTCCCCGTAACCGTTGTCTGTCACTTGCTCGGCGTGCCACGCGAGGACGAGCCGAGGTTCCACCTCTGGGTGAACGACATCATGAACGCGATCGACTACGACCCCAAGACCGACCCGAAGGAGAAACTGGACAAGGGCGTACGGGCCCGCAAGGACTTGCGCCAGAACCTCGGCGAGCTCGTGGAACAGCGCCATGATCGGCCGGGCGACGATCTGTTGGGCCGGCTGGCCAACGATGACGACGGGCCAGACGGCCGGATGACCGACGCCGAAATCGTCGCCACCGCCAAACTGCTGCTCATCGCCGGCCACGAGACCACCGTCAACCTCATCACCAACGGCATGCTGACGCTGCTGCGCCACCCGCACGTGCTGCAGCGACTGCGCGACGACCCGGACCTGGTCGTGCCGCTGGTCGAGGAACTGCTGCGCTACGAGCCCCCCGTGCACATCATTCCCTGGCGAGTGGCGTACAGCGACATCGCCGTCGGCGACACCGTCATCCCCAAGGGTTCGCAGATCATGCTCATGTTGGCCTCAGGCAGCCGCGATCCGAAGCGCTTCCACGACCCCGACCGCTTCGACCCGGATCGGCGTGACAACCAGCACCTGGGGTTCGGCAGCGGCATCCACCTGTGCTTCGGCGGCCCGCTGGCCCGGCGGGAGACCCAGATCGCGCTGACCGAACTGGTAAGCCGCCTCGACCGCCCCAGTCTGGTCACCGACCCACCACCGTACCGGCGAAGCCCCGTTCTTCGGGGTCCGATCCATCTGGACATCGAGCAGGGCAACGGTTGACTCGGCAGCTGAGGGCAGTTGCAGAGTCGCGCTGCGGACGGCCCGGCGACCCCGCCGGGGCGGTCCACCTCGATGACAGTGACCTGGTGCGCCGGCGAGGACCCCACGTGCGCAGGTCGCCTCCAGGCTTATCCAGCTGATTCAGGTACGAGGACAGTTGTGCCCTGCACTCGGCGGCCGATGCGAGGCATGCCGTCGCTTCGACCTGCGGGCGGACGTGGCCGACTGTCAGCAACGCTTGTCGGTGAGGAAGTCCAAGACCTTCTGTGCGACGACTCTGTCTGACTTCGTGAACTCCCATGGTCTGACCACCTGTTAGCGTGCGCGGATGGAAGATCTGGGACCCGTGGCTTGGCCGCCTGAGCCGATTAGGACCGAGAGGCTCGTGCTCCGTGAGCCCGAGACCCGGGACCGTGCGGCATTCATCGAGCTGCTCGCCTCGCCAGAGGTGCACGCCTACCTCGGCGGCCCCCGACCGCGTGACGAGCTTGAGCGGGAGATGCCCGGGGCGCCCGAGCGGTGGCCCGGGAACTTCGTCGTTGATCTCGACGGGTTGATGATCGGCCAGATCCTGCTCAGGAGAACAACGGGGCACCATCGCCCGGCTGCCGCGGGGAAGGCCGATCTCGGCTACCTGTTCCTGCCGCGGGTGTGGGGATTCGGGTACGCCGCCGAGGCGTGCGCGGCGGCACTCGGCTGGCTCGCCGGCGCGCTTCCCGGCGAGCCGGTGGTGCTCACCACCCAGACCGCCAACGTCGGCTCGATGCGTCTCGCGGCGAAGCTGGGGTTCACTGAGGTAGAGCGGTTCGAGGCCTGGGGCGCCGAGCAGTGGCTCGGCCTGTGGTCCCCGGTCACGCCCTCCAGTTGAGTTTGCGACAGAACCGCCGGGGGTGCCCTCCCATCCACGCGCGAGCGGCCTGCAACTGCGGCTTGCCCGCATGCCGGGTGTCACCTCTAGGGCCTGTCCGGCGAGAGGGTGCCTTCACGTCTCGGCGCGGCGGAACTTACGGTTTGTGGGTTACCCAGAGCAGTTCCGCCGGCCAGCGGTGTGCCCAGTCGGGTGGGTCGGTTTCGTTGTAGCCGTTGAGTGTTCCGGGTTCGGGCCGCGGCTCGATGAGGTCGTCGATGATGAGACCCGCGCCGCGCAGGACCTTGACCCAGTCGCCGTAGGTGAGCTGATAGCTGGTCGCGCCGTCGTCTTCGGCGATGGTGTTCAGCCCGAAGTAGTCCTGCTGCAGCGTCGTGGTCACGCGGCTGGCGGCTTCGTCGTAGCAAGCTTCGAACCATGGGCTGGCGACGTTGAACACCAGGCGCCCGCCTCGGCCCAGGACGCGTGCGGCCTGCGGGACGGCCAGGTGCGGGGGCGCCCAGCTGAGCCCACCGAAGTCGCAGAACACCAGGTCGAAGCTGTCGGCGGCGAAGGGGAGTTGTTCGGCGGCGCCTTGCACCAGCCTGTCGAAGAAGTTCTTGTAGGCGGTGTCCAGGTCCCGCAGAGACTGCTGCAGGACGACCGCCGACACGTCCGCGAGCCAGGCCCGTTCCTCGGTGCGCTTGGCCTGGGTGATGCGAAGCCGGGACAACTCCGCCGACTTCACGTACGGCAGCCCCGCCGCGTGTGCTTCCTTACGGTCACGCAGGCAGTCGTTCCACACCACCCGCGCGCACCCGAACGCCCGCGCCAGCGCACCGCGCTGGGAGGCATCCGGGTAGGCCCGAAAGTTGTAGCGGAGCTGCATGATCAAGACACTACGGCGATTGACCTCGCGGATAAGCAGAACCAGAAAAATATGACAAATGTGTAGATCGATGATGCATGTGCAGGTGGTCTTCGTGACGTACCGGCGCGGGGTGTTCGACGACGAGATGCTGACACGCTGCGAACAGATCCGACCGTCAGCCCCTGTGGGCTGTCTGGGCAGCAAACTACCCCGGACGGTAGAGTCACTGGTGGTACAGAATTGCGATCATGAAGTCATCATGAACCACTCATTACATGATCAGACACGCGATGCGTACGCTCTGCGCCGCCACCCTCGTGGCCGCTCCCCTCGCCCTGACCGCGACGCCTGCACAGGCCCTGACTTCATGTACGGTCAACGGCCGTCCCGCGGCCGGTACGACTGTCACTGGCACTGCCGGCCCCGACTACATCAGCTGCGGCGCCCTTGCCGTGGGCGATAGCGTCAACGGCTTGGGCGGGAGCGACTACATCGTCATCAACGGCACCGTTGCCGGCACCGTCGACGGCGGCCCCGGCAGCGACTCCATCACGGCCAACGCCGGTACCACGGCGACCGGCAGGATCCTCGGCGCCGCCGACAGCGACTTCATCTTCGTCGGCCCGAACGCCGGCACCGTCGACGGCGGACTCGGGTCGGACTTCTGCCTAGTCGCTTCTGGCAACCCTCCCATCAACTGCTGACCAGCAACGGTTTGTTGGGCCGGCCAACTGGAATGCTCAGAGTGGCCAGCCGGCGGGCCACACGTGGTCGGAGGGCCGAAGCCCGCAATGAACGGTCTTCGACCCTCCGGTGGTGTAGCGGCCGTGCCCGACTATGACGACGGAGGCAGAGGTGTGGTCGGCCTCCGCGTCACATCACGGCCCCCAAGGGTGGACTAGCGGTGGCCGTGCCAGCCCCGGTCCCAGTGCCGGTGGCCGTACCAGCCGTGGTGCCAGCCGTGGTTCCGGGGCCAGCCCCGATGCCAGCCCCGGTCCCAGTCCCGGTCCCGGTCCCGGTGCCAGCCCCGGTCCCAGTCGCCGAATCGACCGTCGCGGTCGTCGTCGTCGCCCCAGCTGCTGTGCGAGTAACTCCTCCCGTTGTCGCCGTCATGGCCGGCGGCCAGTGCCGGCAGGGCGGCCGCGCCGACGAGAGCGCCCGAAGCCACAAAGGTGGCAATCAGGCGGACCGCCGTACGAGAAACAGACATGAATCTGTCACCTCACGTTCGTGCACACCGACCCTGGTCGGAGCCGGATGTGCCATCCGAAATTCTCGGCTCTCTGCCGAGGGCCCACACTGTGGCCCTTCACGGCGACGCCAGATCAACGAAAGGATTCGTGTTACAAAGCGCGGATATATCCGTAACTCTCCCTTGTATGGGCCATCGATATCGGGAAGGGCCAGGGCACCGGCCCTGTCCCAGCTCTCAATCGTGCTGCGAGCAGGGAAAAGGCAACTGACGGTCCGTAACACCCTTGGCGGTCTCGCTGCCTCAACTCCTTCTACTGGCCCAACGGCTTCCGTAACGAAGGGGGGTGCTCTGTTCGGGGGACGCGTTGCGGACGGTGGCGATCCGGTGGGCTGGTAGCAGATGCGGTCGTGTTTCTCGGACGCCTTGACGGAAGGGCCTCTGGTCACGGCGGTTCCGTTCCGGCGGCGGACGGCAGTGATGGCCGGTGGCCCCTCTCGGGGAAGGTGGCGCTTCCGCACCGGCGCGGAGACGGGCTCGGTGGAGATAGGTGATCAACAAGGTTGTTGAAGCCTCAATGGACAGGTCAAGTTCCGTTTTCTGAGCACCAGTTGGAATATCGCCTATGTGAGTGCGGCCTGAGTCGGGGAAACGAACGCGGGCGCCTCTGGCCTCGTGAAGCTCAACAATCGGAGCCTTGACCGAGGCGCGGTGACCCCTGATGCTGCGCTTGCCCGTGGGGAGCGGGCGCCTCGGAGAGGGACGACGACATGAGCGAGCGGCAGCTGAGTGTGCCTGACTTCTGGGCGCACATCGGCTTCTTGGTGGGACTGGTCGCGGCCATTATGGGGCTTTTCGTCGGCCGGCCTGGCTCATGCTCGGGGCAGTGCTCATCATGGCGCCGAGCGTTGTCGTGATGATGATCGAGAAGCCGAAGCGACGCCGTTGCAGGGGCCGGCGGTGCGGGTGCACATGCGATCGGCGGAGTCCTGATGACCGGGGCAGGATCCTGCAGCGGCACTGGCCTGGTCGGTGGGGCGGTTGTGAAGGCGCGGAGCGGTTACCGCGTAGGCCGGCCCCCAGGGCGTCGACGCGTCGGCGGGTGTCGAACCACGCACGCTCCGTCGCTCGTCCACCCGAATCCGCCTGACGTCAAACGCCCCGGAGCATGATCGGCCCAGGGGCCGGCTCCCCCGTATCCCCGGCAGAAGCCGGACCACGGCCACCCCAGGGCTACCTGGGTTGCCTGGACCACCTGGACTGCTGTCTCAGACTCCCGCCCCCGCCGCGCCCCGCATCCCCGCCAACGCCGCAGCAGCAGCTCCCACCAGGCCCGCGTCGGTGCCCATCCGGGCCGGGGCCACGGTCAGGTGTCGTACGAACGACAGGGTCGCGTAGTCGGCGAGAGCGCAGCGCAGCGGGGTGAAGAGTACGTCTCCGGCCTTGGCCACTCCCCCGCCGATCACCGCGATGTCGATCTCGACGAGAGTCGCGGTGGCGGCGATTCCGGCGGCCAGTGCCCGCGCGGCACGTTCGAAGGAGGCCACGGCGATGGGGTCGCCGGTGCGGGCGGCGGCGGCGACCGCGGCGGCGGAGGTGTCGCCGTCGAGGGCGGGGCGCCAGCCGTTCTCCAGCGCGCGGCGGGCGATGTTGGGGCCGCTGGCGATGCGTTCCACGCAGCCGCGGGAGCCGCACGGGCACGGGTCGCCGTCCAGGTCGACGCTGATGTGGCCGATGTGACCCGCGTTGCCCGTCGGGCCGGGATGCAGTCGCCCGTTCAGGACGAGGCCGCCGCCGACGCCCGTCGAGACCACCATGCACAGTGCGTTGTCGTGTCCGCGGGCGGCACCCTGCCAGTGTTCGGCGGCCGTGATCGCGACGCCGTCGCCGATCAGCTCGACGGGAAGGCCCCCGGTGGTCGCGCGCACCCGCTCCACCAGTGGGAAGTCGCGCCAGCCCGGTACGTTCACCGGGCTCACGGTGCCCGTCGACGCGTCCACCGGGCCTGCGCTGCCGATGCCGATGGAGCCCGCGCGTCCCCACAGCGGCGACTTGGCCAGGTCGCCGAGCACGTCCGTCACGGCGCGCATGACGGTCTCACCGTCCTCCTGCGCCGGTGTAGCGCGCTGCGCCCGCGCCTGAATCCGTCCGTGGCCGTCGACCAACGCCCCGGCGATCTTGGTACCGCCGATGTCGAGCGCCGCCACGAAGTCGGTGTGCATCAGAGTCAGATCTCCCCGTCAAGCAAGAGGAACAGAGGAACAGCTAAGGAACGAAGCGACAACCAGTCGTCCGTACGCGCAGCAGCGGCGGTGCCGGACGACAGCGCAGGCCGGTCTCGCGGTGGGGGCGATGGCCGGTGATTGCGGTGGACAGTCTCCCCCGCATCTGACAACGTTGTCCAGGCTCTATGCTCGATGCCACATCCTCATACCGCATACGACCCCATGGGCCGACGCGCCCCCGTGGACGACAGGACAGGACACCGCATCGTGCCCGAGACCACCCACCGCGCCGATCGCCCCACGGACCGTCACCCCGGGACGCGTTATGGCAGTCGTCCCACCATGAAGGACGTGGCGGCACGTGCCGGAGTGGGTCTGAAGACGGTCTCCCGTGTGGTCAACGGCGAGCCCGGCGTCACCCCGGACACGGAGCGCCGGGTCCAGGAGGCCATCGACGCCCTCGGCTTCCGCCGCAACGACAGCGCGCGGGTGCTGCGCAAGGGCCGTACGGCGAGCATCGGGCTGGTGCTGGAGGATCTCGCGGACCCGTTCTACGGGCCGCTCAGCCGCGCGGTGGAGGAGGTCGCCCGGGCCCATGGCGCCCTGCTGATCAACGGCTCCAGCGCTGAAGACCCGGACCGCGAGCAGGAGTTGGCGCTGGCGCTGTGCGCGCGGCGCGTGGACGGCCTGGTGGTGATCCCGGCCGGGGACGACCACCGGTATCTGGAGCCGGAGATCAGGGCGGGCGTCGCGACCGTGTTCGTGGACCGGCCGGCCGGGCGGATCGACGCGGATGTCGTCCTGTCCGACAACCACGGCGGCGCCCGCGACGGCGTCGCCCATCTGATCGCCCATGGCCACAGCCGGATCGGGTTCATCGGCGACATGCCCCGAATCCACACCGCGGCCGAGCGTCTGCGCGGCTACCGGACGGCCATGGCGGAGGCGGGGATACCCGTCGAGGACGCGTGGATGTCGCTGGGGGCCACCGACCCGGAGCGGGTGCGCCGGGCGGCGCAGGAGATGCTGTCCGGTCCCAGCCCCGTCACCGCGGTCTTCGCGGGCAACAACCGCGTGACGGTCACCGTGGTCCGGGTCCTGGCTGAGTTGTCGCGCCAGGTCGCCCTCGTCGGCTTCGACGACTTCGAGCTCGCCGACCTGCTGCGGCCGGGCGTCACGGTCGTCGCCCAGGACGCGGCCGCTCTCGGCCGTACCGCCGCCGAGCGGCTCTTCCGCCGGCTCGACGGCACCCTTCCCTCCTCGGAGCGGCTCGAGTTGCCGACCCGGCTGATCACCCGCGGCTCGGGCGAGCTGCCGCCGGTGGACTGAGCCGCGCATGACCGGTCGCACGCTGGAGGAACTGGGCCTCGCGGAGGCACCGCGCGAACATCCGCTGAGTTATCCGGGCGCGTGGCCCGCCGACTCCGGGCTCCTCCACGGGGACCGGATGCTGCCGCTCGAGCAATTGGTGTACGAGGACCGCGTGCCCGTCCTCGCGGTCGGATCCAACGCCTGCCCGGGCCAACTGCGCCACAAAATGGTCGGGTTCGGGGTCACCTCACCGGTCCCGATGGTGAAGGCCACCGTAACGGGAGTCGGTGTCGGCGTCTCCGCGCATGTCAGCCGCATGGGATACGTCTCGGCGTCCCCCTTCGAAGCGCCGTACTCAGTAAGGGAGTTGTTCCTGATCTGGCTGGACGCGCGCCAGCTCACCCTCGTGGACGCCAGCGAGGGGGTGCCGGTACCGGCCGGACACTACGACCGTGCATGGCTGCCAGCACCGGACGTACGGATCGAACTGGCCGACGGCACCACGCTTCCCGGCGCGTACGCCTACGTCAACCGGCACGGGATCCTGCACGACGACACCGTCACGCCCCGCGAGCACCCGGGCGAGCGGGCACTGCTCACCCAACTGCTGCGGGAGTCAACCAGGTTGAGGAGCTTGTTCGGTACGACACCGGAGGAGTTCTGCGCACGGGCCCGCGCGGACGCGGAGTTGTGCGAGCGGGGCACCCGACTGTTCGCCGAGCAGGACTGGGTGACGGCGTCCGGCCTTGAACGCTACGTCCGTGATCCGCGGGCCGGGCGGCCGGGAATGGACGCGTGATTACGCCCTCTCTCGGCCCGGCTACCACAGGACCGTCCGGCTACCTGGCTAGCGGCGGCCTGCGGCTGCCGGACCGGACCGCCGTCGCACTCCGGCGAAGCCCTCCAGTTCGGCGCGGGTCAGCCCGGTGAGTCCTGCCACCTCCGCGAGGTCGAGGGCGCCGCAGTCCAGGCCGCGCAGCAGATAACCGCTGAGGGCCTTGGCGGTGGCAGGCTCGTCCATGACGTCACCGGCGGCCCGCTCGATGTAACGGGCGAGGCGGGTGGCCGCCTGCTCGAAGCCCTCGCGGTAGAAGGCGAAGACGGCCGCGTACCGGGTGGGCAGGTGGCCGGGGTGCATGTCCCAGCCCTGGTAGTAGGCGCGGGCCAACGCCCGTCGTGTGAGCCCGTAATGCAGTCGCCAGGCGTCGTGGACCTGTCGGGTCGGACCGACCGGCAGGACGTTGGTGGAGCCGTCCGACAGCCGTACGCCGGTACCCGCCGCCGCGACCTGCATGACCGCCTTGGCATGGTCGGCGGCCGGGTGGTCGCTCGCCTGGTAGGCGGCGGAGACGCCGAGGCAGGCGCTGTAGTCGAAGGTTCCGTAGTGCAGCCCCGTGGCCCGGCCCTCGGCGGCCTGGATCATGCGCGCGACGGTGGCCGTGCCGTCGGCGGCGAGGATGGCCTGGCTGGTCTCGATCTGGATCTCGAACCCGATCCGCCCGGCCTCCAGCCCGTGCGTCTTCTCGAAGGCCCCCAACAGGCGGGCCATGGCGGCGACCTGTTCGGGGTACGTCACCTTCGGCAGGGTCAGCACGAGGCCCTCGGGCAGACCGCCGGCCTCCATCAGGCCGGTCAGGAGGATGTCGAGGGTGCGGATGCCCCGGTCGCGTACCGCGGCCTCCAGGCACTTCATGCGGATGCCCATGTACGGAGCCGCCGTACCGGCCGCATACGCCTCGGCGATCAGCCGGGCCGCGCGGGCGGCCGCCTCGTCCTCCTCCGCGTCCGGGCGGGGGCCGTAGCCGTCCTCGAAGTCGACCCGCAGGTCCTCGATCGGCTCGCGCGCCAACTTGTCGCGTACGCGCGCGTGGACCGGCTCGGCGAGGTCGTCGGAGAGACCGAGGACGGCGGCGAAGGCCGAGGCGTCCGGGGCGTGTTCGTCCAGGACGGCGAGGGCCTGGCCTCCCCAGGAGCGCACGGTGTCAGCGGCGAAGACGTCGCCGGGGACGTAGACGGTGTGCACGGGCTGACGGGTGCCGGGGTCGCCGGGGTAGCGGCGCTCCAACTCGGCGTCGACCGGGGCGAGGGAGGCGCTGATCTGCTCGGTGACGGCACCCGCGAGGCTCGTCGCCACCTTCACCGGCCGACTCCTGCCGTGGTCCTGACCGTGCCCCATCGCACACCCTCCGCGCGTCCACCCCACAAAATCAACAATCCGTTGAACGAAGCTATCCGTGGGCCTTCCCGCCGGTCAACACTGCCCCTGGGGAGGATCGGAACGTCCAGAAGCGACAACTGCTCGATCTTGAGACAGAGCGCGGCGGGCGACATCTGCCTCGGCGTGCCTCTCGGCCTCGCGCGCACTGCAGCGTGATCGAATAGGGCATGGCATCGTCCTGGACTGGTAGACGGGTACGCCTACGCGCGATCGAGCCCGACGACTGGACAGCGTTCACGCGTTTCGCCGACGATGACGGGCGGCCAGGGAGCCGGCTGGATCTACCGCGGTCCGCCGAGAGCTACCGTGCCTGGGCGAAGGAGCAAGCCCTTGCCAAGTGCGATGACGACCGCTTCCTGTTGGCAGTCGAAACGACGGCCACGGGAGAGCTGGTTGGCACAGTCGGCTCACATCGCACCGGCCGTCGTTCAGGCTGGTTCGAGATTGATGTCATGATCGGCGCTGACCACCGGCGCAAGGGCTACGCGGCAGAAGCCGTAGTGCTGCTGCTGCGCTTCATGTTCGCCGAGCGGCGCTATCACAAATGCCTGGCAGCGATCTTCGCCCACAACGAGGCATCGCTGGCGCTCTTTCGTCGGCTCGGCTTCACCGAGGAAGGGCGCTTGCGGGAACACGTTTTCTTCGCCGGCCGGCACCACGACCTCGTCATGATGCGCATGCTCGCCGACGAGTTCGACCAGCGACACACGATGAGCGAACCATGAGCCGGTCATCCAAGCGGGCGCGGAACGGCACTCGGACCTGATCAACGTTCACTGTTCGCGGGTGGAGGCTTCCTGTCACTCAAGGCAGAACTGCCCTCAGCTACGCGAGGTGGCACGCAGGCGCAAGCCGACCGTTGCGAGACCTTCGAGGGTGGTGACCTGGTAGCCGGGTTCCGGTCCGGGCGGCTCGCTCAAGTGGTAGCGGCGGGCGGTCTGCGCAGTCAGGAGGGTCAGCATCGCCATGGCCAGAGCGGCTCCCTCGCAGCCGTGCGGTCCGGTACCGAAGGAGAGGAAGACCCCGCGTTTCGCCGGCGAGCCCGAATCATCGAGCCAGCGCTCGGGCTGGAACTCGTCCGGCTCGGAATATTCCCGTGCGTCGCGGTGAGCAGTGTAGGGGCAGACGAGAACGGTGGACCCGGCGTCGATGGTGTAGTCGGCGAGTTGGGTCTGTCGCGTGGCGCGCCGGGTCAGTAGCCAGCTCGGGGGGTACAGCCGAAGCACCTCGTTCACCAGTGCCTGGGTGTATTGCAGGCTGTCGAGGTGGGTGCTGGTCGTCACGGCCGGGTCCGCGGGCAGCAAGGCGGCTTCGGCCGCGACGCGGCCCGCTGCCTGGGGGTGCCGAGCCAGGTGGAGCAGGATCCATCCGGCTGCCCGGGTAGGTGTCTCGAAGGTTGCGAGGGTGATTCCGGGGAGCGTGTCGAGGATGGCCTCTTCCGGCAGCAGTCCATGGCGGGAGGAGGGCCGGAGCATCTGTCCCAGCATGTCGTCACCGAGCCGGCCCGATGAACGGCGCCGGCCGACGATGGGCCGCAGAGCGTCGGTGAAGGCGACTTGCTGCCGTGTGCGGAACCGCCGTGCCGGTGTGGGGATCCAGCGCGGCCATACCCAGCGCGAGGGGCGTACGAGCGCCTCCCGGGCCAGGAAGAGCTGTGAGGCAAAGGGCAGCAGGGTGGGAGCGTCTTCGGAGAAGAGGTAGCGCACGCCGACCTCTGCCAGGGCCTGCCGGACCGGGGGCAGAATCTCGACGTCCTGGCCCGTGGGCCACTGGTCGGCAAACCGAGCGGTCCCGGGCGCAATCTCACCGATCCGTTCCGCAACCGCCTGCGGGCGCAGTCCGCGCATACGGGCGGCGTGAGCGTATGCACGCTCCTCAGGTGTCGGTGCTCCGCTCGACCGCTTCGGTGGCGGGAAGAGAGGCGCGGGTGCCTTGGGGAAGTCCTGCGCGCGACGCAGAACGGCTTCACACGGCCCGGCCGTAGCGGCTACGTAGACACCCGGCTCCAGCTGCCAGACGTCCCCGCACTCCTCAGCGCCACGGCGCGCCAGTGCGAGCCGGTCGCGGCTCCAGGCCGCGAAGCTGCCATCGGGCAGCCGCGGCGGCTCATTCATTCGGCCCATGAGATCGTCCCTGGCTCTCGTACCTGTCCAGGCCGATATCGTCGGCAGCGTGGCTGGGAGCCGGCGAGCGCCCGGGGGCGCCCGTCGGCAGTTCGGTCAGCCCCAGTCGCCGGCGTAGGCATCCCATTCGTGGGCGCCGTACGCACCGTAGTGGCGGGTGAAGGACAGCTTGCCGAGCAGCTTGGCGATCATGGTTCAACTCCTCTCGCGCCTGTCTTCAGCGCCAAAAGCCACATATCCCATGGTGCCACGCATGTCCCATATGTCATATGCAGAGCATCAGTTGTTTGCCCGGATATGGGGCGCGTGCTTGCGGGTCCGCAGCCGGCCAACATCGCCCTTTACTGGAGGGCGGTGCCGCCCCCGGCGACCACGCGTGGTGACACGGGGACCGACCGCGCCCGGGAACACTCGACACCTCAGCAGGTGAGCCCATCGACACCGGGGCCGTTTTCGGCGGACCTGATCTTGTCGGCGCTCACCCGCAGATCCCGCCAATCCTCGACAGCCAGCAGGGCGAATCGGATCGTCCGCACGAGACCACCCTGGCAACGCGTCAGGATGTCCCACACAGCCCCGGCCCCGCCGAGCCGAAGCTCGACGGGGCCGGGGCTGGGCTGCCCGGGTGTCCGGGCGCCTTGAGGAGACTCAGCCCTTGCGGGTCTTGATCTCCTCGGTGAGCTGCGGGACGACGTCGAAGAGGTCGCCGACGACGCCGTAGTCGACCAGGTCGAAGATCGGGGCCTCAGGGTCCTTGTTGACGGCCACGATCGTCTTCGAGGTCTGCATGCCGGCCCGGTGCTGAATGGCACCCGAGATGCCGTTGGCGATGTAGAGCTGCGGCGAGACCGACTTGCCGGTCTGGCCCACCTGGTTGGTGTGCGGGTACCAGCCCGCGTCCACCGCGGCACGCGAGGCACCGACGGCCGCACCGAGGGAGTCGGCGAGCGCCTCGATGATCGGGAAGTTTTCGGCGCCGTTGACGCCACGGCCACCGGAGACGACGATCGCGGCCTCGGTCAGCTCCGGACGGCCCGTCGACTCACGCGCCGTACGACCCGTGACCTTCGTGCCGGTCGCCTTGTCGGAGAAGGACACGGACAGGGGCTCGACCGCGCCCGCGGCCGGGGCGGCCTCGACGGCGGCGCTGTTCGGCTTGACCGTGATGACCGGCGTGCCCTTGGCGACACGGGACTTGGTGGTGAAGGACGCGGCGAACACCGACTGGGTGGCCACCGGGCCCTCCTCGCCGGCCTCCAGGTCGACGGCGTCGGTGATGATGCCGGAACCGATGCGCAGCGCCAGACGGGCGGCGATCTCCTTGCCCTCCGCGGAGGACGGGACCAGCACGGCGGCCGGGGACACGGCCTCGTAGGCGGCCTGCAGCGCGTCCACCTTCGGCACGACCAGGTAGTCGGCGTACTCGGACGCGTCGTGCGTGAGGACCTTCACCGCACCGTGCTCGGCCAGCGCGGCGGCGGTGTCGGCGGCACCGTTGCCCAGCGCGACCGCGACCGGCTCGCCGATACGACGGGCCAGGGTCAGCAGCTCCAGGGTGGGCTTGCGGACGGCACCGTCCACGTGGTCGACATAGACGAGGACTTCAGCCATGGGAATGCACTCCTGCGTGGATAAGTTGAGGGGCGGTCAGCGACTGCGGGGCCTTAGATGAACTTCTGGCCCGCGAGGAACTCAGCGAGCTGCTTGCCGCCCTCGCCCTCGTCCTTGACGATCGTGCCGGCCGTGCGGGCCGGGCGCTCGGCCGCGGAGTCGACCTTGGTCCAGGCACCCTCGAGGCCGACCTCCTCCGCCTCGATCTCCAGGTCGGACAGGTCCCAGGACTCCACCGGCTTCTTCTTGGCCGCCATGATGCCCTTGAACGACGGGTAACGCGCCTCGCCCGACTGGTCGGTGACCGACACGACGGCCGGGAGGGCCGCCTCGAGCTGCTCCGAGGCAGCGTCGCCGTCCCGGCGGCCCTTGACGACGCCGTCCTCGACGGAGACCTCGGACAGCTGGGTCACCTGCGGAACGCCCAGACGCTCGGCGAGGAGGGCGGGGACCACACCGGCGGTGCCGTCCGTGGACGCCATGCCGGAGACGACCAGGTCGAAGCCGGCCTTCTCGATCGCCTTCGCCAGCACCAGCGACGTACCGATGATGTCGGTGCCGTGCAGGTCGTCGTCCTCGACGTGGATGGCCTTGTCGGCGCCCATGGACAGCGCCTTGCGCAGCGCGTCCTTGGCGTCCTCGGGGCCGACGGTCAGGACGGTGACCTCGGCGTCGTCCGCGTCCTCCGCGATCTGCAGGGCCTGCTCGACCGCGTACTCGTCCAGCTCGGAGAGCAGACCGTCCACGTCATCGCGGTCGACGGTCAGGTCATCGGCGAAGTGCCGGTCGCCAGTGGCGTCGGGCACGTACTTCACAGTGACAACGATCCTCAAGCTCACGCCGGCTCTCCTACTGCATCGTCTTTTCCGGGCTGCCTCTTGCAGGCAGCATAGGCGCCTCAAGCGGCCGATCCCTGTCGGGGCGTCCGCACGCTCCCAACGGAATATTACTCGTCAGTACACCCAGTTCATTCCCGCTAAGCAAGCGCTTTGAACTGTGACCTTCGCAACGCAGCGTAACCGGAACTCGACCGCTTCGCAGTCCGGGAAGCAGTGATCAATCCCGCAGGCCGTTGAACCGACCCTGGTGATACAGCAGCGGCCTGCCGGTGCCCGCGGGGTCGCCCAGGACGACCTCGGCCAGCACGATGCGGTGGTCGCCGGCAGGGACCCGCTCCACGATCCTGCAGACCAGCCAGACCAGGACGTCGTCGAGTACGGGCACGCCCTCGGGCCCCTCGCGCCAGGCCGTCGGCGCACCGAAGCGGTCGGCGCCGCTGCGGGCGAACGTGGCGGCCAGCTCGTGCTGGTGCTCGCCGAGTATGTGCACGCCGACATGGTCGGACGTCGCCACCGCCGGCCAGCTGGAGGCACCGGTGCCGATGCCGAAGGAGAGCAGCGGGGGGTCGGCGGAGACGGAGCTGAGGGACGTGGCCGTGAAGCCGACCGGGCCGGAGGCGCCGCGGGCGGTGATCACCGCGACGCCCGCCGCGTGCCGCCGGAAGGCGGAGCGCAGCAGGTCGGGGGAGGCGAGCTGGGATGTGCCGAGTCCGGGGGTGCCGAGGTCGGGCGTGGCCGTCATGGAGTTGTCCTTCTGCGGGAGGCGACGAGCGGGAGTGTGGATGCTCAACAGCCCGGACAGCGCGCGCTCGCGGTGCGAGCGAGGTCGACATGGACCCGCGCGAAGAGAAGGAGTTCCGTACGCATGTGGTCAGGCTGACGATAGGTGGTGCGCACAGTCAAGTGCGTACCGGGATGTGGGAGATGACTCACCTTGATCGGATCGATCGGGCCGGCCGTCAGATCGCCTCTCCCAGCGCCGCGATGACATCGGCCTTGCGCGGCTGTCCGGCGGCGCGCCGCACCACCCGGCCGTCCGCGTCGAGGACCAGCACGGTGGGGGTCTTGAGGATGTCGAGCCGGCGTACGAGGTCCAGGTGGGCCTCGGCATCGATCTCGACGTGGGTCACGCCCGGGACCTGCCCGGCGACCTCGCCGAGGATGCGCCGGGTCGCCCGGCAGGGTGCGCAGAAGGCGCTGGAGAACTGCACGAGCGTGGCCCGCGCGCCGAGTTCACCGCCGAGTTCCGTAGCCTCGAGCCGCTTGCCGTCGTCCCGCCCGCGCACCCGCACCCTCCCGCTCCGCCGCTTGTGCAGCACTCCGTAGACACTCGCCGCCACGAGCACCGCCACGCACACCATCAGTCCGGTCATCACGTGTCCAAGCATTCACAAGACCGAAAAGATTCCCTCTCCCTGACGGGCTTGCACTGCGGAATGCTTGATTCATGGACATTGATGTGAGGGGGCCGCGCTTCGGGGCGGCCGTGACGACGGTCGTGCTGGCGGCGGTGCTGATCACCGGAAGCGCGTGGCTGCTGGCCTGGCAGACCCTGGCGTTCGCGATGGGCGCGGCCGGCGGCGTGGACCGGTCGCCGTACGGCTGGCTGTTCCGCAGGCTCGTACGGCCGCGGATCGGGCCGCCGACCCAGTTCGAGGCACCGCAGCCGCCGCGGTTCGCCCAGGCAGTGGGGCTCGTCTTCGCGGCACTCGGGCTGGTCGGGTTCACGCTGGGCCCGGACTGGCTGGGACTCGCGGCGACCGGGGCCGCGCTCGCCGCCGCCTTCCTGAACGCGGCGTTCGGGTACTGCCTGGGGTGCGAGATGTTCCTGCTGATCCGCCGGGCCACGGTCAGCGGGGAGTAGCGGGGGCTCGACGGGCCGGGGGAAGACACTTCGTCGGACCGGGAAACGATAGGCAGAACCGAAGGGGCGATAGGCCGACGTGACGAGGATCTCGCCGCCCCGGAGCGTCAGGACTGGCTCCCGGCTCGTTCTTCCGGCACGATCTGCGAGACGCCGTAAACCTACGGCTGCGTAACTTACCGCCGGGATCCCCCTCCCAGGCAGAGCAAGGAAGGGCCCACCCCGCCCATGGCAGAGCTGGTCTACCGTCCCGTCGTCGGTCTCGCCCTGACGCTGTTCAAGGCGTGGGACCTCAAGATCGACGTCAAGGGGTCGGAGAACATCCCGCGCTCCGGCGGCGCCGTGCTGGTGAGCAATCACATCAGCTATCTGGACTTCATCTTCAACGGACTGGCGGCCCTCCCGCAGAAGCGCCTGGTGCGCTTCATGGCGAAGGAGTCCGTCTTCCGGCACAAGATCTCCGGTCCCCTGATGCGCGGCATGAAGCACATCCCGGTGGACCGCAAGCAGGGCGAGAAGGCGTACGCGCACGCGCTGGACTCTCTCAGGTCCGGCGAGGTCGTCGGGGTGTTCCCGGAGGCCACGATCTCGCAGTCCTTCACGCTGAAGAGCTTCAAGTCCGGTGCCGTGCGCCTCGCCCAGGACGCGGGTGTGCCGCTCGTCCCCATGGCGGTCTGGGGCACGCAGCGGCTGTGGACCAAGGGCCAGCCGCGCAACTTCAAGCGCAGCCACACCCCGGTCACCGTCCGCGTCGGCGAGGCGATCGAGGCGTCCCGCGAGCAGTACGCGGGCGCGCTCACCCGTCGTCTGCGCGAGACCGTCCAGGAGCTCCTGGAGGCCGCCCAGCGCGCCTACCCCGCCCGTCCCAAGGACGCCGCCGACTCCTGGTGGCTCCCGGCCCACCTCGGTGGTACGGCTCCGACGCAGGAGGAGCTGCGCGCGGCCGAGGCGCGCTGACGCCGGCCTCTTCCGGCGCCGCGCGCCTACCGGGCGGCGCCCACGGAGATCCGCGCGCCGGGGCTGAACTTCTCCAGCAGCTCGGCGAGTTCGGCGCCCGCCGCCTCGACCTCGGCGACCGGCATCGGCGCGAGGCTCTCCAGCAGGAACAAGCCGCAGGTCGTCTGCTCGGTGAGGCGGGTGCGCGGACCCTGGCGCCAGTTCCAGCGGCGGCAGGTCACGCCCGTCTCGTCGCGCCACACCACCTCGCCCGCGTCGGGGTGTTCGACGGTCTCCTCGCCGCCGGCGACGGTCGCGAAGTCCTCGTCGCCGGCGGCCCGCACGAGCCGCATGCCGCCCTGGATGCGGTCGAGGTCCTCACCGCCGACCGGGATCAAGTGGGCGACGCTGATGGCGTTGTAGAGGTCGACGAGCACGTTGATCCGGGGCAGTCCGGCCCCTGACAGCGCCCGCTTGGCCAGCGCCTCCGCCGAGTTGCGGGTCCGCGACGGCTTGGAGCCGAACGCCGTGTACGTCTCGCGCCAGGCCGTCATGTGCGGGTCCTCGTGCGGTGCGCGTCCGTCCAGCCGTACGGCGAGACGGTGGGCCGCGTCGTCCAGCACCGCCGAACTCGCCTCGGTGCTCGCTCCGTTGACCAGGTCGTGCGCCTCGATCGCGACGTAGGTGAATCCGGGTGCGAGGGCGCGCACGTCGTCGGACACGGTGAGCGGGAGAGTCATCTGGCGTGGCCTCACGGTGTGGTGGGGGAGGGTCCCCCACCGTACTACCGCGCCATCTCCTCCTTCAGGGCCGCCACGAACGCGTCCACGTCCTCCTCGGTCGTGTCGAAGGAGCACATCCAGCGGACCTCGCCCGCGGCCTCGTTCCAGAAGTAGAACCGGAACCGCTGCTGCAGGCGCACGCTCACGTCGTGCGGGAGCTTGGCGAACACCCCGTTGGCCTGGACCGGTTGGAGGATCTCCACCCCGTGCACCGCGCGCACGCCCTCCGCGAGGCGCTGCGCCATCTCGTTGGCGTGGCGGGCGTTGCGCAGCCAGAGGTCCTTGGCGAGCAGGGCCTCCAACTGCACGGAGACGAAGCGCATCTTGGAGGCGAGTTGCATGGACATCTTGCGTATGTGCTTCATACGACGGACGGCGTCCTGGTTGAGGACGACGACCGCCTCGCCGAAGACCGCGCCGTTCTTCGTCCCGCCCAGCGAGAGGATGTCCACGCCGACCGCGTTGGTGAACGTCCGCATGGGGACGTCCAGCGACGCGGCGGCGTTGGAGATCCGGGAGCCGTCCACGTGCACCTTCATGCCGCGCGCGTGGGCGTGCTCGCAGATCGCGTGGATCTCGTCGGGCGTGTACAGCGTGCCGAGCTCCGTGCTCTGGGCGATCGAGACGGCCTGCGGCATGGCGCGGTGCTCGTCCTCCCAGCCCCATGCCTGCCGGTCGATGAGCTCGGGGGTGAGCTTGCCGTCCGGCGTGGGCACGGTGAGCAGCTTCAGGCCCGCCATGCGCTCGGGGGCGCCGCCCTCGTCCACGTTGATGTGCGCGGACTCGGCGCAGATCACCGCGCCCCAGCGGTCGGTGACCGCCTGGAGCGCGACGACGTTCGCACCGGTGCCGTTGAAGACCGGGAAGGCCTCCGCCGTGGCGCCGAAGTGGCTGCGGATGATCCGCTGGAGGTTCTCCGTGTAGGCGTCCTCGCCGTAGGCGACCTGGTGGCCGCCGTTGGCCAGGGCCAGGGCGGCGAGCACCTCGGGGTGCGCCCCGGCGTAGTTGTCACTGGCGAAACCGCGGACCTGCGGGTCGTGGTGGCGCCGCGCGTCGGTCTTGGGACGGTTCACGGCTTCTCGGTCAGCCACAGACGTTGTCCGTTCACTTCGGCGGCGGGCTGCATGAAGACGTCTTCGATGGCCGCAGCCAGGTCCTTGACGTCCGTGAAGCCCGCGAACTTCGCGTTGGGCCGCTCGGCGCGCATCGCGTCGTGCACCAACGCCTTCACCACCAGGATCGCAGCCGCGGAGGTCGGACCCTCGGCGCCCTCGGCCCTACCGGCCTTGCGGAAGTAGTCGGCCAGGGCCAGGGTCCATACCTCGGCGGCCGCCTTGGCGGCGGCGTACGCGGCGTTGCTCGCGGTGGGCTTGCTCGCGCCCGCGGCGCTGATCAGGACGTACCGGCCGCGCTCACTGCGCTGCAGTGCCTCGTGGAAGGCGAGGGAGGTGTGCTGCACGGTCTTGACGAGCAGCAGCTCCAGGAAGTCCCAGTCGTCGAGGCTGGTCTTGGTGAAGGTCTCGCTGCCGCGCCAGCCTCCGACCAGGTGCACGAGCCCGTCGACGCGGCCGAAGTCCTTCTCGATGTGGGTGGCCCAGTCGCGGGTGGACTGCAGGTCGAGCAGGTCCACCGTGTCGCCGGTGACGGTGGCGCCGCCGGAGGCGTAGCGCGCCGCGTCCACGGCCTCCGAGAGCCGCTCGGGGTCGTTGTCCGCCGCGACAACGGTCGCCCCGGCCTCGGCCAGCCTGAGCAGCGTCGCCCGGCCCGCGGGTCCGCCCGCGCCGGCCACCGCGATCACGGCACCGCTGAGCGCCCCGTTGCCGTTCCCCATGTTCTCCTCCTGAGCCGTGTCCGTGTCCGCGGTGTCGAGCGTGCTGTCCTTCACGCGGCGGCCCGCTCGGTGCCGTCCGCGGTGATGCCCTTCGTGGACGCAATCACATTCTTCAGCTTCTTGGACAGCGCCTCATAGAACATGCTCAGCGGAAACTCGTCCGGAAGCACGTCGTCCACGAGTTTGCGCGGCGGCAGGGTCACGTCCAGGGCGTCGGGGCCCTTGGCCCACTTCGAGCCCGGGTGCGGGGCGAGGTAGGTGGCGACGAGCTCGTACCCGGCGAACCAGTGCACCAGCTTGGGGCGGTCGATGCCGTCGCGGTAGAGCTTCTCGATCTCGCCGCACAGCTGGTTGGTGACCTGCGGGGCGCGCTCCCAGTCGATGGAGAGCTTGTTGTCGGTCCAGCGGACGACGTCGTGCTTGTGCAGGTAGGCGAAGAGCAACTGGCCGCCGAGGCCGTCGTAGTTGCGCACGCGCTCGCCGGTGACCGGGAAGCGGAACATGCGGTCGAAGAGCACCGCGTACTGCACGTCACGGGCCTGCGGGACGCCGTCCGCCGCCAGCTTCACGGCCTCCTTGAAGGCGGTGAGGTCGCAGCGCAGCTCCTCCAGGCCGTACATCCAGAACGGCTGGCGCTGCTTGATCATGAACGGGTCGAACGGCAGGTCGCCGTGGCTGTGGGTGCGGTCGTGGACCATGTCCCACAGGACGAAGGCCTCCTCGCAGCGCTTCTGGTCGTGGACCATCGCGGCGACGTCCTCGGGCAGCTCGAGGCCCAGGATGTCGACGGCGGCCTCGGTGACCCGGCGGAAGCGGGCGGCCTCGCGGTCGCAGAAGATGCCACCCCAGGAGAAACGTTCCGGCGCCTGGCGTACGGCGATGGTCTCGGGGAAGAGGACGGCGGAGTTGGTGTCGTAACCGGCCGTGAAGTCCTCGAACGTGATGCCGCAGAACAGCGGGTTGTCGAAGCGCGTGCGCTCCAGCTCGGCCAGCCAGTCGGGCCAGACCATGCGCAGCACGACCGCCTCGAGGTTGCGGTCGGGGTTGCCGTTCTGCGTGTACATCGGGAACACGACCAGGTGCTGCTGGCCGTCGGCGCGGCTCGCGGCGGGCTGGAAGGCGAGCAGCGAGTCCAGGAAGTCGGGCACCTGGAAGCCGCCCACGGCCCAGCGGCGCAGGTCCGTGACGAGAGCCGCGTGGTAGGCGGCGTCGTGCGGGAGCAGCGGCGACAGCTGCTCGACCGCGTCGATCACCCGGCGTACGGCCTCTTCGGCGTCGGCACGGTCCGGGGCGCCCTCGGCGTCGAAGCCGATCGACCCGTCCTCGGACTGCCATGGCCGGATCTGCTCCACGGCCTCCTTGAGCACGGGCCACGCCGGATGCTCGACCACCCTGACCAGGGAAGGAGCCTGCTCCCCCGCACCCCGCTGCACAAGAATTTCCGTCATGTCCCATCCTCCACGGGAGAACCTCGCGTAAGAACACCGTATGCATATGGGCTTTCTCTCAGCAAGAGGAGAAGCGGGAAATTGTCCTGTGTCACTGCCAGGTCACCGCTTTTTTTCCTGCCGGACACGGTCACGACGCGCGCTTCGGCGTCGGCGGCCGAGCGACGGGAGCCTCTGGGAGCGGGGCCCGCAGCGCATGGATCCGGCCGGTCAATCTCCGGAGGACTCGCCCACGCCCGGGTGACCGCCAACAGGCGTACCGGCCAGGTACGGTCGCTACCGTCAGAGCAAATCCCCGTGTAGGCGCGGGTTCATCGGCAGACCCGGCCATTAGGCTGCGACTCTGCCGCGTGGACAGCGACGTCCGTCCGTCGGTCCGCGCGCCCCCGCTCCCGGCTGCGCTCGGGCGGGGGACCCCCCGCCGCCGTCGACGGAAGCGAGTGGAAACCTTGAACTTCCTTACCATCGGTCACCGCGGAGTCATGGGCGTCGAGCCCGAGAACACCCTCCGTTCCTTCGCCGCCGCCCAGCAGGCCGGCCTCGACCTCATCGAACTCGATCTGCACCTGAGCAAGGACGGTGCCCTCGTCGTCATGCACGACGCGGAGGTGGACCGCACGACCGACGGCAGCGGCCCGATCGCCGAGAAGACCCTGGCCGAGCTGCGCATGCTGGACGCCGGCCGCGGCGAGCAAGTCCCGGTCTTCGAGGAGGTCCTGGACGCCGTGAAGGCACCGCTGCAGGCCGAGATCAAGGACGTGGCCGCGGCCCGCGCGCTCGCCGAGGTGATGCAGCGACGGGACCTGGTCTCGCGGGTGGAGGTGTCCTCGTTCCACGACGAGGCCATCGCCGAGATCGCCCGCCTGGTGCCGGGCGTCCGCACGGCACTCATCGCCAGCCGGTACGGAACGGACGTCGTGGAGCGCGCCACCGCCGCCGGCGCCGCGACCGTATGCCTGAACATCCGGCGGATCACCCTGGAGGTCGTCGAGTCCGCCCGCAAGGCGGACCTGCGGATCATCGGCTGGGTGGTGAACACCCAGGACCACCTGAGGCTGGTCCGGGCGCTGCAACTGGACGGCGCGACGACCGACTACCCGGAGATCAAGCGGACCGGCCGCTTCACGGCGTGAACCCGCACAGGCCCGGCCGCGGCCGCCCGAGCGTCACGCCGGCGGTCCTCACGCGAGCGGCTTGACCAGCAGCTCGAACCGCAGGTCGTCGCGCTGCGGAATACCGAAGCGCTCGTCGCCGTACGGGAAGGGTGTCATCCGTCCCGTACGGCGGTAGCCGCGGCGCTCGTACCAGGCGATGAGGTCCTCGCGCACGGAGATCACCGTCATGTGCATCTCGGTGACGCCCCAGGTCTCGCGGGCCTGCCGCTCCGCCTCCGCTATGACCACCTTGCCCAGGCCCGCGCCCTGCAGTGCGGGGCTGACGGCGAACATGCCGAAGTAGGCGTGCGCGCCTCGGTGTTCGAGCTGGCAGCAGGCGACCACCCGGCCGTCGCGCTCCACCGTCAGCAGCCGGCTGTCCGGCGACTTGATGACCTCCAGCACGCCCTCGGGATCGATCCGCTGCCCCTGGAGGATGTCCGCCTCCGTGGTCCATCCGGCCCGGCTGGCCTCTCCCCGGTACGCCGACTCGATCAGCGCGACCAGGACGTCCACGTCGGCGTCGACGGCGTCGCGGAAGGTCAGTGCGGTGGGGGCGGTGTCCATGGCCAGGGGGCTCCGATCTGTGGCGCGGCTCGGCACGGACGAGGTTAACGCTCCCACTAGGGTGCGGATGCATGGTGCACGTTCTCAGCAGCCGGTCCCTGCTCCGCCCCACCGACCCCGAGCGCTCCCGCGCCTTCTACGGCGAGCAGCTCGGTCTCGCCGTCTACCGCGAGTTCGGCACGGGCCCGGAGCGGGGCACCGTGTATTTCCTCGGCGGCGGTTTCCTGGAGGTCTCCGGGCGGTCGGACGTCCCGCCGTCCGCGGCCCTTCAGCTGTGGCTGCAGGTCGAGGACGCGGCCGCAGCGCACGAGGAGCTCACCGCGAAGGGCGTCGAGATCGTACGGCCGCCGGTGAAGGAGCCGTGGGGCCTGGTCGAGCTGTGGATCGCGGATCCGGACGGGACGCGGATCGTCCTGGTGGAGATCCCGGCCGATCATCCGCTGCGGTACCGGCCGGGGATCTAGAAGATCCAGGGGATCCGGGGGCGGCCGGGCGGACCGGCACCATGCGCCGATCAGGCTGCCATGCTCCGCCGAATGCTCCCTGTGTACCCCCTTGCGCGTGTGTGCGCGCCGTATGTCCCGGGCATCGCATCCGTCGACGGGATGGTCGAGAGGGGAGATGCGCGTGCACGGACCGGCTTCGCCCGGCTGGCTGTTGGTCGCGCTGTGCGCGGCGACCGGCGCCTACTGCGTGCTGCGGATGCGCAGCGGCGTCGAGGAGCAGCGGCGCGCCGCCGGCGGTGACGCGCTCATGGGCTTCGGCATGGCCGCGATGGCCGTGCCGGCGGCCGTGTTCACGCCACCGTCGTGGACGTGGCCGCTGTATGCGGCCGTGTTCGGCGCGGCCGCGCTGCGCGCCGTCTGGGCCGTGCGGCGCAGTCCGCACCATCTGCACCACCTGGTGGGAACCTTGGCGATGGTCTACATGGCGGTCGTGATGGCCGTCTCCCCCGGCTCCGGTCACCACGCCCATGGCGGCGGGGCCGGAGTGCCCCTGGTGACGGGGGTGTTGCTGCTCTACTTCACCGGCTATGTGCTGCTGACCGGGGTGCGTCTCGTCCCCGACGCCGTCGCGGACGGCGCCGCCGGCCTCGGCTGGGGTGACCGTCCGGAGCTGGCGCGCGCCTGCCGGCTGTCCATGGGGATCGGCATGGTGGCCATGCTGCTCACACTCTGAAACGTTTGCTTCGTCACATCGGCAGGGCGCCCCGTACCCGTGAACGGGCGGCCGATCATATGGTGTTGGCCATGATGGTCCCCGCGGCACTGCTGCTGCTCGGCGCCCTGACCGCTGTCGTCGCCCCTCGGTTGCTCGCGCGGGCCGACTGGCCGGACCGGGAACCCGTGGTCGCCCTGTGGGTGTGGCAGTGCGTCGTGGCGGCGGTGCTGCTGTGCTGCGCGTTGTCGATGACGCTCAGTGCGGCCGCGGCGTGGGAGGCGGTGCGCGGGCGCGTCTTCGGTCCGGCGCCGCGCGCGGTCGTGGACGCCTACGGCCTGGGTACGACCAGCCGCTGGGCGGCGACGACCGCGGTGGCTCTGGCGTGCGGCGGGCTGTGGAGCGCGGCGATGCTGGTCCGGGAGGTCGTACGGGCCCGGAACCGGCGCCGCCTGCGACGAGCCGAACTCCTCGAGCGCGCCCCGCGGTTGCCCGGTGAGGAGCCCGGAAGCGGCCGTCTGGTCGTACTGGAGGGCGAGCGGCCGGACGCCTGGTGGCTGTCCGGCGCCGCGCCTCAACTCGTCGTCACCACGGCCGCGTTGCAGCGCCTCAAGGGGCGGCGGCTGGACGCCCTCCTCGCCCACGAACAGGGCCACGCGCGGGCGCGGCACGATTGGCTGCTGCACTGCTCGGCGGCGCTGGCGGGCGGCTTCCCTCAGGTGCCGGTGTTCGCCGCGTTCCGCGACGAGATGCACCGGCTGGTCGAGTTGGCCGCCGACGACACGGCCTCCCGCCGCTTCGGCCGGCTGACCACGGCGCTCGCCCTGGTCGAACTCAACGAGGACCGGGGCGTGTTCGGCCCGGGGCCCACCCCGCAGGCCCACGTCCCGCAGCGTGTGCACCGCTTGCTCACTCCCCCGGACCGGCTGCCCGCGATGCACCGCCTGCGCCTGACGGCGGCGGCCGCGCTGGTGCCCGTGATCCCGGTGCTGGTGGCATGCGTGCCGGGGCTGCGAGCCCTGCGATAGGCGTCCGGTCGTCGTGAATCGCCGTATCCGCTTCGTTTCTCGCCCCTCGATGTTGGGCGAGGATCACGGCATGCCCCGCGCCTCCGTCGACGCCCCGTCCCGCCCGCCCGAGCACCGCGCCGCCGCCATCGTCGCGGCCGTTCTGACGGTGTGCTCCGCGCTGCTCCTCACGCTGGTCGCGATCAGATGGCATCCGCTGCTGTCCCTGGACGGCAGCATCGCCGGCACCACGCACCGCTGGGCGGTCGAGGACCACGGCCTCACGCATGCGGCCCGCATCCTGACGGACTGGGTCTGGGACCCGTTGACGATGCGCCTGGTGGCAGCGGCGGCGGCCGTGTGGCTGGTGTGGCGCCGGTCGGCCTGGTGGACGGCCGTATGGCTGGCAGCGACCTGTGCGCTGGGCACGCTGCTCCAGCAGTCGCTCAAGGCCGCGGTCGACCGCCCCCGCCCGGTCTGGCCGAACCCCGTCGACTCCGCCCACTACGCCGCCTTCCCCTCGGGTCATGCCATGACCGCCACGGTCGTCTGCGGCCTCCTGCTGTGGCTCCTGCACCACCTGGGCGCCGGGCGCGTCCTGTGGCGTACGGCCCTCGTCGTGGCGGTGGTCTCCGTGGCCGGGGTCGGCCTGACCCGGGTGTGGCTCGGCGTGCACTGGCCGTCGGACGTGGTCGGCGGGTGGCTGCTCGGGGCGCTGGTGGTGGCGGTGGCCGTGGTGACGTACGAGTGGGGGCTGAGCCGCGCGGCGCCCCTGGCCCACCGGACGCACCCGCGATGACGGACTGTCGCGTGCGAGCTGAGCCGACCGCACCTGTCCGCCGAACCGCCGCATGAAATGACGTACACCTGAAGCGACTTGCACTGCGGGCGGCTCCGGCTGAGGCAGGGCACCGGCACCGATACAGTCCCGCGCATGAGTGCCGTACTGTTCGACTTCTCCGGGACGCTCTTCCGCGTCGAGTCCACCGAGTCCTGGCTGCGCGCCGTGCTGGCCGACACCTCCCTCTCCTTGTCCGAGGCGGAGTTGACCGAGAAGGCACGGGCGCTGGACGCGGCCGGGGCACTGCCGGGCGGGGCGTGGCCGAGCGAGGTGCCCGAGGAGCTTGCCGAGGCCTGGGCGGTGCGCGACCAGAGCTCCGAGCTGCACCGGACGGCATACACCGGTCTGTCCCGCCGCGTGCCGCTGCCCGACCCGGGCCTGCACGACGCGCTGTACGAGCGGCACATGACCCCGGCGGCCTGGTCGCCGTACCCCGATGCCGCCAAGGTTCTGCACACACTGCACGAGCACGGTGTCGGCGTCGGCGTGGTGAGCAACATCGGGTGGGACCTGCGCCCGGTGTTCCGCGAACACGGCCTCGACGACTACGTGGACACCTATGTGCTGTCGTACGAGCACGGCATCCAGAAGCCCGACCCGCGGTTGTTCTCCTTCGCCTGCGAGGCGCTCGGCGCCGATCCGAAGGACGTACTGATGGTCGGTGACAGCCGGCCCGCGGACGGCGGGGCGGCGGCCCTGGGCTGCCGGGTGCACTTCGTGGATCACCTGCCGGTGGACGAACGGCCGGACGCGCTGCTGCCGGTGCTGGGGCTCGTAGGCTGACCCGGCTTCGATTCGCTTGCCGCGCCACGGAGTACGTCCCGCCGTGACGCAAGTTCCGGGCATGGAAACGCCGTTCGTCTGAGGCGCTCCCCCGCGCCGCCCCAGACGAACGGCAGCTCTGAACAGGCCGACCCCAAGGCCGACCCTGACGCGTTGAGTATAGTTGGCTGGCAACCAGTCAACGCAGGAGTTCCAGCATGTCCCCGCGCAGCGCCTCGGTCAATGAAGAGTTGCGCCGACGTTCCCGCGAGCGGCTCCTGCAGGCCGCTGTCGAGGTGGTCGGCGAGCGTGGATTCGAGGCGACGACGCTGGGCGCCATCGCGGACCGGGCGGGTTCGGCGCGTGGGCTGGTCTCGTACTACTTCCCCGGCAAGCGCCAGCTGGTGCAGTCCGCCGTGCACCGGCTGATGCACCGCACGCTGGAGGAGGCGCTGGAGCGCGAGCCGCGCACGGAGGACGGCAGGGAGCGGCTGGCCCGGGCCATCGACGCGATCCTGGGGCTGGCCCGGGACCAGCCCGTGCTCATGCGGCAGCACATGGCCGGGCTCCTCCAGGCCGAGGGTTTCGTGCAGTGCCCGGAGCAGCGGCGCCTGTCCGAGCTGCTCGGCGACACCGTCGCCCGATACGGCTCGCAGAACGTCGAGGCCGACTACCCCGTGCTGCGCGTGCTGCTGATGGGGGCGGTGTACGCGGCGCTCATCCCGGGGGTGGCGATGCCGGTTCCGGTGCTGCGGGCCGAGTTGTTCAAGCGTTACCGGCTCGACTGGGACATGGGCGTACCGCCTGACTCCGAGACGCATGACGAGGCGTGCGCGCAGGACCTCTCGCGGTTCTTCGCGACGAACGAGCGGCCGGAAACGGATGGGCGGCCGGATCGGCGATCGGATCAGCGTCCGGACTGACGGTGGGCGCAAGCGCACCGGGCGCGCCCGGTCACCGGCGTGCGTGACGAGGCGCCAGGAAGCCGGCGTCGCGCGCCTTGGAGATCAGCCTCAGTGACCTGCGGCGGCTGCATCCGGTCGCACACATCACCGCGAGGACGGGGTCGATGCCGTCCTCCTGGGCGGCGCGATACTCCTGCGCGACGAGCCGCCGTCCCTCGGCGCCCCGCGGCCACGCCGCGCGGGAGTGGCTCGTCCCGGCGGGCTCGGCGCCTTCGTCGCACCTCTGCGCATCACCGAACCCCTGCGCATCATCACGGTCGCCGTCGTCAGCGTGTCCCGCGCCGCCCTCGGCTGCCTCGCCGTCCCCGACCACCTCGCACCGATCCCCCACGCCCTCGCTCCCCGCCCGCACCCCGCACGCCTCGGACAGCGGTCCCTCGATCCAGTCGGCCAGCACCGTCAGATCGGCGAGGGAGAGGGCTGGCCGGGCGTTGACGTCCTCGATGGAGACGCGCCCTTCGGACAGCACGGCGAGCGCGACGACCCGGGCGCCGTCGGGAAAGGCCAGCCGCACCTGGAACCAGGAGGACGTGACGGACGTGCCGCCCTCGAGCTCCCGCACCTCCCAGGCGGGCCGGACGACCACCGCGGCATCCTCCGCGCGGCGGCCGGAAAGACCAAGAAAGGACGCTTCTGGCACACACGGAACGTAACCGCATCATCACATCCCCTTCGGGCGGACACGCACCCACGTCACTCCGCCGGACCCTGTCAGCAGGGCCCTCGCAGTGCGATGCTGGAGCTACCAGCGACCTCCCCTGATCGCCCAGGGTTAGGAGTCCCGCCGTGCTGCGTGTCGCCGTCGTCGGCTCCGGGCCGAGCGGGTGCTACACCGCCCAGAACCTGGTCCAGCAGGATCCCGACGTGCTCGTGGACGTCCTGGACCGGCTGCCGTGCCCGTACGGCCTGGTGCGTTACGGCGTGGCCCCGGACCACGAGAAGATCAAGTCGCTCCAGGGGAATCTGCGTACGGTCCTGGAGCACGACCGGGTGCGGTTCCTCGGCGGCGTCGAGGTCGCCGGCGGTGGTCCGCTGACCGTCGACCGGCTGCGGGACATGTACCACGCGGTCGTGTACTGCGTGGGGGCGGCCACGGACCGGCACCTCGGCATCCCGGGCGAGGATCTTCCGGGCAGCTGGTCGGCGACCGAGTTCGTGTCCTGGTACAGCGCGCACCCCGATGCCGTCGACGAGAAATTCCTGCGCGGGGTCGGGTCGGCGGTGGTCATCGGCATGGGCAACGTCGCGGTCGACGTGGCGCGGATGCTGGTGCGCGGTCCGGCGGAGCTGAGTCCGACCGACATGCCGCAGGAGGCGCTGAGCGCGATGGCGCAGAGCGGGGTGTCCGAGGTCCACATGGTGGGCCGGCGCGGCCCCTCGCAAGCCCGCTTCACCACGAAGGAGCTGCGCGAGCTGGGCAGCCTGCCCGACACCGACGTCATCGTGGATCCGGCGGAGTTGGCGATGGATCCGGCGTACGCCGACCCCTCCGCGCTGCCCGCGCCCCGGCGCCGGAACGTGGAGGTGCTGCGCGAGTGGGCGGCCCGGACGCCCAGCGACGCGGAGCGCCGGATCCTGCTGGACTTCTACCTGCGGCCGGTCGAGATCCTCGACGAGGGCGGGCGGGTCGGCGGCGTGCGATTCGAGCGGACGGCGCCGGACGGACACGGCGGTGTGACGGGCACCGGTGAATTCCATGACGTCGAGGCGCAGTTGGTCCTGCGGTCGGTGGGTTATCGCGGCGTACCGCTGGAGGGGCTGCCGTTCGACGCGGCGAGCGGCACGGTGCCGAACGCGGCGGGCCGCGTCCTGCGTGACGGTGCGGCGTCCCCGGGCGAGTACGTGGCCGGGTGGATCAAGCGCGGTCCGACGGGCGTCATCGGCAGCAACCGGCCGTGCGCCAAGGAGACGGTGACGTCACTCCTCGAGGACACACGCGAGCTCGCACGGAAGGACGTACCGGAGGATCCCGTCACGGCCCTGCGGGCCGCGGGGATCGAGCCGGTCGAGTGGACGGGGTGGCAGGCGATCGAGCGGGCGGAGGCGGACCTCGGGGCGCGGCTCGGTCGCGGCGTGGTCAAGCTGGCCGACTGGGACTCGCTGCTGACGGCGGCACGGACGACGAAGCCGTAGCGAGACAGGTCGACGACTCGCAGGTTTTTCAAGACCCTTACAGTCGCGTGCAGTTGTGCAGTCGATCCTTGGAGCCTCGCGCAGGTGATCCCTGCGGACTCGCGCTGTTCGGACCTTGCCGTCGCCCCGCCCCCTGGAGTGCCCATGACCACCACCGCCCCCGTCCATCCCGTCGACGAGGTGCCGCCCGTCCGGCAGTTGGCCGTCTTCGGGTTGCAGCACGTGCTCGCGATGTACGCAGGCGCCGTCGCCGTCCCGCTGATCGTGGGCAGTGCGATGAAGCTGTCGCCCGCGCAGCTGGCGTATCTGATCACCGCCGATCTGCTGGTGTGCGGCGTCGCCACGCTCATCCAGTGCGTCGGCTGCCGTTGGTTCGGTGCGCGGCTGCCGATCATGCAGGGGTGTACGTTCGCCGCGGTGTCCCCGATGGTGCTCATCGGTACGACGGACGGCGGACTGCCCGCGATCTACGGCTCCGTGATCGTCGCGGGCCTCGCGATCATGCTGCTGGCGCCGGTCTTCGGAAAGCTGCTGCGCTTCTTCCCGCCCCTGGTCACCGGCACGGTGATCCTGATCATCGGGGTCTCCCTGCTGCCGGTCGCGGCCAACTGGGCGGCGGGCGGCGTCGGCGCCAAGGACTTCGGCGCGCCGCGGAATCTGGCGCTCGCGGCCTTCGTGCTCGCGGTGGTGATCGGGGTGCAGCGGTTCGCGCCCGCGTTCCTGAGCCGGATCGCGGTGCTCGTGGGCATCGCCGTGGGGCTCGCGGTGGCCGTCCCCTTCGGGTTCACGGACTTCGGCGGGGTCGCGGACGCCGACTGGGTCGGGATCAGCACGCCGTTCCACTTCGGCGCGCCCGCCTTCCACGCCTCGGCGATCGCGTCGATGCTGGTGGTGGCGCTGGTGACCATGACGGAGACGACGGGTGACCTGATCGCGGTCGGCGAGCTGACCGGGCGGAAAACGGAACCGCGCTCCTTGGCCGACGGGCTGCGCGCCGACGGCCTGTCCACGGTCCTCGGCGGTGTGTTCAACACCTTCCCGTACACGGCGTACGCGCAGAACGTGGGTCTCGTCGGCATGACCCGGGTACGCAGCCGCTGGGTGGTCGCCGCGGCCGGCGGCATCCTCGTCCTGCTCGGTCTGCTGCCCAAGCTGGGCGCGGTGGTGGCGGCGATTCCGGCGCCGGTGCTGGGCGGTGCGGGCCTGGTGATGTTCGGGACGGTCGCGGCGAGCGGACTGCGGACGCTGGCCCAGGTCGACTTCAAGGGCAACAACAACCTGACGGTGGTGGCCGTCTCGGTGGCCGTCGGCATGCTGCCGGTCGGTGTGCCCACGGTGTACGAGAAGTTCCCGGACTGGTTCCAGACGGTGATGAACAGCGGTATCAGCGCGGGCTGTCTGACGGCCATCGTGCTGAACCTGCTGTTCAACCCCCTTGCCTCGACGGTCGGTTCAGCCGCGGCCGGCGAGCCGGGCGCGCTGCCGGTCGGCGGCGGCGAGGAGGACGTCGAGGAGTCCCGGGAAGAGATCGTCTAGATCGTCCCTGCGCAGGCCGCTCAGCTTTGCCGTGCCCCGGTAGACCTGCCGGATCACCCCGCTCTCGCGCAGCACCCGGAAGTGGTGGGTGGTCGTCGACTTGGTGACCGGCAGGTCGAAGTACGAACAGGAGAGCTCGCCGCCGTCGGCGGCGAGCTCGCGCACGATCTGCAGCCGCAGCGGGTCGGACAGCGCGTGCAGCACACCCTCGAGGCGGATTTCGTCGCGCTCGGGGTGCGGAAGCTCGCGGCTGGTCACGGCGGTCCTGGTCACGGCGGCTCACCTTCGTCGTCGGCTCGCCATTGTACGAGACTCCTCGTAGTTTGACATCTCCCGTACTACGACGTCTACCGTACGAGTCGACCGCCGCCGCGTGGCGGCGAACCTCCTGACGATGATTGGAGTCCGCCGTGAGTGCGCTCTTCGAGCCGTACAACCTGCGCGAAGTGACCATCCCCAACCGGGTCTGGATGCCTCCGATGTGCCAGTACTCGGCCGCCCCGGAGGGCCCGCTGGCCGGCGCTCCGAACGACTGGCACTTCGCCCACTACGGGGCGCGCGCGACCGGCGGCACCGGCCTGATCATCGTCGAGGCCACCGCGGTCTCCCCCGAGGGCCGGATCTCGCCGTACGACCTGGGCATCTGGAACGACACCCAGGTCGAGGCGTTCCGCCGGATCACGCGCTTCCTCGTCGCCCAGGGCGTGGTGCCCGCGATCCAGCTCGCCCACGGCGGCCGCAAGTCCTCGACCGAGCGCCCCTGGAAGGGCGGCGAGCCCGTCGGCCCGGAGGCGCACGGCTGGCAGCCGCTCGGACCGAGCCCGGTCGCGTTCGCCGACGGCCACCCGGTGCCGGACGAGCTGACGGTGGATCAGATCCGGGAGATCGTCGGCCAGTTCGTGGCCGCCGCGCGCCGCGCGCTCGACGCCGGGTTCGAGATCGCCGAGATCCACGGCGCCCACGGCTATCTGATCAACTCGTTCCTCTCCCCGCACTCCAACCACCGCACCGACGCCTACGGCGGCTCGTACGAGAACCGCACCCGCTTCGCCCTGGAGGTCGTCGACGCCGTACGGGAGGTGTGGCCGGACGACAAGCCGCTGTTCTTCCGCATCTCCGCGACCGACTGGCTAGAGGAGGGCGGCTGGACCCCGGACGACACCGTGCGCTTCGCGGGCGACCTGCACGCCCGCGGCATCGACCTCCTCGACGTCTCGACCGGCGGCAACGCCTCCGGCGTCCGCATCCCGACCGGCCCGGGCTACCAGGTCCCGTTCGCCGCGCGTGTGAAGGCCGAGACGCCGATGCCGGTCGCCGCCGTCGGCATGATCACCGACGCGGAGCAGGCGGAGAAGATCGTGGCCAACGGCGAGGCCGACGCGGTGCTGCTCGGGCGCGAGCTGCTGCGCAATCCGTCGTGGGCCCGCCATGCGGCGCGCGAGCTCGGCGACGAGGTGCGGGTGCCGGACCAGTACCTCCGGTCCGTCTGACACTCGGAGGCGTACCGGGGCGGCGCTGCGGCACGAGCACCGCGTCAGTCGCCCCGCCCCTGCCGTCCCGCCGCACCGGTGAGCTCCCGCTGGTAGGCGGCGTACGCGGCGCGCAAGTCGTCGCCCGGCCAGTCGGCGGGCAGGAGCGCGGCGGGCAGGACGGGGTCCGTGAGCAGGTGCCGTACGACCGCGGCGAAGGCGGTGAGGCGGTCGGCCGGGCAGTCGGTGCCGGTCACGTGGGCGAGCAGGGACCGCGCGGCGGCGGCCCAGCCGTCCAGCGGCCACAGGTGGGCCGCCAGCTCGCGGGGCGGCCGGTCGGGACGAGCGGTGTAGGACTGGGCCACGTGTTCCAGGTCCCGTGGCAGCGGGCGGCTCAGGTTGGCGGGCCGCAGCCAGACGCCCTCGCGGAGTTCGGCCAGCCGCAGGGCGGCCAACCGGGCGCGCAGCTCGGCGCGTTCGGCGGGACCCCGGCCCGTAGCCGTGATCACGACCATCTCCCAGTCGCCGTCCCACGCGCGTGTGCGGGGGTGCACCGCGTCGTCCTGGCGGCGCTGGCGGGCCAGCAGCCGCTCGCTGAGCCCGTAGACGGCGTCCGTGCGCCGCAGGTCGCCGGCGGCCACCATGCGGCTGAGCGCGGCCCGCAGGGTGGAGCCGCCGACGCCGAAGGGCTCCACCAGCCGGACGAGGTCCTTCACCGGAAGCTCCGGCGGATGGCTGCCCAGCAGCAGGCTCAACACGACGGACCGCGCGGACAGCGGCCGCAGATCGAGCTCGCCGCGCTGCTCTGACACGTTGATCCGCATGGCCACGACTGTACGTGCGCTCTCCACATCTCCTCTTGTTGCATCATTGCTACAGCCGTACGAAGAGTGCAACATGGCGGTATGGTCTCGACACCCGCGCCCGAACAGCCGCAGCCGCAGTACGCCACGCACGACGTCACCAACCAGGCCCCGCCCCTCGCCCCGTACGACGCGTCGGCCGACGCCGCCCTGATGGAGGGCCTGCTCCGGGAGGGCGCGGGCTGGGCGGAGGACGGCATCCGGCGGCTCGGCCTGCGGGCCGGCAGCGCCGAGGCACAGGAGTGGGGCGAGCAGGCCAACCGCTTCGAGCCGGAGCTGCGCACCCACGACCGGTACGGCAACCGGATCGACGAGGTCGACTTCCACCCGAGCTGGCACCACCTGATGCGGACCGCGGTCGCCGAGGGCCTCGCGGGCGCACCCTGGGCGGACGACCGTCCCGGCGCCCATGTCGCCCGCAGCGCGGGCGGGTTGGTGTGGGGGCACACGGAGGCCGGCCACGGCTGTCCGACGTCGATGACGTACGCGGCCGTACCCGCGCTGCGCGCCCAGCCGGAGCTCGCGAAGGTCTACGAACCGCTGCTGACCAGCCGGGAGTACGACCCCGGGCTGCGGGTGCCCACCGAGAAGCGCGGCCTGCTGGCCGGGATGGGCATGACCGAGAAGCAGGGCGGCTCCGATGTCCGGACGAACACCACCGCGGCCACGCCCACCACCGAGCCGGGCGTGTACACGCTGCGCGGGCACAAGTGGTTCACGTCGGCGCCGATGTGCGACGTGTTCCTGGTACTGGCCCAGGCCCCGGGCGGCCTGTCGTGCTTCCTGGTGCCGCGCGTCCTGCCCGACGGCAGCCGCAACACCTTCCGCATCCAGCGGCTCAAGGACAAGCTCGGCAACCGGTCCAACGCCTCCTGCGAACCGGAGTTCGACGGGACGGTCGCGTGGCTGGTCGGTCCCGAGGGGCGGGGTGTGAAGACCATCATCGAGATGGTCAACTGCACCCGCCTGGACTGCGTGATGTCCTCGGCGGCCCTGATGCGCAAGACGCTCGTCGAGGCGGGGCATCACGCGCGCCACCGCAGCGCGTTCGGGGCCCGGTTGGTCGACCAGCCGCTGATGCGCAACGTCCTCGCCGATCTGGCGCTGGAGTCGGAGGCCGCCACCACGCTCACGCTGCGACTGGCCGGAGCTGCGGACCGGGCGGTGCGCGGGGACGCCGGGGAGCAGACCTTCCGTCGGATCGCCACCGCCGTCGGCAAGTACTGGGTCACCAAGCGAGGCCCCGCCTTCACCGCGGAGGCCCTGGAATGCCTGGGCGGCAACGGCTACGTGGAGGAGTCGGGCATGCCCCGCCACTACCGGGAGGCCCCCCTGCTGTCGATCTGGGAGGGCTCGGGGAACGTCAACGCGCTCGACGTGCTGCGCGCGCTCGGCCGCGAACCCGCCACCGTGGAGGCCCTGTTCGCCGAACTCGCGGCGGCGCAGGGTGCGGACGCCCGGCTGGACGCGGCCGTGACGCGGCTGAAGGACCGGTTGACCGAGGCCGATCAGACGGGCGCGCGACGGCTGGTGGAGCTGATGGCCCTGACGCTCCAGGCCTCCCTCCTGGTCCGGTACGCGCCGACCGCGGTCGCCGACGCGTTCTGCGCGACCCGGCTGGGCGGCGACTGGGGGCACTCGTTCGGCACGCTGCCGGGCGGGGCCGACCTCGACGCGATCCTGGAGCGGGCGCTGCCGGACCACAACTGACCCCGGCCGTCGGGCCCCGCCGTTCGCGCGTTGCGGGGCCCTCTCGACGGCGTGACGCTTGCTGTCGAGTGAAGTGGTCGGCGGCGCGTCGGCCCATGTCCCGTTGGCGGGACGCGCCACCGACCTCCCATAGGCCCATGGACGCACCGCTCTCCGTCATCTGCCGCCGCGCTTCACGGATGGAGCGAGTCGCCCCGCTTCACCCGGCTGTGCGGCCCCCTTGAGCCCCCAGCCGGGCCCACTCCGCGTCCCACGCGTCCATACGGCGGTGCTCCAGCCGCTCGCGCAGGGCGCAGCCGGTGACGAGGGGGACGGCGGCGGCGCACACGCCGACCAGAGCGCCGACCAGGCCGGAGTGGAGCCGGGCCTCCGAGGCGGTGGCGGGTCTGCTGACGAGGCGGCCCCGGGGGTCGGTCCAGACGGTGACCGGAGTGCCGGCCCTGCTGCCGGGGGCGATCCGGACCTGCCCGGTGCGCGAGGAGCCGTCGGCCACGGTCCAGCGCACCTCCGCCCACACCCGCTCACCCCTGGGGGCAATGGAGTCGGGGGCGGCGGAACCCGGCACCTTCTGGGCGACGCGTGCCACGACCGGGCGCCAGGTGAGGCGCTCCCGGGCCAGCCCCTGCTCGACCGACCGGGCCGCCGTCAGACCGGCGAGCACCCCGGCCACGACGGTGAGAAGCCAGGCACCGAGCACCACCCAGGCTTCCAGAGCGTCGTCACGGCGCTTGAGCGGGTTGCGCCGCCAGCGCCACAGCCACACTTTCGGACCACGGAACGCCCTCAACGGCATCCTCCTCACGCGCACACGGACGGGCGGGACCGCCCGCCCTCTCATACGAAGGACGGCCCCTCGTTGCTCACGTCCGTGCTCGCCGCGATCGCCGACCCACGCCGCGACAGGCCGAAGAGCCCCCGCTGACCTGCACCGACGCCGACTCTCAAGGGCACTGTCAGTGCCGGGGTGCAGACTGGGCCGTGTCTGAGGACTACCTGTGACAAAGACGTCCTGGAGGTGATCGGCATGACCGAGGTACTGCTCGCCGTGGGCACCCGCAAGGGCCTGTTCATCGGGCGCCGGCGAGGCGGCGCGTGGGAGTTCGACGAGAGTCCCTACTTCAACGCACAGGCGATCTACTCGGTCGCCATCGACACCCGTGGCAGCACCCCGAGACTGCTGGCCGGCGGCGACAGCTCCCATTGGGGCCCGTCGGTGTTCCACTCCGACGACCTGGGCCGCACCTGGACCGAACCGGCCCAGCCGGCGGTCAAGTTCCCCCAGGACACCGGCGCCTCGCTGGAGCGGGTCTGGCAGCTGCACCCGGCCGCCGCCGAACCGGACGTGGTGTACGCGGGCACGGAACCGGCCGCGCTGTACCGCTCGACGGACCGTGGCGAGAGCTTCGAACTCGTCCGGCCGCTGTGGGAACACCCCACGCGCTCCCGGTGGGTTCCGGGCGGCGGCGGTGAGGGACTGCACACGATCGTCACCGACCGGCGCGATCCGCAGGCGGTGACCGTCGCCGTCTCGGCGGCCGGGGTGTACCGCACCACCGACGGAGGCGCGAGCTGGACGCCGTCCAACTCCGGTGTGCAGGTGGTGTTCCAGCCGGAGCCGAACCCGGAGTTCGGCCAGTGCGTGCACAAGATCGCCCAGGACGCGGCCGACCCGGACCGGCTGTACCTGCAGAACCACTGGGGGGTGTACCGCAGCGACGACGCGGGCGCGCACTGGACCGACATCGGCGACGGTCTGCCGTCGACGTTCGGCTTCGGGGCGGCGGCGCATCCGCACCGCGCCGACACGGCGTACGTCTTCCCGATCAACGCCGATATCGACCGCGTACCCGCCGACCATCTCTGCCGGGTCTTCCGTACGAGCGACGCGGGCAAGAACTGGGAGCCGCTGGCGCAGGGCCTGCCGACCGAGGCCCACTACGGCACGGTGCTGCGCGACGCGCTCTGTACGGACGACACGGAGAGCGGTGCCCCGGCGGGTGTGTACTTCGGCAACCGCAACGGCGAGGTGTTCGCCTCGGCCGACGACGGCGACAGCTGGCGGCAGTTGGCCACCCACCTGCCGGACGTCCTGTGCGTACGCGCCGCGGTGGTCGGCTGAGAGGGATCCGCGGTGAGGTTCCTCGTTCCGCACGACCTCTACGAGGTCCCGTGACGCTCTACGACCTCTGCGGCCTCTACGGCGCCCCGTGACGGAACCAGGCCGAGGCCGGGGCTCGCCGCGGCTCGGGCGGCAGCGCGGCCCGGATCGCCTCGACGACCTGCCGCGTATTGGCGGCCTCGGCCAGGTAGAAGTGACCACCGGGCAGCACACGCAACGCGAAGCCGGCCGTCGTGTGGGTGGACCACGATCCGGCCCCCGCCTCGCTCACGCCGGAGTCGCGGTCGCCGACGATCGCGGTGACGGGGACCGGGAGCGGCGGCCGGGACGTGTAGGTGTAGCCGGCCGCGGCACGGAAGTCGGCCCGCGTCGCGGGCAGGACGAGGTCCAGCATCTCGGGGTCGCTGAACGCGTCGGCCGCGGTGCCCCCGAGCCGTACGAGCCGTGCCACGAGGTCCTCGTCGCTCAGCCGGTCCACCCCCTCGGCATCGGCCGATGCCGGATGGTGCGGAGCCTGCTGACCGGACACCACCAGCGCCGCCGGTGTCAGCCCCTGCTCCCGCAGCAGGTGCGCCGCTTCGAAGGCGACCAGCGCCCCCATGCTGTGCCCGAAGAGGACGAGGGGTCGGCCCGCGGCGTGCTCACGCAACTCCGGAAGGACGCCTTCCGCCAGTTCCCGCACACTGCCGGGACACGGCTCCGCCAACCTGTCGTGCCGGCCCGGATACTGCACCGCGGCCATGCCGCTGCCCGCCAGGGAATTCCCGAGAAGGGCGTGGTAGTAGCCTGCGGCTCCGCCCGCGTGCGGAAAGCAGACCACGCGTACCGGCTCCTGAGCCCCGGCGGGAGACCGCCGTATCCACAACCCCACTCCGTACCCCCCTCACCGCCGCCGTCCGCGTGCGGCCGGGTCGGCCGGAATCCGCTGAGCGGTTCCGGCACGGCCCGGCCTATCCCGCGAGGGTCAGCTCGCTTCCGACAGTTGCTCCACGTCCTCGAACTGACGCGTCCGCTGCGCCCACCGCACGACGGGCGGGGTCACGAGACCGGTGACCACGAACACGCCGCCGAGCACCAGCCAGCCGGTCACTCCCCATGTGATGCAGAAGAGGGCGAGGAGGGACGGCGCGACCACGTTCGCGAGCCCGGCGCCGAATCCGAACAGTCCCATGTACTGGCCCTGCGCGTGCGCCGGAGCGAGGCAGAACCGCAGCTCCAACGAGCCCGCCGTGTGCCACAGTTCGCCGACGGTGTGGACGAAGATACCGAAGACGATCCCGACGAGCGCGACCCACGTGGGCAGACCGGCGACCAGGGCTATCGACGCCATTCCGGCGAAGAACGCGAGGCCCGAGCGGCGCATGGCCCGGGCCGCGGAGACGCTGTCGTCGACCTCGCGGCTGGCCCTGACCTGGAGCAGCACCACCAGGGCGGTGTTGATCAGGGCGGAGGCGCCCACCAGCCAGCGGGGGGCGTCGGTGTGGCCGACGATCCACAGGGGCAGGGCGAACAGCAGCACCTGGTGATGGATCGACATGATGCCGTCGATCACCGTGACCGCGACGAACGGCCGGTCCTTGAGGACCTCCCACCGGCTGGCCTTGGGCGGCGAGGGAATGGGCGCCAGCGAGGGAAGCGCGGCGATGATCGCGGCACTGGCCACGAAGCTCAGCGCGTTGCCCACGATCAGGGCCACATAGGCGGAGTGGGAGTCGAACTGCACCGCGAAGCCCGCCGCGATGGCGGCGCAGCTGCCGGCGAGGTTCGCCACCGAGCGGAGGTAGGCGCGGTAGCGGGTGAGTTCGGAGCCGCCGATCCCGCGGACGAGCGGGCCTCGTGCGGCGCCGCCCGCGGACCGCGCGAGCTCACCCAGGCACAGGGCCACCAGCACGAGCCAGTAGGAGTGCACGAGGACGAGCAGCCCCATGGCCACGCCCTGGATGACGAGCATCCACAGATAGACCTCACGCGGTCCCCTCCGGTCGGCGAGGCGCCCGACCGGAACCCCGGAGAAGAGGCCGACACCCGCGGCGACACCCATGGCCACGCCGACCTCGGCCAACGACAGGCCGACGACGCGGGTGAAGTACAGCGCGGCGCTGACCATGTAGACGCCGCTGCCGATCATGTTGACGAACGTCGCCAGAGCGAGGACCTGCTGTGCGCGTGATCTCGGGACGAGACCGCGCCGGACCAGCCAGGGGCCCTTCGGCGCCTCCTCGTCCTTAGCCTCGGTTCCGCTGGGCACTGGACTGTTCACAGAATCGTTGTCCTCTCTCCGGAACACCTCGGACCCAGGTGGCCGTCGGCGGTTGCAGGGTGGATCAGACGCCGGATGGTGGCGTGAGGTACTGGTCGGACGTCAGCGGGCCGCGGGGCCGGGGCGGATGGTCATCCGCCTGCCAGCGCCGTCGGGTCGAGCTCCGCCGGTGTTTCGAAACCCGCGAGGCCGAGGGTCAGATCGAGCTCCGCGAGGATACTGCGCACCACGTCGCGGACGCCCGCTTCTCCGCCGTTCGCCAGGCCCCAGAGATAAGGGCGGCCGAGCAGCACGGCACGGGCCCCGAGGGCGAGTGCCTTGAACACGTCCGATCCGCTGCGCACTCCGGAGTCGAACAGCACGGTGAGCCGGTCGCCGACCGCCTCCGTGATCCCCGGCAGCGCGTCCAACGACGCTATCGCGCCGTCGATCTGACGCCCGCCGTGGTTGGAGACGACGACGCCGTCCATGCCCGCGTCGACCGCGCGCAGGGCGTCGTCGACGTGCTGGATGCCCTTGAGCACGATCGGTCCGTCCCAGTTGTCGCGGAGCAGCGACAGTTGGTCCCAGGTGTGGGCCCGGCCGTTGAACATCGGGATCCAGGCCTCGATGGCCGCCTCGATGTCGTCCTCGACGGGCCGGGCGAGCCGCGAGCGGAAGACCGGGTCGGAGAACGGGGTGGCGAGGCCGTTGCCGCGCAGGAACGGCAGGTAGGCGCGGTTCAGATCGTGCGGGCGCCAGCCGAGCGTCCAGGTGTCCAGGGTGACGACGAGCGCTTCGTAACCGTGCTTGTGCGCCCGGTCCAGCAGGCTCAGGGTGACCTCGTCGTCGTGCGGCCAGTACAGCTGGTACCAGCGGGGGCCGTCGGCCTTGGCGACTTCCTCGATCGCGTAGGAGCCGGCCGTGCTCAGGGTCATCGGGATGCCCAGGGACGCGGCCGCGCGGGCGGTGGCGAGGTCGCCCTCCGGGTGCACGATGGACTGGACGCCGACCGGGGCCAGCGCGAGCGGTGCCGGGTAGGTCTTCCCGAAGAGCTCGGTGCGCAGATCCCGGGTGCTCGTAGGGCACAGCATCTTGGGGACGATGCGCCGGCGGGCGAACGCGTCGCAGTTGGCCCGGGCCGTGTCGCCGGTGCCGGCGGAACCCGCCACGTACCAGTAGGCGGTGCCGTCGAGTCGCCTGCGCACGGCCTCCTGCAGGCCGGCCACGTCCACCGGCTGCGACGGCTTCCGGCCGGTCAGGCCGTCGCGGTAGATCTCGAACTGGAAATCGGAGAATGCCACAGTAACCAACTTTCCGCGTGCCAGGGGTGGTTCCTCGTGAGCGGACGACCCGTCGGGCGGGGTCAGAATCCGTTGTCGTGCAGCCAGCGGGTGCAGTCGGCGGTCCAGTGCAGGCCCCTGTTCCTGGCCAGGCCGATGGCGTGCGGGCCGGACTGGTAGAGGTGCAGCTCGCAGCTGATTCCGGCACCGTGCATCGCGCGCGCGAAGGTGGTGGCGTTGTCCGCGGTCACTTCCTCGTCGTCGAGCGTGTGCCAGACGAAGCAGGGTGGCACCCGTTCGTCGATGCGGTGTTCCGCGGAGAACCGTGTCCGGTACTCCTCGTCGTCCGCGTGGTCCCCGAGGAAGTTCTTCCGCGTCTCGGTGTGCGCGAGCGGGTCGTTCATCGAGATGACGGGATAGCAGAGCACTCCCAGTGCCGGACGCGCGCCCGCGGAGCCGTCGGGCGGAGATCCGGTGAGCATCATCGCGCCGAGATGGGCGCCCGCCGACGACCCGATGACGCCGATCCGCTCCGGGTCGATGCCCCACGCGCCGGCATGGGACCGCATGAGGGCGAGCGCCTGCCAGGCGTCGGCCAGCAGGGCCGGATGGCGATGGCCGGCCGATCCGAGGCGGAAGTTCACGACGGCGGCGGCGATTCCCTCGGTGGCCAGCCAACGGGCGTACTGCACACCCGACTTCTCGGACAGGAACGTGTACGCACCGCCGGGGAACACCAGCATCGCGGCGCCGGTGGCGTGTTCGCGCGGCGGCAGATGGACGTCGAGATGGGGCATGACGTCGTCCGTGCTCAGCGCGTGGGGCACGGAACCGTCCCAGAGATCGACCCTCATACGGCCGCCTCCTCGCCCGACCTCATCTCCACGACCTGGCCGCGGTTGACGTCGATCACGAATTCCCGTCCCTCCCACACCGACGCCGGGTCGACCTCCGGCGGAGCCTCCCGCAGGGCGTTGCGCGACCGCTCGACGTCGCTGAGCAGCCACTCGTACCGCTCCTCGGGCACCCGCTGGTGGCGGAAGAAGTCACGCAGCGTCCGCTGGTAGCAGGAGAGGATGTCCGCGTAGTTCTCCGCGATGATCTGCTCCGCCACCCGCTCGGCCCGGTCCGGGCGTTCGTCGTGCGACGCCGACCGGACGGTCCCGAGCACGTCGTCGCAGAACCACTTCTTCTCGACCTCGGCCGCGCGCTCCCCGAAGAACACCTCCAGGAAGCGCTCACGGACGAGGCGCTGAGCCTCGGGCTCGTCGTGGGCGTAGAAGCGGACCGCGTTCTGGAACATCCACCGCAGCGGGAAGAGGATGCGCTCGGGGAAGATGTTCCGGCGGAAGTCGTCGTCGCCGTAGGCGCGCACCTCGTGCTCGATGTCGCCCTGGATGCGGGTCATGTGGACGTAGAGGCCGCTCGCCCGCTCGATCATCGAGTCCCGCGTCTGGCCGTAGAAGACCGCCTGGTTCTTCCGCAGGTTCCGGACCATCTTGATCAGGCGGTCCGTCTCGGTCTGCGCGGACGCCTCGGCCGAGGCCAGCCGGACCGTGCAGCCGGTCGCCTGGAGCACGCGTCCGGACTGGTAGTCGCTGCCGGTCACGATGCGCAGTCCGGGCCTGCGCAGCTGGTGCTGGCCGCCGATGGCGAAGGCCCAGACCCGGATCGCCTTGAGGGCGTCGCTCGTGTCCGGATAGATCATCTCCTCCGGGGCGCCCATGCCGGCGAAGAGCCACGTCAGGAAGATGTCGTGCCCGATCACGGCATGCCAGCGCCACTTCTCGTCCTCCCTGATCAGGCCGTTCTCCAGAAACGTCAGGGCGGCGTCGTCCCCGGAGACCGGGGCGTCGGTCAGGACGAGCGAACGGTCCTCCATCACGTAGGCGACGCGTCCGCCGGGATCGCGCAGCACCCCGAACCGCCGCCCGAGCTCGTCGGTGTTGCACAGCGGGACATCGACGTCCTCGGCCCTCTCGACGCGGACGCGCATGACGTCCCCGACGAGTCGCCTGCCGTGACGGGGCAGGGCCTGGAACGCCAGCTCCCCGGAGAGGTCGACGGGGACCTCGACCGCCCGCGTCGGATCGGCGTGCGGCTCCAGCAGCTCCGGCCGCACCGGAACGTGGTCGGCGAACAGGCGTAGCGCCGCCGTGAGTTTGTAGGTGAGGAAGGGCATGACGGCGTCCACCGAGGGGCTTTCGTCGAAGACGCGCACCAACTCCCGCAGGACGTGGGGGTGGTAGACGGTGTCGCCGTCCGACACGGCGATGACGGCGTTCTGCAGCCGCTCCCAGCTGCCGTCGTGCGCGCACATGGCGCGGACCGTGGCGATGCAGCGGTCCACGCCGAGGCGTGCCGCGTGGCCGGCGCCCGGCTGGTCCTGGTTGATGTAGACGATCCGTACCGGTCCGTCGTTCGCCGCCGCGATGTCCTTGACGATCTCGTCGGACCCGTCGGTGGAGTTGTTGTCGACGGCGACGATCACCACCCGGCCCAGGTCGATGCCCTGCTGGCCCAGCAGCGACCGGAAGGTGGCGTCGATGTGCGGGGCCTCGTCCATGAACTTGACGACGAGGAAGATGTCACGGCCCTCCTCGGCGAAGGCCGCCGCACCCTCCAGCGGACGGAGCTGATCCTCGGGGAAGTGGCCGGCCCGGCCCTCCAGGAAGGCCTCGACCACCTCTCGTTGGGCGTCGTGCACCGGTGCGGGGTCGGCGCCGCGGTCGAGGACGTCGGCGCGCGTCCTCAGCACGCCTCGGGCCCGTGCGATCTGTTCGGGCAGAACGGGGTCGACGTCCGAGGTCATGTGCAGGCGCAGCAGCGGGCTGCCCATGGTCACGTCCACGGGTTCGTCCTGGCGGAGGTCGGTCCAGAGCCGGTGGAACGGGCTGTGCGTCATGTCTGCTCCCAGACTGGTGAGTGGAGTTGGGGCGGGGCCGGGGCCGTGCGTCACGTCGCCCTGAGCGCCTTGTTCAGCGCTTCGCCGATCGTGCCCAGCGGCTGCCGGGACAGGGCCGGGCCGACCGTCACCAGCGGTGCCATGGCCAGCAGTTGATAGTGCCCACACGCGATGTGGATCTCCGTGAACCGCCCGTCGACATACGGACCCCACGTGCGCTCGGGCGGAATGATCTCGCTCTTGTCCGCGGTGGCCCGGAAGAAGAGGACGTCTCCCCGGAAGACCCGCGGCACATGGCGGCTGCGGATCTGGCGGTGGTAGCGGTAGGCGCTGAGGGCCAGGCGCTGCTCGTCGCCGTGCAGCAGCTTCAGCGTCGGTACGGTTTCGGCCAGCTCCTCGATCTCCCGCGCCATGACGGCCGGATCGCCCGGTGCGTAGCGCAGGTACTCCTCGGGCAAGGGGGTGCCCATGGCGTCCTCGTCGAGCACCATGTTGGTGTCGAGGATCGACAGCAGGGACACCTCCTCGCCGGCCTCCTGGAGCTGTACGGCCACCTCGTGCGCCATGACGCCGCCCAGCGACCAGCCGATCATCCGGTACGGCCCGGAGGGCTGGAGGGTGCGCATGTGCGTGACGTACTCCCGGGCCACCTCGGTCACGCTCGCCGGGCGCCGCCCGGTGTCCGACATGGCCGGCGACTGGATTCCGTACAACGGGATCTCCGGGTCCAGGTGGCGCAGCAGTCCGCTGTACACCCAGCTGAGACCGCCGCCGGAGTGCAGGCAGAACAGGGGTGGTTCGGAGCCCTCCGTCCGCATCGGATACACGACGTCGAAGGCCTGCCGGCGACCGTCCGTGACGAGGTGGCGCGCGAGCTGCCGGGGCGTCGGCGCCTCGAAGACGGCGCGGACCGAGAACGCCGTGTCGAAGGTGGCCCGCATCCGGGTCGTGAGCCGGGTGGCGAGCAGTGAGTGGCCACCCCGGTCGAAGAAGTTGTCGTCGAGACCGACCCGTTCGAGGCCGAGGGCCTCGGCGAACAGCTCGCAGATCAGCTTCTCCTGGAGGGTGGCCGGTTCGCCTCCGGAGTCCGCCCCGGTGGCGTGCTCCGGATCGGGCAGGGCCCGCTGGTCCAGCTTGCCGTTGCCCGTCAGGGGCAGCCGGTCGAGTACGACGACGGAGGACGGCACCATGTGCGCGGGCAGCCGTCGGCCGAGGAACGTGCGGACGAGTGGCGCGAGCGCCGCGTCGCCGGCCGGGGCCTCGCCGTCGGGTACCACATAGGCGACCAGCGCGGTCTCGCCGGAGGCGTCCTCGCGGGCGACCACGGCCGCCTGCCCGACCTCGGGGTGGGCCAGCAGCGCGGCGCGCACCTCCCCCGGCTCGATCCGGAAGCCGCGGACCTTGACCTGTTCGTCGGCACGGCCGGCGAAGACCACCTGCCCGTCCGCCATGGCCCAGGCGCGGTCTCCGGTCCGGTACATCCGCTGTCCCGTCTCGAACGGGCAGGCCACGAAGCGCTCCGCCGTCAGGTCGGGACGCCCGACGTACCCGCGCGCCAGCCCCTCGCCCGCGATGTACAGCTCTCCGGTCACGCCGGGCGGCACCGGGTTGAGGGAGTCGTCGAGCACGTACAGGCGCGTGTGGGCGATCGGGCTGCCGATCGGGGCGGCTCCCCCGGCCGACGGCTGCGCCCTCAGGCGCGCGGTGGCCACGCCGATCGTGGTCTCCGTCGGGCCGTAGTGGTTGAACACCGCGCAGTCGCCCGCCGGCTCCAGCAGGGTCCCCACCAGCTCGGGCGCGGCGGCCTCGCCACCGAGGATCAGCGAGCGTGCCGGCAGCAGCGGCTGCACTCCGTAGGCGGCCGCGAGCGCCGCGAGGTGAGAGGGGACGATCTTGACGTGGTCGATGCGGTGGTCGGCCAGATAACCGGCCACGGCCGCCGGGTCGGTGACCGCGTGCGCGTCGAGGATGTGCAGGGCGCCGCCCGTGGTGAGGCTGGTGAACACCACGGTGTTGCCCAGGTCGGTGACCTGTGGCTGCAGCAGCGCGTAGCGGGCACCCGGCTCCCCCAGCCCGACCCGGTCCGGGACTGAAGTGAGGTAGTTGACCAGGGAGTTGTGTGTGACCGCCACGCCCTTGGGGCGTCCCGTCGAGCCGGAGGTGTACACCACGTAGGCCAGCCCGCCGGATGCCGTGGCGACCCCGGGGGAATCGGCCGCCGTCGCCGCCAGGGCGGTCGCCGTGGCCGGATCGTCCAGTGCCAGCACCGGTGTCCCCCCGGTCGGCAGCTCCGCGAGCACCGCCTGGGTGCCGACCAGCAGGGCCGTACGGCTGTCGGCCAGCATGAACGCGATCCGCTCGGCGGGGTAGGCGGGGTCGATCGGCAGATATCCGGCCCCCGCCTTCCAGGTCGCCAGGATCGCCGTCACCATCTCCGGGCCGCGCGGCAGACAGAGGCCCACCACCGACTCCGGTCCGGCTCCCTCGTCGCGGATGCGGCGGGCCAACCGGTTGGCGCGGGCGTCCAGTTCGGCGTACGACAGCTCCACGCCGTCGCAGACGACGGCCACGGCGTCGGGCGTCCGCGCCACCTGCGCCTCGAACATCCGCGCCACCGAGGTGTCCGGCGTGGGGCCCAGTGTCGCGGTGTCGTTCCATTCGGTGAGGATCCGCCGGCGCTCCGCCGCGTCGAGGACGTCGATCGCGCTGATGGGCCGGGCCGGGTCGGCCGCGGCGGACTCCAGCACGCGCACCATGCGCGCGAAGAGCGTGCGGATGGTCGCGGCGTCGAACAGGTCGGCCGCGAAACGGACGAACGCCTCGATGGGGCCGGGCTGTCCGTCCGCCGTGAAGCCGGCGGACAGGGTCAGCGACAGGTCGAACTTCTCGCGCTGCTGGAACGCGGTGACCCGTTCCGCCCGCACCCCGGGCAGCTCCAGGGCGGTCGCGCCGTGGAAGAGGACCTGGAGCATGACCTGGAAGAGCGGATTGCGGCCCGCCGAGCGCGGCGGGTTGACGGCCTCGACGACCCGCTCGAACGGCACGTCCTCGTGCGCGTACGCGGCCAGGCTCGTCTCCCGCACCCGCGTCAGCAGCTCACGGAACGTCGGATCGCCCGACGTGTCGATCCGCAGCACCACCGTGTTGAGGAAGCAGCCCACGAGATCGTCGAGGACCTGGTCCCCCCGTCCGGCTACCGCGGTGCCGATCGGGATGTCCGCGCCGGCACCGAGCCGGGTCAGGACCGTGGCCAGCGCCGCGTGCGCCACCATCGACAGCGTGGTGCCGGTCGACCGGGCCAACTCCGCCATTGCGCTGTGCAGTTCGGCGTCCAGGTCGAGCACGAAGCCGTCGCCGCGCTGCGAGGCCACCGCGGGACGCGGGCGGTCCTTCGGGTAGTCCAGCTCCGCCGGAAGACCCGCCAGGGTCTTTGTCCAGAAGGCCAGTTGCCGGTTCACCACCGACTCGGGATCGCCCTCCGCGCCCAACACCTCGCGCTGCCACAGCGCGTAGTCCGCGTACTGCACCGGCAACGGCTCCCACCGCGGCGCCTGTCCCGCGGACCGCGCCGCATAGGCCTCGGCCAGGTCCCGGCCGAACGGCCGCGCCGACAGTCCGTCCGTGGCGCTGTGATGGAACATCACGGTCAGCACATGCTCGTCGGTGCCGTCGAGTGCGATGAGGTCGGCCCGGACCGGCGGCGCACCCGACAGGTCGAACACGTGCTCAACCACCCGTTGCAGGGCCGTTGGCAGCTCCGCCTCCACGCAGTGCGACCGGTGCAGGGTCTGCGGCACGGGCGGCAGTACCACCTGCACCGGCCGGCCGTCCTCCTCGCGCAGCACGGTCCGCAGGACCTCGTGCCGGGTCACGACGTCGGTGAAGGCGAGTGCGAGCGCGTCGGCGTCGAGCGGGCCCGCGAGGCGGTAGAGGAACGGCAGGTTGTAGGTGGCGCTCGGCCCCTCGAACTGGTCGAGGAACCACAGGCGTTGCTGCGCGTACGACATCGGCACCGCCGCCGGCCGTTCCCGCGCGGTCAACGCCGCGCGGGCCCGGCTCGCGGCGTCGAGGTGACGCGCGAGGGCGGCGGGCGTGGTCGCCTCGAAGACCGTGCCGACCGCGATCTCGCAGTCGAAGGCGGCCCGGATCAGGGAGACGAGGTGGGTGGCGAGCAGCGAATGGCCGCCGAGGTCGAAGAAGTTGTCGTCGACGCCGACGGCGCTGACCCCGAGGACCTCGGCGAAGAGACCGGCGAGGATCTCCTCCCGCGCGCCGGCCGGAGCGCGGCGGGCGGCTTGGGCCTCGGCGCGGGCCGGGGCGGGCAGCCGGTCGTGATCGAGCGTGCCCTCCGCGGTACGCGGCAGCGCGTCCAGGCCCACCACGGCATCGGGGACCAGGGACGCGGGCAGCAGCCGCCTCGCGTGGTCCTCCAGCGCGGCCTCGTCGACCTTCCCGGCTTCCTCATGGGCGACGACGTACGCCACGAGCCGCTCGGCGTCGCCGGGGTGACCGTGGACGGTCACCGCGATCTCGGCCACGCCCGGGCAGGACGCCAGCGCGGCCTCGATCTCCCGCAGGTCGACGGGCCGACCGCCGATCTGCGCCGTTCCCGGGCCGCCCACGTATTCCAGTAGGCCGTCACGGGTCCAGCGGGCTCGGTCGCCGGTGCGGTACAGCGGCGCGCCGCCCGGGTCGCGCGGGTCCGGCACATACCGGGCCGCGCCCGCGCCGCCGACGTCCAGTCCGACGCGGGGCAGGCGGGGCCCGGACAGGTACAGGTCTCCGACCACGCCCTCGGGCACGAGGCCGAGGGCGTCGTCGAGGACGTACGCCGCGACGCCGTCCCGCGGCCGCCCGATCGGCGCTCCGTCCGGTACGTCCTCCGCACGATGCCAGGCGTACGAGGTCATGAACGGAGCGCGGCCGCCCGGCTCGTAGCAGATCCGCACCCGGATGTCCGGGCAGCTCTCGAGGACGCGCCGGACGGCGTCGGTGGAGGGGGTCCGGCCGCGCACCAGGACCTCGCCGACGCCCGCGAGGGCCTCCGGTCGGTCCTGGGCCACGGCGGCGAACAAGCCCGTGGGCAGGTCGACGGCGTCGGCCTCCTCGTCCTCGACGAGCCAGCCGAGCTGCTCGGCGGCCATGTCCTCGGGGCAGGCGAGGACGACGGTCCCGCCGCGCAGCAACGGACACCAGAGGCCCGGGGCGCCCGGATCGAAGCCGTACGGCGCGACGAGGAGAAGCCGCCGGGGCTCCGCCTCGGTGAACAGTGAGTCGCCGACCACGTTGACGACGTCGCGATGGGTGACGTCGAGGTACGTCGACTCGTCGCCCAACTGCAGGGGGAGGCAGACGAGTTGATCGTCATCGACGGCGATACCGGGATCGGTCGAGGGCAGCCCGGTGAGGTCGGCGCCATCGGTCAGGATCAGGCTGTCCACGGCCTCAGGGGCCCGCGGGGCCGTCGTCTCGTCGGCGACCAGTACCCGGGCGCCGGACCGGCTCAGTGCCCGCCGCACGTGGTCCGGTTCCAGGGCCGGGCGCAGCGGTACGCAGGAGGAGCCGGCCTTCAGGATGGCGAGCGCGGCGACGACCGCCTCGACGGTCGGCTCCAGCAGCATCGCGACCGGCTGCCCCGGACCGGCACCGGCCGCGATGAGCCGGTGTGCCAGCCGGTTGGCCCGCTCGTCCAGTTCGCGGTACGTCACGTCGCGCCCCGCGGCGTGCACGGCCACCGCCGAGGGGGTGCGCTCGGCCTGCTCCCGGAATGCCTGGGGCAGTGTGCGCCGCACCGGCGCGTCAGTCTCCGGTACGGCACCGGTGCCCTGCCGGACCAGCCGTGCGTGCTCCTCGTCGCTCTGGATCCGGACATCGCTGATCGGGCGGGCGGAGTCGGCCACGACGGAGTGCAGCACCCGTATCAGCCGGTCGAAGAACCGCCGGGCGCTCGGCACGTCGAACAGGTCCACCGCGAAGCGGACGATGGCCTCCATCGGGCCGGGCCGGCCGTCCACCGTGTGGGCCTGGAGCATGATCGAGATGTCGAACCGTGCGGCGTCGAGGTGGGCGGAGAGCTCTTCGACGTCGAGGCCGGGCAGTTCGGGCACCGCGTCGCCGTCGAAGCTGACCTGCTGCATGATCTGGAACAGGGGGTTGCGGCCCGCGGAGCGCGGTGGGTTCAGCGCCTCGACGACCCGCTCGAACGGCACCTGCTGGTGCTCGTACGCGGCCAGGCTCGTCTCGCGCACCCGCGTCAGCAGTTCGCGGAACGTCGGGTCTCCCGACGTGTCGATCCGCATCACCAGCGAGTTGGAGAAGAACCCGATGAGGCCGTCCAGGGCCTCGTCCACGCGTCCGGCGACGGGTGTGCCGATCGGGATGTCCGTGCCGGCGCCGAGCCTGGTCAGGAGCGTGGCCAGCGCGGCGTGCGCCACCATCGACAGGGTGGTGCCGGTCGAGCGGGCCAACTCGGTCATCCCCGCGTGCAGTTCGGCGCCCAGGTCGACCACGAACGCCTCGCCCCGGCCGGAGGCGACCGCGGGGCGTGAGCGGTCCTTCGGGTAGTCCAGCTCCGCCGGAAGACCCGCCAAGTTCTCCGTCCAGAAGGCCAGTTGCCGGTTCACCACCGACTCGGGATCGCCCTCCGCCCCCAACACCTCGCGCTGCCACAGCGCGTAGTCCGCGTACTGCACCGGCAACGGCTCCCATTGCGGGGCTTGTCCCGCCGACCGCGCCGCGTACGCCTCGGTCAGATCACGGGCCAGCGGTCGCATGGACCAGCCGTCGCCCACCACGTGGTGGAACAGCAGGATCAGTACATGTTCGTCGCGGCCGTCCACGGCGATGAGCGTGGCCCGGACCGGCCGTTCGCCCGAGAGGTCGAAGGCGTGCCCGAAGGTCCGCCGTATCGTCTCGTCGAGCTCGTGCTCGGCGCACCCGGTCCGCTCCATGCCGACCGGAGCGGCGTCCAGCACCTCCTGAACCGGCTGCCGGTCGACCTCGCGCAGCACGGTGCGCAGGCTCTCGTGGCGCTCCACGAGATCGTTCAGCGCCGCCTGCAGCGCGTCCACGTCGAGCGGTCCGTTGATCCGGTAGGTCACCGGCAGGTTGTAGGTGGCGCTCGGCCCCTCCAATTGGTTGAGGAACCACAGCCGCCGCTGCGCGTACGACATCGGCACATGGGCGGGTCGCACACCCGCGGTCAGCGCGGGCAGCGCGCGGTCGGCGCTGTCGAGCCTGCGGGCCAGCTCCGCCGGGGTCGAGGCCTCGAAGACGAGCCGCACGGGGACCTCCAGGCCCAGGGAGGCCCGGATCCGCGAGATGAGCCGGGTGACCAGCAGCGAGTGGCCGCCCAGAGTGAAGAAGCTGTCGTCGACGCCGACGGCGCCGACCCCGAGCACCTCCGCGAAGAGACCGCACAGGATCTCCTCGCGCACACTGGCCGGTTGCCGGCTCTCTGCGGTGACCGCGGTGTAGTCCGGAGCCGGCAGCGTGTGCCGGTCGAGTTTGCCGTTGGCGTTGAGCGGGAGGGAGGCAAGGGGGACGAACGCCGAGGGGATGACGGCCTCGGGTACGGACATGCCGACGTGCCGGCGCAGTTCGGCCGGGGAGGGCGCCGTCGCTCCCGGTGCCGTAATGACGTAGGCGACGAGCCGCTTGTCGCCGGGACGGTCCTCGCGGAGCACGGTCGCGGCCTGCGCGATGGCCGGATGGGCGGCGATCGCCGCGTTGAGCTCGCCCAACTCGACCCGGATTCCGCGGATCTTGACCTGGTCGTCGCCCCGTCCGAGGTAGTCGAGGCTGCCGTCGGCACGCCACCGGCCGATGTCGCCGCTGCGGTACATGCGCGCGCCCGGTGCGCCGAAGGGGTTGGCGACGAAGCGGGCCGCGGTCAGGTCGGGCCGGTCGTGGTAGCCGTGCGCCAGGCACTCGCCGGCCAGGTAGAGCTCGCCGGGGACGCCGACGGGCACCGGGCGCAACTGCGGGTCCAGCACATGGATCTGCGTGTTCCAGATCGGTCCGCCGAGGTAGGACGTGGCCGGCCAGTCCGCGACCCGCTCGGGCAGCGCCAGGCCGGTGACGACATGGGTCTCCGACGGGCCGTAGTGGTTATGCAGGGTCACCCACGGCCGGGTGGCGTGGAACTCCCTGACCCGGGGCGTCAGTTGGAGGGCCTCGCCGCCCTGCGTCACATGGCGCAGGGCGTCCATCGCCAGGCCCTGCTCGATGGCCTCGTCGTAGACGGTGGCGATGACCAGGTCGGGTGCGTTGAGCTCGGTGACCTTCTCCCGGTCCAGCCAGGCGGCGTACCGGGCGAGGTCGAGGCGGGTGTTCTCGTCCGAGACCCAGAGTGCCTTGCCGGTGAGCAGCGCCACGAGCATCTCGTACTCGGAGATGTCGAAACCGACCGCGCTGAACGGGGCGAGCCGGGAGCCGGGTTCGGCGGGCACGACCGTGGTGCTCCAAGCGACGGCGTTGATGAGCACCCGGCAGGGGAGGACGACACCCTTGGGCCGGCCTGTCGAACCCGAGGTGTAGACGATGTAGTTGGGGGTCTCCCAGGTCACCGGGGCCGGGCGGTCGGCGTCGACCGGATCGTGGGTGGCCGCGCGGTCGAGCTCGGCGCGCAGGCCGGTGCCGTCCAGCGCCCACACCTCTCCCGGGTACGACCCGGCGTCGGCCTCGGTCGTCAGCACGACCGTCGGGCGGGTGTCCTCCAGGACGAACCTGATCCGGTCCTCGGGGTGCGTGGTGTCGATGGGAAGGTACGCGGCCCCGGCCTTGATCACGGCCAGGAAGGCGACGATGAGGCGGGCGCTGTGCGTGAGCGCCACCGCGACGGAGCTGCCGGGGCCGATCCCCCGGGCCAGCAGCAGATGCGCGAGCCGGTTGGCCTCCTCGTTCAGCCCGGCGTACGTCAGCTCACCGTCGGGGGCGCTCACGGCCCGCGCGTCCGGTGTCCGCGCCGCCTGCCGTTCGTACAGTTCGGGCAGTTGCAGCGGCGGGAGCTCCACGGGGCTGCCGTTCCAGGAGCGCAGGACCCGCTCACGCTCGCCGTCGACGAACAGGTCGACCGCGGACAGGCTCTGCTCGGGCTCGGCGACGAGACGCCCCAGCAGGGCGGCGAACCGCTCGCCGATCAGCCCGGCCGTGTCCGGGTGGAACAGGTCGCCGGAGAACTCGACCGCGCCGGTGAGGCCGGCCGGGGTTCCGTCGGCACCGTACTGCTCGTCGAAGGTCAACAGCAGGTCGAACGGGGTGCTCTCGGTGGCGAGCGCCTCGGTCCGCGAGGTGAGTCCGGGCAGGTCGACGCGGTAGCGGTCGTTCGCGACGCTGACTTCCAGCATCACCTGGAACAGCGGGTTGCGCGCCAGCGACCGGCTCGGGTTCAGCGCCTCGACGACGTACTCGAAGGGCACGTCCTGGTGCTCGTACGCGGCCAGGTCGGTCCGCCGTACCCGGTCGAGGAGTTCGCGGAACGTGGGGTCGCCGCCGAGGTCGGTGCGTAGCACCAGGGTGTTGACGAAGAATCCGATCAGATCGTCCAGGGCGGCGTCGGTGCGGCCGGCCAGGGACGTGCCGATGGGGATGTCGGTGCCGGCGCCGAGCCGGTGGAGCAGGGTGGCGAGAGCCGCGTGCAGCACCATGAACACGGTGGTGTCGGTGGCGCGCGCGAGGGCGGCGATCGCCCGGTGCGTGTCCGCGTCGATCACCAGGGGCAGCCGGCCGCCACGGTAGGTGGCGACCGCCGAGCGGGGGTTGTCCGTGGGCAGGTCCAGCTCGTCCACGCAGCCGTCGAGCGTCTGCCGCCAGTAGTCCAACTGGCGGGCGGCGAGCGCGGTCGGGACCTCCTGGGTTCCCAGCATGGTCCGTTGCCAGAGGGTGTAGTCGGCGTACTGGACCGGCAGGGACTCCCAGTCGGGGGCCTGCCCGGCCCGCCGCGCGGCGTACGCCACCCCCAGGTCCCGGGCCAGCGGGCGCATCGACCAGCCGTCGCTGCCGATGTGGTTCATGGTGAGCAGCAGCACGTGTTCCGTCGGCGCGACTCGCAGCAGGTGGGCGCGCAGGGGCACTTCGGTGGTCGGGTCGAAGAGGGCGCCCGCGTGCGTCCGGAGCGCGCAGTCGATGTCGTCGACCTGTTCCACGGGAAGGGAGGGGAAGGCCTTCTCGACGGGCAGCACCAACTGGTAGGGCTGACCGTCGAGTTCGGGGAAGACGGTGCGCAGATTCTCGTGGCGGGCGAACACGTCGCGCAGGGCGGCCTCCAGGGCCGCGGCGTCCAGCCGTCCGGTGAGGTGGACGGCGAGCGGCAGCGAGTACGCGGCCGAGGTCGACTCCAGCCGGTGGATGAACCACAGGCGAAGCTGGGCCGAGGACAGCGGCACGCGCTCCGGGCGCTCGGCGGGCAGCAGGGCGGGGCGTGCCGCGGGCGCCTGGTCGACGCGCACCGCGAGTCCGGCAGGCGTCGGCGTCTCGAACACGGTCCGCAGCGACAGCTCGCAGCCGAACGCGGCACGGATCCGGGAGACGAGCCGGGTCGCCATCAGCGAGTGGCCGCCCAGCTCGAACAGGTTCTCGTCGATGCCGACCGCCCGGTCGAGCGCGAGCAGTTCGGTGAAGAGGTCGCACAGGACGGCCTCGGTCGGTGTCCGGGGCGGGCTGATCTCACCGCCGCCGGCGATCTCGGGCACGGGGAGCGCCCGGTGGTCGACCTTGTTGTTCGGCGTCAGGGGGAGCCGCTCGAGCAGGACGAAGGCGCTCGGCACCATGTACTCCGGCAGCTTTCGCCGGACATGCTCGTCGACGGCGGCGTGGTCCAGGTCGTCGTCGGCGACGAGGTAGGCCACCAGTCGCTTGTCGCCGGGCTGGTCCTCACGCGCGACGACGGCGACCTGACGCACGCCCGGTGCGGTGCCGAGGACGGCCTCGATCTCGGGCAGTTCGATGCGGAATCCGCGGATCTTGACCTGCCCGTCCGCGCGGCCGACGAAGTCCAGCAGGCCGTCGGCGGTCCATCGGACGCGGTCACCGGTGTGGTACATCCGCGACCCCGCCGGGCCGTGGGGGTCGGCGACGAAGCGCTCGGCGGTCAGGTCCGCGCGCCGGAAGTAGCCCCGGGCCAGTCCGGTGCCGGCGAGGTAGAGGTCGCCGACCACGCCGGGCGGCACCAGTTCCAGCCGCTCGTCCAGGACATAGGCGTACATGCCGTCCAGCGGGATGCCGATGGGCACGGGCGCGGGCACCTCGGCGGCGGTGCGCCACGGCCACGACGTGGCGAAGAGCGTGGTCTCGGTCGGGCCGTAGTTGACGCGGACCAGGAGGCCCGGGCAGTGTTCGAGCGCCCGGCGGACCGCGACCGGGGAGACGACGTCGCCGCCGGTGAGCACCACGCGGACGTCGGCGAAGCACTCCGGGTACTCCTCGGCCATGACCCGGAACAGACCGGCGGTGATGTCCACACCGGTGATCCGCTCCTGCTGCATCACCCGGGCCAGCCGTTCCACCGTCAGGTCGGCCTCGGGCGCGATGACGGCTCGCCCGCCGTGCAGCAGCGGGAACCAGAACGAGTACGTCGACGGGTCGAACTCGTACGGCGTGAGCAGCAGTACCCGGTCGTGGTCGCCCGGGGTGAACATGGAGTCGCCGACCAGCTCGAAGACGTCGTCGTGGGTGATGGCGACGCCCTTCGGCTCGCCCGTCGAGCCGGAGGTGTACATCACGTAGGCGAGCTGTTCCCGGTGGCCGGCCACCATCGGATCGGTGGCCGGACAGGCGTCGAGCTCCGGGTCGTCGACCGCGATGACACGGTGGGCGGCGGGCAGTCCGCGGGCGGTCATGGCCGCGTCGGTGAGCACGACGCCGGCACCGCACTCGCCCAGCACCCACTCCATCCGGTCCTTCGGGGACGCGTGATGCAGCGGGACGTAGAAGCCGCCCGCCTTGACGATGGCCAGCAGCGCGACGACCAGGTCCACGGTGCGGCTCAGCAGGGTGGCGACCGGGCTCTCGGGTCCCACGCCCGCCTCGATCAACCGGTTCGCCAGCCGGTTGGACCGCTCGTCCAGCTCGCGGAAGGTCAGGCTGCGTCCGGCGCAGCGCACGGCGACGGCGGACGGCGTGCGGGCGGCCTGGTGGCGGAACGCCTCCTGGAGCGACGGCTCACCGAAGACCGTGGGGTCCGGCTCGGGGCCGGTTCCGTGTCGCAGCAGCCGGACCCGTTCCTCGGCGCCGAGTATGCCGATGTCGGCGATCGACCGGCCGGGATCCGCCACGACCGCACGGAGTACCCGTACGACGCGGTCGACGAGTGCGCGGGCCGTGGCGGGGTCGAACAGGTCGACGGCGAAGGACACTTCGGCACGCACCGGTCCGGGCCGTCCCTGCGCGTCGGTCGTGGCCCGCAGGTGTACGGCGAGGTCCAACGTGCCCAGTTGCGGGCCGTGGTGGAGCTCCGTCACCTCGACGCCGTCCAGGCGGAGTTCCGTAGCGGTGTCGTGATCGGCGCGGAGCAGGATCTGGAAGAGCGGGTTGCGGCCGGCGGAGCGGGGCGGGTTGACCGCCTCGACGACCCGCTCGAACGGCACGTCCTCGTGCGCGTACGCGGCCAGGCTCGTCTCCCGCACCCGCGCCAGCAGCTCACGGAACGTCGGACCGCCCGACGTGTCGATCCGCAGCACCACCGTGTTGAGGAAGCAGCCCACGAGATCGTCGAGGACCCGATCGCCGCGTCCGGCGACCTGCGAGCCGATCGGGATGTCCGTGCCGGCACCGAGCCGCGTCAGGACCGTGGCCAGCGCCGCGTGCGCCACCATCGACAGGGTCGTGCCGGTCGATCGGGCCAACTCGGCGAGTGCGGCGTGCAGTTCGGCGTCGAGGTCGAGCACGAAGCCGTCGCGTCGGCCGGAGGCCACCGCGGGACGGGGGCGGTCCTTCGGGTAGTCAAGCTCCACCGGAAGCCCGGCCAGCGACTTGGTCCAGAAGGCCAGTTGCCGGCTGCCCACCGACTCGGGATCGTCCTCCGCGCCCAGCACCTCGCGCTGCCACAGCGCGTAGTCGGCGTACTGCACCGGCAGCGGCTCCCACTTCGGCGCCTGTCCCACCGATCGGGCCGCGTACGCCTCGGCCAGATCGCGGGTCAGCGGCCGCGCGGACCAGTCGTCGTAACCGACGTGGTGGAACAGCATCACGAGCACGTGGTCGTCCGCGCCCACCGAGACGACGCGCACCCGCAGCGGGGCGACCTCCGCGAGGTCGAAGACGTACTCCACCGCACGGTCCAGCGCCTCGGACAACCCGGCCTCGTCGCAGCGCTCCTCGTCGACGACCACGGACCCGGCGGGCAGAGCGACCTGCACCGGCTGCCCGTCGACCTCCCGGAGCACGGTCCGCAGCGTCTCGTGCCGCGCCACGACGTCTCCCACCGCGGCCCGCAGAGCCGCGATGTCCAGGCTCCCCCGCAGGCGGCACACGAACGGCAGGTTGTACGTATGGCTCGACCCGTCGAGTTGTCCGAGAAACCAGAAACGCGCTTGTGCGAAAGACATCGGAACCGCCGCCGGACGCGGCGCCGTTCTCGTTACCGGGCGCACCCGCTCCTCCTTAGAGAGTTAATTCGACCCGCGCCTCTGATTTCCGCTGGATCTAGTCAGCCGGGGTGCTCATTTGCCGGACCAGACTGCGCGGACGCATGTCGGCCCAGTGGGTGTTCACGTAGTCGATACAGGCCGCTCGATCGGCGAGACCGAATGCGACCGTCCATCCTTCGGGCACGGTCGCGAACTCCGGCCAGAGAGAGTGCTGGCCCTCGTCGTTGACGAGCACCCGGAAGTTGCCTTCGGGGTCTTCGAAAGGGTTGGACACGGTGTCATTTCCTGTTCTCTGATGCGGCTGCCGCAAGGGCAGGCCGGTTGCCGAACCGCATGTCGAAGGAGAGACCGAGCCGGACGCGCAAGATGCCGGGGACGTGGTCGTCGGCTCTTTCCGGACGATGAGAAATGCGACGCCGACTGGCCTTTGTGGCCGGAAAGTGCACCCCCCTGACCGACTGACGTTCGTTATCACCAATCAGCATCAGCGCTCGCAGCACTCAAGCGGATACCTCCACTCCGGAACAAGATCAAGGAGGCGTGATCTAATTCACATCAGCCGTATGAACTTCTCCCGCGGTTATGGGTAGTTCACAAGACCCGCTGCATCCAGCCATAGGGGTCCTGTACACGCCCGTACTGAATGTCGAGCACCCGCTCCCGGAGTGCGAGCGTCGTTTTGCCGGGCTCGCCCGTGCCTATCTTGAACGCATATCCGTCGCCCTTGATCCCGGTGACCGGGGTGAGCACGGCCGCCGTGCCCGCCGCGAAGACCTCCGTGACGGTTCCCTCGGCCGCGCCGGCGCGCAGTTCCTCGAACGTGACGGCCCGCTCGACCGGCGTCAGGCCGAACTCGCCCGCCAGCGCGAGGACCGTGTCCCGGGTGACGCCTTCCAGGATGGTGCCGAGCGCCGGTGTCACCAGCTCGCCCCCGGACGTGACCAGGAACAGGTTCATGGCCCCGGACTCCGCGATGCAGCCCTGCTCACCCTCGGTGTCCAGGTAGAGGACCTGCGCGCAGCCCTGGCGCTCCGCCTCCGTCTGCGGGGCCATGGTCGCCGCGTAGTTGCCCCCGCATTTGGCCGCGCCCGTGCCGCCCTTCGCCGCGCGCGTGTAGGACGTGGTCACCCACAGCGTCACACCGGCCGCCCCCGAGGCGAAGTACGGCTGCGCCGGGCAGGCGATCACGGCGTACTGGACCCGTCGCGCCGGACGCACCCCGAGGAACGGCTCGGCGGCGAACATGAACGGCCTGAGGTACAGGCTCTTCTCGTCCGCGGCCGTCGGCACCCAGGGCTCGTCCGCGCGCACCAGTGCCTCGATGCTCGCCAGGAAGTCCTCCTCGGGCAGGAGCGGCAGCCCCAACCGCTCCGCGGACCGTCCGAAGCGGCGCGCGTTGCTCTCGGGCCGGAACAGCCAGACGCTTCCGTCCGCGTGCCGGTAGGCCTTCAGCCCCTCGAAGATCTCCTGGCCGTAGTGCAGCACGGCGGCGCTCGGGTGCAGGGAGAAGGGTTCTAGGGGGCCCACGCCGCGGTCGTGCCAGCCGGCCTCCGGGGTCCAGACCGCGCGGGCCATGTGGTCGGTGAAGTACTGGCCGAATCCGGGTGCCTCCATGAAGGCCGCGCGCTCGTCCTCGGGCAGCGGATCGGCCGTGCGCGTCAGTGGGAACGCGGAAGCCATCGTCAACTCCTTTAGTCGGAAGGCCTCTTGGGTGTGAGGCCGGAGGGCGACAGCGGCCTGGTGGGCCGTCGTGCCGCAGGCGGGTCAGAGATCGGCCAGGAGCAGCGAGGGGCGCTCCACGCGGTCGGCGACATAGCGCAGGAACCCTCCGGCGACCGAGCCGTCGCAGACCCGGTGGTCGAAGGTGAGCGACAGCTGGGTCACTTTTCGGACAGCGAGCCGGCCGTCGACCACCCAGGGTCTGTCGATGATGCGGCCGATGCCGAGGAGGGCGGCCTCGGGGTGGTTGACGAGCGGCTTCGCGCCGTCGACACCGAACACGCCGTAGTTGTTGAGCGTGAACGTGCCCCCGGTCAGCGCTTGCGGCGGCAGCTTCCCGGAGCGCGCCAGCCCGACCAACCGGCCGATACCGTCGGCGAGTTCGGCCGTCGTCATCCGGTGGGCGTCGTGGAGGACGGGGACGAGCAGGCCGCGTTCGGTCTGGGCGGCGAAGCCCAGGTGGACGGCGCGGTAGCGGACGATGTCGCCCCGCTGAAGGTCCACGGTGGAGTTGAGCTCCGGGAACCTGCGCAGCCCGGCGACACAGACGCGGGCCAGGAGCGCCATCAGGCCGACAGGCGCGGCCAGTCGGCCGCCCCGGAGGTCCTCCCGGGCCTGGAGCAGGCCGGTCGCGTCCACATCGACCCATGTGGTGGCGTGCGGGATCTCGCCGCTGCGGGTCAGCTTCTCGGCCGTGGCTCTCCGCAGCCCCCGCAGGGGGACGCGCTCCTCGGCCGAGGGCGCTGTCGGCGGTGAAGTGTCCTTGGCGGCAGATGAGTTGAGGGCGGCGACGGCCTGCTCGACGTCACGGCGCAGGATGACTCCGTGCGGCCCGCTCGGCGAGAGGCGGGTCAGGTCCACGCCGTGCTCGCGGGCGAGGGCGCGGACGAGTGGGGAGATCACCAGCGGCGCGGCTTCGCTCCGCGGCGCACGGGGCGGCGTCTCGCGGCCGCGTCGGCGGCGTACGGCGGGGGTCCGGTCCGTTCCGTAGCCGACGAGGACGTTGCCGCCGGCGGTCGGCGGTTCCTCCCGCTCCGTACGGCACGGTTCCCGCGCCGGCGGCTCCACGCGGACCGCGTCGGACGCGGTGGGCCCGACGGAGATCAGCGGAGCGCCCACTGCCAGCACCGCGCCCACGTCGGCGTGCAGTTCCAGCACGGTGCCGGCGTAGGGCACCGGCACTTCGACGGCGGCCTTCACCGTCTCGACCTCGACGACCACCTGATCGGTGTCGACGCGGTCACCGGGCGCGACCCGCCAGGCGACGACCTCGGCCTCGGTGAGCCCTTCGCCCAGGTCGGGCAGCCGGAAGACGCCGGTCTGCGGTGGGGCGGTCATGAGGCCTCCCGCGCGAGGTGGCGGGTGTCGGGCTCGTCGTCGTACTGGAGGCGGTGGACCGCGTCCAGCACCCGGTCGACGCCGGGCAGGTAGGCGTGCTCCAGTCGCGGCGGCGGATAGGGGATGTCGAATCCGGCGACCCGCAGCACCGGGGCCGCCAGCGAGTGGAAGCAACGCTCCTGCACCCGCGCCGCGATCTCGGCACCGGCGCTCGCGAAGCCCTGCGCCTCCTGTACGACCACACAGCGCCCCGTCCGCCGCACCGAGGCCGCCACCGTCTCGTCGTCGAACGGAACCAGCGTGCGCAGGTCCACCACCTCGATGTCGATGCCCTCCCGCGCCGCCTCCTGCGCCGTGTCGAGCGCGACCGCGACCGCGGTGCCGTACGCGACGAGCGTGACGTCCCGCCCGGGGCGCCGGACCACCGCGCGTCCGGCGAGCGCCGCGCCGCGCACGTCCAACTCGGCCGATTCCTTGGACCAGTACAGCCGCTTCGGTTCCAGGAGGACGACGGGGTCCGGGTCGTGCACGGCGTCGCGCAGCAGCCAGTAGGCGTCCTCGACCGTGGCCGGCGTGAAGACCTTCAGGCCGGGCGTGTGGGCGTAGTACGCCTCGCTGGAGTCGCTGTGGTGCTCGACGCCGCCGATGCCGCCGCCGTAGGGGACGCGGATGACCATCGGCAGCCCCACCCGGCCCCGGGTGCGGTTGCGCATCTTCGCGACGTGCGAGGCGATCTGCTCGAACGCCGGGTAGGCGAACGCGTCGAACTGCAGCTCCACCACCGGCCGGAAGCCGCCCATGGCCAGCCCGACCGCGTACCCCACCAGGCCCGACTCGGCGAGCGGCGTGTCGAAGCAGCGCCGCTCGCCGAACTCGGCCCGCAGCCCGTCGGTGACACGGAAGACGCCGCCGAGACGCCCGACGTCCTCTCCGAAGGCGAGGACACGCTCGTCCTCCCGCAGGGCGTCCCGCAGCGCGGTGTTGAGAGCCTGCGCCATCGTCATCGTGCCCATGTCAGCCCTCCGCGCTCTTCAGTTCGGTCTCCAGAAGGTCGCGCTGCTCCCGGAGTTGGGGCGTGGGCTGCGCGTAGACGTGGTCGAACAGCTCGCGCGGGTCCGGGTCCTGCTCGATGCCCATCCGGGCGCGCAGGTCCGCGGCGCGGGCCTCGGCCTCGGCGTGCGCCGCGTCGACGTCCTGCTGCGTCAGGGCGCCCTTGCCGCGCAGCCATGCCTCCAGGCGGTGGACCGGGTCGGCGGCGGCCCAGCGCCGTACCTCTTCCTCGTCCCGGTAGCGGCCGGGGTCGTCGGCGTTGGTGTGTCCGTCCATGCGGTAGGTGTGGGCCTCCACGAGGAAGGGGCCGCGCCCGGAGCGGGCGTGGTCGACGGCCGCGGTCAGCACCGACAGCACGGCCACCAGGTCGTTGCCGTCGACCTGTTCGGACGGCACTCCGTAACCGATGCCCTTGTACGCCAGTGCCGCCGCCGCGGTCTGCTCGGCGAGCGGTACGGAGATCGCGTACTGGTTGTTCTGGATGAGGAAGACGACCGGCGAGCCGTAGACGGCGGCGAAGTTCAGCGCCTCGTGGAAGTCGCCCTCGCTCGTTCCGCCGTCACCCACGAAGGCCATCGCCACGGCGTCCTCGCCCTTGCGTCGTAAGGCGTCCGCCATGCCGACGGCGTGCGGGAGCTGGGTGGCCAGCGGGGTGCACAACGGCGCCACCCGGCTCGCCAGAGGGTCGTAGCCGCAGTGCCGGTCGCCGCGCATCAGGGTCAGCGCCTCCACGGGGTCCACTCCCCGTGCCACCACGGCCGCGATGTCGCGGTAGGTGGGGAACAGCCAGTCCTGCGGCCGCAGCGCGAGGACTCCGGCGACCTGGCATGCCTCCTGCCCTCGGCTGGAGGGGTAGACGGCGAGCCGCCCCTGCTTGGTCAGCGTGGTCGCCTGCCGGTCGAAGCGCCGCGCGAGGACCATCTGCCGGTACGCCTCGCGCAGTCTTTCGTCCGAGGGTTCGGTGTACGCCGACGGTGCGTCGGCCGCGGTGCCCGCCTCGGTGACGAACCGCACCGGGAGGGCCGACGGCAACAGGCCGTGCGGCGCCGGCCGGGCGCGGTTCACGGACGCTTCGGTGGTGACGGACATCGCGGGAGGGCTCGCTTTCTGTGCGGGTCGGTGGGGCGGCCGGCGTTCAGGCCCGTTCGGCCGCTTGCCGGGCGGGCTCGGGCCGCCCGCCCGTGGACGCGGCGGGCGGGCGCCTGTTCACCCAGGTGCGCTCCAACTTGGCCACCACGTCGGGGCTGTGCATCCGGGTGGCCTGCTCCAGCGCGTACCGGCTCATGTAGGTGCGGAAGGCGTCGTCGGGCTCCTCGGCCAGGTGGAGCATGCGGCGGTTTCCGGGCACGGCCGGGTCCGTGAGGCGGTCGGCCGCCGATGCCACGGCCGCGTCGACCGCGTCCGGCACGACGACCTCGTCGCACAGAGTGCGGGCCTCGGGGCTGTCGGCCGCGATCCGTTCGCCGAAGAAGATCAGCCGCTGGGCCAGCCGCCGGCCCACCACGCGTCCGAGCCGCAGATTGGCCGCCCCGGGGATGATGCCCTCGTTCAGGGCAGGAAGCGAGAAGTAGGCGTCGGATCCCGCGACGACCCGGTCGAGCACGAGCGCGACCTGGGTGGCGCCCCCGATGGCGAACGTGTCGATGGCTCCCACCCAGGGCTTGCCGCCCGCGGGCTGAACGAGGCCGTCCGCACGGCCGTTGTGCAGACCGTGGATCAGTTTGCGGATGTAGCCCATCTCGCGTCGGAGCATGAAGTCGACGAACGAGATCTGCCCCGTGTAGAGGTGGGTGAGGTTGACGCCGGCACCGAAGGCGCGTCGTCCGCGGTACCGGGGGTGGGTCAGCACGCTGCCGCGCAGCACACCCACCGTCACCGCGTCGTCGAGGAGGGCGAGGTCGACGGCCGTCTCCAGGGCCTCGACCACCGCGTCGTCCTCGGCGTTGAGCACCGGCTCGTTGCAGATGGTCACCTCGGCCACGCAGCCGTCGCGGTGGACGGCCGCCTGGCCGAGATCCAGGTGGCCGGTCCGCCGGAATTCGGGGAGCAGGCTCAGGGCCCGCGGGGTCGGCGCCAGCATCGAGCGCATCAGGTGCTCGCCGGTGTCGCGCCGACCGAGCAGTTGGGCGAAGAAGATGCCCTGGTCGAGCTCCCCGCCCGACTTGGCGGCCTGGGGGACCTTGCGGTCGGCGTCCACCTGCGCGCGGTCGGGGACCAGCCCCGGGCAGCGGTCCGCGGCGGTCAGGGCGAGTTCGTCCAGCCGTACGTGGCGGCTGTGGCCGTCGGTCAGCTCGGCGTAGAGATGCTCGGCGTGCAGGTTCAGGAAGGCGTGCCGCGCCTGCCGCGCGGCCTGCTCGACGCGATCGGCGTCGCTCCGCTCGGCCGGGGAGCGCTCGGTACGCGAGGGAAGGGACGCGGTCAGCTCGGCGCAGGCTTCGAGGTGGGCGGTCAGCAGGCGGAGGTCCGCGGTGAACTCCCCCCGGAAGACCGGCGCTTCACGCGGGCGGAGCTCCACCGCGCCGGACGGCCGGCGCAGTGCGGGTGATGGTGTTGACACAGCTGTGTCCATGCCGGTTTGTCTCCTCATGGTTGTCGGCGCGACGCGGGATTCCCCGGTCCTGTCACGTACCGCCCGTGGGGACCGCCGGCCCGCAGCGCGCGATCGCGGCGAACAGGCCGCCGGACACGTCGTAGACCGCGTAGTGGTCCCCGGGGCCTCGGTGGACGCTGAACTCCCCGCCCGCGTAACGGCGCCAGCCCTCCACGACGGCCGGGGGCACGACGGGGTCGTCCTCCGCGGCGAAGACCCGGACCTCGCAGGGCAGGGGCGTCTCGGGGACCGGCCGGTACTCGGCCGCGATCCGCAGGTCGTTGCGGAGGACCGCGAGCAGCCGGCGGACGAAGTCCTCGTGTTTCAGCAGGGGTTCGGCGATCCCGCCCGTGGCGCGCACATGGCCGAGCAGCTCGTCGTGGGGAAGCGCGTGGACGGCGGTCCCGTCGGCCAGGTCCGGTGGCCGCGCGCCCGAGATCAGCAGGGCCTGCGGCAGGGAGTGCCCCCGCTCGTGCAGGCGCCTGGCCACCGCGTAGGCGAGGAGGCCGCCGAAGCTGTGCCCGAACAGGAGGTACGGCGGACGAAGCAGCGGCAGCAGCGCCTGGACCGTCTGTTCGGCCAGCTCCTGAAGCGTGTCCGGCATCGGATCGCCGATGCGGTTCTCCCGCCCGGGCAGCTGCACGGGGCACAGCGCGACCGACGCCGGCAGCCGGGACTGCCAGGGGCGGAACGCGCTCGCGCCGCTTCCGGCGTGCGCGAAGCAGAACAGTCGTACCTGGCTGGTGTCCGCCTCGAGGCCGCCGAGGAGCCAGGGCGTGGCAGCGGGCATCACGCGGTGCCTCGCGGTCGCTCCAGCAGGGTGGCGATCTCGGCGCCGGTGCGGTTCTCCAGGAGGTCGACAAGGCTCAGCCCGCCGTCCGGGAACAGCTCCTCGAGGCGGGCGAACAGGTCGACCAGCAACAGGGAGTTGCCGCCCGACTCGAAGAAGTCGTCGTCCGCGCCGACCGATTGGAGCCCCAGCGTCCGGGCCACGGCGTCCAGGACCTGCTCCTCCAGCGCGTTGCGCGGCGATGTGTTCCGCGCGCCTCCCCCACCGCCGAACTCCGGTGCCGGCAGGGCCTTCCGGTCGACCTTGCCGTTGGCGGTCAGCGGTATCTCGTCGAGCCAGACGAAGGCCGCCGGGATCATGTACGACGGCACGCGCGACCCCAGGTGCTCACGCAACTCCGCGTCGCCGGGGCGGTCGTCGCCCACCAGGTAGGCGGCCAGGGCCTGTCCGCCGGGGGCGTCGTCGCGGACCACGGTGGCCACCGCCCGGATGTCCGGGTGCGCGGCCAGGGCCACGTCCAACTCGCCGAGTTCGATGCGGTATCCGCGGATCTTGACCTGGTCGTCGCTGCGCCCGAGGAACTCCAGGTCGCCGTCGGGCAGCCAGCGGGCCAGATCGCCGGTGCGGTAGATCCGGCTGCCCGGCGGCCCGAACGGGTCGGGCAGGAAGCGCTCGCGGGTCAGGTCGGGCCGGCCCAGATACTCGCGTGCCAGACCGTCGCCGCCCAGCCACAGGTGCCCCGGCACGCCGATGGGCAGCGGGGTCAGGTCCTCGTCCAGGACGTACGCCCGGGTGTTGGCGATCGGGCGGCCGATCGGGATGGTGGGGCGGCTGGTGTCGACCGCGTCGATGGGCTTCCACGTGGCGAAGAGCGTGCACTCCGTGGGGCCGTAGACGTGCAGGAACCGGGTGTCGCCGAGATGCGGCAGGAGGCCCGCGGCACTGGCGGGCGAGAGCACGTCGCCGCCCACGAGCAGCTGCCGTACGCGCGCCAGCTCCTCGGGGAACTGCTCCGCCGCCACGTGGAGTTGGGGCGAGACGAGCAGCAGGGTCGTGATGCGGTGCCGTTGCAGGGCGGCCTTGAGCTGGTCGGGGAACGGCAGTCCCGAGGGTGGCAGGACGACCGTGCCACCGTTCAGCAGCGGTCCCCACAGCTCCACGAGCGACGCGTCGAAGGAGAGTGGCGAGAACTGCAGATGCGCTTCTCCTGGGCCGAGCTCCGCATAGTCGGTGCCTTTGACCAGGCGGCCGAGCGCACGATGGCTGACGGCGACACCCTTGGGGGCGCCGGTGGAGCCCGAGGTGTAGATCACGTAGGCAAGGTGTTCCGCCGTGGCGGGAACCTCGGGGTCGGTCTCCTGCCCTGCGGCGGCCGCGGGTTCCGGCTCCTCGTCCAGGCGGAGCACATGGGCGGAGGTCTCGGCGAACGCGGCCGCGTGCGCGGTGTCCGTGAGCACCACGCGGGCCCCGGCGTCCTCGACCACATAGACGAGCCGCCGCGGGGGGTGCTCGGGGTCGAGGGGGAGATAGGCGCCGCCTGCCTTGAGGACGGCGAGCAGGCAGACGACCATGTCGACCGACCGGGGCAGGCAGAGGCCGACGCGCTGGTCGGGGACGACGCCGAGCGCGATCAAGTGATGGGCGAGGCGGTTCGCCCGTGCGTTCAGCTCGCCGTAGGTCAGCTTGACGTCTTCGTGCTCCACGGCGGTCGCGTCGGGGTCGCGGCGGACCTGCTCCTCGAAGAACGACGCGGTGGTGCGGTCGCGCGGATAGTCGCTCTCGGTCCGGTTCCAGGCCGACACCACGAGGTCGCGCTCCTCGGGCGGCAGCACCGGGAGCGCGGCGACCGGTGTGTCCGGGCGCTCCGCGGCGGCTGTGAGCAGGTACTCCAGCCGCCGCACCAGCCGCCGCGCGGTGATCGGCTCGAAGAGGCCGGTGTCGTACTCGAGCGTTCCGTGCAGTTCGTCTCCGCGCAGGTCGAGCGCGAAGGAGAGGTCCCGGGCCGCGGTGCCGGGGTGCAGATCGACCGGGGTGCACGAGGAACCGGGGTACTCCGGCAGCCTCGTGTCCCTTCGTCGTACGGCGAACTTGACGGGTATCCGCTGGCGTTCGGGATCGCCGCAGGCGCCGGTCACGTCGGCGAGCGCGCCCGGGGTCAGCGCCGCCGCGTGCGCGCGGGCCTCGGCGAGTTCGTCGTCGGCCTGGGCGACCAGTTCCCTGAACGTCGCCTCGCCGGCCGGCCGGAGGCTCAGTACGACGTCGGTCTCGGGCCGGTCCGACAGGGCGCCGGCGTCGGACGCGGACGTGTGCACCGGCACCTGGAGTGGCACCTCCCGCTCGGCGGTGTGGCGGGAGAGCAGCACGGCGGCGCCCGCGTACAGGGCGCTGTGGGCGTCGGGCGTCCCGGACAGCTCGCCCAGCCTCTGCGCCAGGCCGGCCGGCAGGACGAAGCGCTCCACGCCGCCGTCGCGGGCGGAACGGGGCAGGCGCGGCCGGTCGCTCGGCAGGTCGAGCACGGGGAGTTCCGCCAACTGCTTCAGCCAGAAGACACGATCGGCCTCGGCCTCCTCGGCGGCGGGCCATCGAGGCTCCGGCCCGGGCGGTCCGGCTTCGGCCTTCGCTACCGCGGCGGACTCGTCCGGGTGTGCCGCGGTACAGGCGCGTGCGTGCTCGACGAGGAAGGTGTCCAGTCCGACGGGGTCGAGTGCCAGCCGGTGCGCGACGGCCACCAGGAGGCACTCCCGGTCGCCGACGCGCAGGGCGCGCAGCCGCAGCAGGGGCCCTCGCGCGAGGTCGAACGGCGTGACGGCTTCCCGCGCCGCCAGCGCGACGGCTTCCGCCGGCAACACCCGCAGCTCGGCGTAGTCGAACGCCTCCGCCTCGGGCGACGCGGGCCGTGTCGTCCGCACGCCGTCGGCCTCGGGGCACACGGCACGCAGCGCCGCGTGGCGGCCGGTCAGCGCGACCAGCGCGGCGCGGGCCGCCTCCGCGTCGAACTCGCCCTCGATGCGCAGGCATCGGACGACGTGGTGGGAAGGGTGCGACCAGCGAGCGGGGCCAGGATCGTGCGTGGAGGATGTCGGGTGTGCCGGGGCTGTCACAGTGCTTCCTCAGTTGTCTCGCCGAGTGGCCGCAGGTCTCGAAGTCCCGCCCCTTCGGGCCGCAGTACGGTCCTGACGGGGAGGTTCTTGATTCCCGCGATGAACGTGGAATGGAGGTGGCGCGGCTCTCCGGCGAGCTCGAACTGCTCGAAGTTCCGCGCGATCTCCTCGAACAGAACGGTCAGGGCGAGCCGGGCCATGTGCGCCCCGATGCAGCGGTGGGCGCCCACTCCGAACGCGATGTGACGGTTGGGGTACCGGTCGACGGAGAACCTGAACGGGTCGGGAAACACGCGCTCGTCCCGGTTGGCCGAGCCCAGCCACGCGGTGACAGGCTCCCCGGCACCGACGTCGGTGTCGTCCAGCCGCACCTGCGAAGTCGTGTGGCGCAGGGCGTGGTTGGCCGGTGAGGTCCAGCGCAGGATCTCCTCCACCAGGGCGGTCGTGTCGCCGGTCTCCAGCCAGCGGGCGTATTCGCCCGGGTTCTCCAGCAGGGCCAGCAGACCCCCGCTGGCCGCGTGGGACGTGGTGACGGTCGCGCCGATGAGAAGGCTGTAGGCGTTGAGGATGACCTCCTCGCGGCTCAGCGGCTCCCCGTCGGGTGCGGCGCGCAGGAGTACGCCGATGAGGTCGTCGGCGTCGGCGCGCCCGGGCCGGGTGACCTCCGAGTGGAAGTGGAGGAAGATCTCCGAGTGGGCCCGGTTCAGCACGGCGGACCGAGAGGCGCCCTGGCCGGCGTAGTCCGGGTCGGACTCCGCGACGGCCGCGTAGGTGAAGTGCTTCAGCCGGTTCCAGGAGTCCTCCGGGATGCCCAGTAGGAGCCCCCCGATGGCGATGGGGTAGAACGCCGCCTGGGCCGCGAAGTCCCAGGTGTCCTGCCGTGCACCGGCGGAGAGCAGCCGCCGGGACAGCTCCCTGAGCGCGGGCTCGAACTCGCGGACCGCCTGCCGGGCCAGATGCGGTACCAGCGGTTCCTTGAGCCGCTTCTGCAACGGCGGGTCGGTGACCGCGAGCATCTTTCCGCCGGCGATGTCGCTCTGCCCCAGTGTCGTCAGGATGTTGCCCCGCGCGGCCGTGAACTCGCCGTGCCGGGCCAGCACTCGGGACACCTCGGCGTACCGGGTGACGGCCCAGAACTCCGGCTTGCCGCCGACCGGGCACTGCCGGTGGACGGGGTCGTGCGCGCGCAGCCGCGTCCACACCGGGTGCGGGTCTCCGGTGCCGAAGAACTCCGGATCGGACAGATCCGGTCCGGGGTCGTCCTCCGGGGCCGGGCCGCCAGAGGTTATGCGCATGCGTCAGCCTTCCTGTGACACGGGGCGAGCGTGCCGGGACGTGATCCGGACGCGGCGTCAGATGTACGCGGTCAGAAGTGCGCCGTCAGAAGTGCGCGGTCAGATGTACGCTTCGGCGCCGCCCGTCCGGACGGTGTCGAGGGTGAAGCAGTGGAAGCCGCCGCCGAACAGCCGGCGGTGGCGGTGGCGGACCGGCACGACCGTGAAGCCGTGGTCCTCCAGGGTCCGGATGAGGGTCTTGCAGGCGTCGTTGACCATGACCGTGTTCTCGTCGATGGACAGGACGTTGAGGTCGATGTACGGGCTCGGCGGGATCGGGTCGCCGTTCTCGTACTGCGGGTAGTCGCCGATCGTCGGCGCGGGCGGCACGACGGTGTCCCACGTCCGCAGCTTCTCCGGCAGGAAGTCCAGCACGTCCGGAGAGCGCAGCAGCAGCGTGCCGGGACGCAACGCGACGACCACGCTGTCGATATGACTCTGCGTCAGTTTGTGCATGCGGTGGACGCGGAAGCGCCCTTCGAGGTGGCGCTCCAGCCATTCGCAGGCCAACACGTGGTTGGCGTTGGAGATGTTGACGACCAGGTCCCGGCCCAGCCGCAGGCAGTTCGCGGCGTCGATCATCGCCTCCACGCCCGCGTCGTACGGCGACGGCTGCGGGTTCTCCGGCACCTCGATGTTGGGAGCGGCGTTCTCGTTCTCCGGGTCGAAGGAGGCGTCCGTCATGATCGGGCGCGGCATGGACGTCCAGCGTGCGCCCTGCGCGAAGTACTCCATGAAGACCGGCTTGAGGAACTGGTTCTCGAAGTACCGGTCCCGCAGCGTCGGCGGCGTCTCGATGATCTCGTCGCCCATGATCAGCGTGTTGTCGCGGACGTTGAGGGGCGGTACGACCGCGGCGTCCCAGGCCGGCGTGGTGACCTGGGTGAGGTCGGCGGCCGGCTCCAGCGGCCGGTGTACCTTCACCGAGAGGGCCTCCAACTGGTCGGCCACCCCTTCCACGTCCTCGATGAGCTCCTTGAGGAGGCGCTCCTTGAGGGCGAGGCGGTCGGGCTCGTTGCGCCGGGTGCGGGCCTCGCTCTCGCGCCAGGTCGACAGGCTGGGGAAGTAGCCCTTGGTGCCCGACAGGTTGTCGCTGATGAACATGTCGAAGGACAGGTCGAGGATGCGGTCGGCGTATCCGCGCGCGGAGCCGACGATGATCTCCTTCAGCGGGGTGAAGTCGTCGAAGCTGTTCAGTCGCATGGAGGCGGGGCCTGCTTTCCGGTCGGTGGGGGTCAGGAGTCGGAGGTGGCGATCGCCTGCACGGGACAGCGGCTGACGGCCTCCTGCACGGCGTCGTGCAGTTCATCGAGCGGTGCCGCGTCGAGCAGGACGACGAGGCCGTCCGTGTCGTCCTGGTCGAACACCTCGGGCAGGGCCATGGCGCACTGGCCGGCCCCTATGCACATCTGCGGGTCCACGGACACACGCACGTCATTCCTCCGTTGGGTTCGGCGTCACCAGGTGACCGGCAGACGGTGCACTCCGTACACACTCATGTCGGTGGAGAGCGGAATGTCCTCGGCCGGGACGGCCAGGGCGAGCGAGGGGAAGTACCGGAAGAGCGCGGGCAGCGCGGCGCGCATCTCCATGCGGACGAGGTTCTGCCCGAGGCACTGGTGCATGCCGTAGCCGAAGGCCACGTGTCCGGTGGTGCGCCGCCCGAGGTCCAGCCGGTCGGGCTCGTCCTCGAACCAGCACGGGTCCCGGTTGGCGGCGGACAGCGACACGGTGATCGAGTCCCCCGCCTTGAGGTGCCGGCCCGCGAACTCCAGGTCCTCCAGGGGCGTCCGCGGGACGCCGTAGTGGAAGACCGTCAGGTAGCGCAGCAGTTCCTCCACCGCGTTGTCCACGAGCGACGGCTGCGCCAGGAGCCGGGCCAGCTGGTCGGGGTGGGACAGCAGGGCGAAGACGCTCAGCGCCAGCGATCCGGTGGTCGAGTCGTGTCCCGCGGTCAGCAGGAGCACGCCGATCCCGGCGATCTCCTCGGCGTCGAGGGTGCCCTCCTCGGTGAGCGCGCGGAGCAGGCCGGGCGCCTCCGGTGCGGTGTCGGCGGCGGTCTCGCGGATCGTCGCGTACAGCCGGTCCATGGCGGCGGACGTGTCGGCCGCGCTGGAGCGGAGGTTGAAGATGATCCTGCTGTTGCGCTGGAACTCCACACGGTCGCGGTGGCGGACCCCGAGCAGCTCGCAGATCACCTGGGACGCGAGGGGCAGCGCGAAGGCCTCGACGAGGTCCGCCCCGGGGCCGGCCTCGGCCATGCCCGACAGGAGCTCGTCGACGATCCGGCCGATCAGGGGCCGCAGCTCCTTCATCCGGCGCACCGTGAACTGGCCGGCCAACTGCTGCCGCAGGCGGGTGTGTTGGGGCGGGTCCATGTCGACCAACCAGCCCGGGGCCGCGGGAACGCCGAAGAACGGGTCGGTGCCGGGGCGGTGCACCGGGGCGCGCTTGAACTCCGAACGAGCGCTGAACCGGGGGTCGGTGAGCATCTGGCGGGCGAGCTCGTGGCTGGTGACGACCCAGCCGACATGGCCGTCCGGGTAGCTCATCCGCCGCAGCGGCTCGCGGTCCTGCCACTCCATCAGCGGCCGGGGCGGATCGAAGGGGCGGGCGCGCTCGGTCGGGTGCGCGGACACCGATTCCACGGGCAAGGGAGACCTCCTTCGTCGAGAGGTGGGCTGCAGGGGGGCTCAGCCGAGGTAGTCCTCGGGGCCGCCCTCGCGCACGGTGTCCAGGGTGAAGCAGTGGAAACCGCCGCCGAACAGCCGGCGGTGACGGTGGCGGACCGGCACGACCGTGAAGCCGTGGCGCTCCAGCGTGCGCATCAACTCCGGGCAGGCCTCGTTGACCAGGACGACCTCGGGGCTCACCGACAGGACGTTGAGGTCGATGTACGGGCTGGTGAGGATGAGGTCGTCGTCCTCGTACCGCGGGAATCCCTGCGCCTCGGGCGCCGGGGGAACGATGACGTCCCACTTCCGCAGCCGCTCGGGCAGCAGGTCGACCACGGCCTCGGAGCGGCACAGCAGCGTTCCCGGGCGCAGGGCCAGCACCATGCTGTCGATGTGGCTGTCGCTGAGCCGGTGGACGCGGTGGATGCGGAACCGGCCCTCCAGGTGCCGCTCCAGCCAGTCCACGCCCAGGGCGTGGTTGCGCGTGGCGATGTTGGCCACGATGTCACGGCCCAGGCGGAGGCACTGCGCCGCGTCGAAGAGCATCTCGTGCCCGACGTCGTAGCACGAGGCCCGAGGGTCCTCGATCGGCTCCATCGGGCCGCCGGCCGTGCTGGCGCGGGCGTACGACAGGTCGAAGGAGGCGTCGGTCATGAGCGGCCGGGGCATGGTCGACCAGCGGGCGCCGCGCCGGAAGTACTCCTGGAACACCGGCTTGAGCAGCTGGGTCTCGAAGAACCTGGAACGGATCATCGGCGAGGTTTCGATGATCTCGTTCCCGGCGATCAAAGTATTGTCACGGATGTTCAACGGCGGCACCACCGAGGCGGACCAGGCCGGAGTCCGCACCTCGACGGTGGCCGGATCGACGTCGGTGGGTCGATGCACGGTCACCCCGAGCGAGGTGAGCGCGTCGACCAGCCCGTGGAGATCCTCGTTCAGCTCGGCGACGTACCGCTGCTTCACCGGAACCCGGCTGCCCCCGGAGGCCGGCGCTCCCCCGCGAGACCGCAGCCGCGGGTAGTACCACTCCAGCCGGGCGGCATCGTTGTCCCCGGCGATATTGTCGTGAAAAAAGAGCTCGAAAGAAAGCTCACGCTCGTGTGAAACGTAATTCTCGGCCGTACCGACAATTACTTCCCTGAGTGGGGACCATTCATCAAAGCTGTTCAGCAACATCGCCGTTCCCTGCATATGCGCACCAACCAAAAAGGTGAAGTCGGACAACAGGATGCAAACGAGCTTTCGCTATGCTGGCACAGGCGTTCAGTCTCACGCAATGCATATCTCCGAGAGCCGCGATGTTACCTGCGTCACATCGGAGCCCTATTGACGCCGAACAAGCAGCCCTCCAATACTCGCTCCTCGTAGCAGCTGCATTACTCGACAGCCCAATACGCACCGAACGATACGGAAACAATCACGTTTCCCGGACGCGGAGGCTCAAAAGGCAATGCCCAGCCAGCAAAAGAGTGGCCCCGAGTACCAGCAGTTCGACTTCCTGATGAATGCGCCGGCGCTGTTCAATGCCGCCGCCACCGCGGCGGAGTTGCGTCTGTTCATCTTCCTCTCGGAGAATCCGGATTCCGATTTCGAGGCCATACGCGAGTTCACCGGTGTGCCGGCACACCAGCTCCGTGTCCTGCTCCAGGGGGTCTGCGCGGCCGGCCTGATGGAGCGGAGCGACGGCAAGTACCGCAACTCAGGCGTCGCCCAGGACCTGTTGGCCTCCGACGAGCCCGACAGCTGGGCCCACACGCTCATCGGGTGGAAGGAGATCTACTACCCCGCCTTCGGCCAGATGACCAAGGCGCTCAAGGCCGGCACGAACACCGCCCTGGACAGCTACCCCGGCGACGAGCCCACGCTCTACAAGCGGCTCACCCGCAACCCCGAGCTGGAAGCGGTGTTCCACAAGGCGATGGCCGCCTTCACGCTGGCCTCGATCAACGACCTCGTGGAGCGCGAGGAGTTCGGCTCCGTGAGCCACCTGCTGGACATCGGCGGCGGCGACAGCACGACGACGGCCCGGCTCCTCCAGCGAAACCCCGGGATGCGTTCGACGGTCTTCGACCAGCCGAGCGTGTCCCAGCTCGCCCACGGCAAGGAAGCGCAGAAGTTCCTCGACCGCATCGACCTCGTCACGGGCGACTTCTTCGACACCCCCTTCCCCGAGGGCGCCGACGCGGTGCTTTTCAGCCACGTCCTCGGCATCTTCTCGGGGGAGCAGATCGTCACCCTTCTCAAGAAGGCGTACGACGTGCTTCCGTCCGGCGGCCGCATCTTCATCTACGACTACAACGTCACGGATGACGAGACCACCGGAATTTACGGCGCACGGCTCGGCCTGTACTTCAACATCCTCGCCAGCGGCACCGGAATGGCGTACCCTGCCGAGGATTTCGAGGGCTGGCTGACCGAGGTCGGTTTCGGGGACGTGAAAACCATCTCCGGACTCGACTACGAGCACGGTTTCCACATGGGGACCAAGCCCTGACCGTTCCGTGAGTGAGGGGCGGTAATACCCCGGACCGAGGTCACGCACTTTGGTCCGGGGTACTGGCACTCTCATCGGCCCACGCCGGAGGGAATGAGAGCGTCGGTGACGGCCTTCACGACCTGTGGCAGCTGATCGTGAAGATAGAAGTGGCCGCCGGGAAACACATGCAACTCGAAACGCCCGTTCGTCTCGCGCTCCCATTCGCGCATCCTGGAGACCCCGACCCGGGGATCGCTGTCACCGGTGAGCGCCACGATCGGGCACTCCAGCTTCGGCCCCTCCTCGTAGGCGTAGGCCGCCAGCATGCGGTAGTCGGCCCGCAGGACGGGCAGGGCCAGCCGCAGCAACTCCGGCTCGTTCAGCACCTCTTCGGGCGTTCCCGACAGCATCCGCACTTCGCGCACCAGGTCCCGGTCGTCCAGTTCGTGCGGCGCCGGAGCGCCCGGGGGCGGCCAGGGCACGGCGGGCGCGTGCCGGCCCGAGACGAAGACGCCGGCGAGCGTGCGCCCGTCGCGTTCCAGACGCCGGGCGGTCTCGAACGCGAGGACCGACCCCATGCTGTGTCCGAACAGCGCGAGCCGCCGGTGCGGCGACGCCTGGGCCCGCAGATCCGACACCACGGCGTCGACGGCGCGGGCGACCTCACGGGCCCAGGCGTCGCCATGGCGGTCGTGCCGCCCCGGATACTGCACCGCGAGCGTCTCCACCGCCCCGCCGAGCAGTGCGGACAGCGGGTGGTAGGTGCTGGCAGTGCCGCCGGCGTGCGGAAAGCAGACCAGCTGGACCTCGGCTTCGGGCGCCGCGTGAAAGCGCCGTATCCACGTGCTCAAGAGGACTCCTGGGGCTGTTTCTTGGGGGTCAGTGCCACGGGCAGGGCGGCCGGGCCGCGCAGGAAGTTCGAGACGAGTGCGGGCACGGGACCGACGACCTCGACGGCCGAGACGGTCCGGCGCAGCTCGGTCAGCAGCGCCCGGATCTCGATGCGGGCCAGTTCCGCTCCCACGCAGAAGTGGGGGCCGTACCCGAAGGTCAGATGCTGGTTCGGCTGCCGGGCGAGGTCGAAGATGCCGGGGTCGGCGAAGGCCGCCTCGTCGCGGTTGGCGGAGGTGTTCCAGACGGTCACGACGTCTCCGGCCGCGATGGTCCGGCCCGCGAGCTCCGTGTCGTGGGTGGCCCTGCGGCCGATGTGCACCACCGGTGTCGACCAGCGCAGGATCTCCTCCGTGCCCGACACCGTCAACTCGGGTTCGTCGCGGAGTCGTTGCCACTGATCCGGGTGCTCCGTCAGGGCACGGATCCCCTCGGCCATCGCCAGTCGGGCGGTCTCGTCCCCGCCGATGATGAGGTTGTAGCAGTTGAGAAGCACCTCCTCGTCGGTCAACGAGCGTCCCTCGGGGCCGGGTTCGACGAGCAGGCTGATGATGTCGCTGCCCGGCGCCTGCCGTCGCTCGGCCGCCAGCCGCGTGTAGTAGAGAAGGATCTCGTTCCGTGCGATGCGCTGCTCGATCGCCGGCTCGGCCGCCGCGTCGCTGCTCTGCTCGGTGAGCATCGCCGCGTTGGTGAGCCGCAGCACGCGTTCCTGGTCGGCGGTGGGCACGCCGAGCAGTTCGCAGATCGCCCGCAGTGGGATCCGGGCGGCGACCTCGGCCACGAAGTCCCCGCCGCCGCGCTCGACGAAGGCCCCGAGGAGGGCGCGCGTCGCCCGCTCGACGGTGCGGGCGACCGGGCCGAGGGCGCGCGGGCCGAACCCGCGGGCGAGCAGGCGGCGCAGAGCGGTGTGGAACGGCCCGTCCGTGACGACGACCATCCGGCCCGCGGCGGGATCGCCCCCGCCGAGCAGCGTGCCGAGCATGTTGCCGCCCGCCGAGGTGAAGCGCCGGGTGTCCCGCACGACGGCTTGCGCGTCGGCGTGCCGGGCCACCGCCCAGAACGCCCGGGCGCCGCCGCCGACCGGATGCCGGCTCACGGGGTCGTCCCGCCGCATCCGCCGCCAGTAGGCGTCGAGTTCGCCCCGAGCGTGCAGCCCGGGGTCGAGCAGGTCGACGTCCACGGCCGCGCTCACCGCTCGGCCTCGATCTCGTCGAGGAAGGAGTCGAGGGGGTCGGCGGTGCTGTCCTCGGCGATCCTGTCGATGAGTTCACGCAACGGCACGTCGTCCAGGAAGAGCGTGAGCGGCACGTTGAGGCCGCGGCCGTCGCTGATCTGGCCGACGAGGTGGACGGCGGTGAGCGAGTCACCACCGCAGGCGAAGTAGGTGCGGGCGAGGTCGTCCGGGCCGTCGAGTCCGAGCGCGTCGGTGAACAGCCCGGCCAGCCACGCCTTGAGGTCCTCCGCCGCCGTGTCCTCGGCCCGGGTGTCTGCCTCGGTGCCCTCGTCCGGGCGTAGGGAGAGGGCTCCGAAGGGCTGCGAGTCGAAGGTGTGCGTGCGTACGGGCGTACGGCGGGCGCTTCCCGGGAGGGGCCGCGGGGCCTCTTCGAGCACGAGGTGGACGTTCGTGCCCCCGATGCCGACACAGGTCACGCCCGCACGGCGCGGTGTGCCGTCCGGGGTGGTCCACTCCTCCGCCTCCCGCACCAGGCGGAACGGCCCGCTCTCCAGCCCCAGTTTGGGGTTCGGGCGCGTGACGCCGTGGCTGGGCACGAGCGTGCGGTGCTGCAGCATCAGCGCCGTCTTCACCAGGGCGGCGACGCCCGCGGCCGCGTCAAGGTGGCCGATGTTGGCCTTGACCGAGCCGAGCACGATCCGGTTCGGTGCCGCGTCGGCGAAGGCGGCCGCGGCCGCGGAGATCTCCACCTGGTCGCCGAGTTCGGTGCCGGTGCCGTGGGCTTCGAGGTACTGCGCCTGCGCCGGGTCGAGCCCGGCCGCCGCCCACGCCTCGACGATCGCCGCGGTCTGGCCCTCGACTCCGGGAGCCGTGAACCCCACCTTGCGGGCGCCGTCGTTCGTCATGGCCGTACCGCGGATCACCGCGCGGATCGGGTCGCCGTCGGCCAGCGCGTCGTCGAGGCGGCGCAGCAGCACCAGGCCCACCCCGTTGCCGGGCACCGTGCCCGCGGCACGCTCGTCGAAGGGGCGGCAGCGCCCGTCGGGCGAGTAGATGCCGCCCGGCTGGTGGAGATAGCCGCGCGGCGCCACCGCGTCCACGGACGCTCCCCCGGCCAGCGCGGCGTCGCACTCGCCGAGCAGCAGCGCCTGTGTGGCGAGATGGACGGCGGACAGGGAGGTGGAGCAGGCGGTCTGGACGCCGACGCCGGGGCCCTGGAGGCCGAGCCGGTAGGAGATCCACGGGGCGAGGAACTCCCGGTCGGTCAGGATGCGGATCTGCAGCCCGCCGAGGGCGGCGCCGAGCGCCGGATCGGTGTGGGCGGCGAGCATGTGCTCCGTGACGCCGCCGCCGACGTAGACGCCGGTGCGCAGGGGCGGGTTGCGCGGGTCGTGGCCCCCGTCCTCCAGCGTCGACCAGGCGGTTTCGAGCAGCAGCCGGGCTTGCGGGTCGAGGGCGGCCGCCTCGGCCTTGTTGAAGCCGAAGTGGGCGTGGTCGAAGCGGTCGGCGTCGGCGAGCCAGCCCTTGGTCCGCACGTACTCGGGGCGCCGCACCTGCGACGCGTCGACACCGGCGGCCACGAGCTCCGCCTCGCTGAAGTCGGTGAGGGAGCAGGCGCCCGTACGGAGGTTGTCCCAGTACGCGGCGAGACTCGGCGCGCCGGGGAAGCGGCCGCTCATGCCGATGACGGCGACGGCGCCGGGGGCTGGGGGGTGAGCGTCAGTCATCATGCGTCTCTCCGGTTCGGGAACGTCTGACGGCCATCAGGCGGGCGCGCCGGTCCTGGCCTCTGCGCTGTGCGGGGACGAGGTCGGCGCGGGGCCCGGCCGCGTCGGGTCCGGCAGCATCGGGCCCGTCCGCGTCGGGCCTGGCCGCGGCTTCGGCGCGGCGGTCGAGGTGAGCGGCCAGGGCGGCCACGGTCGGGAGGCGGAACAGGTCGACGATGCCCAGCTCGGGGCCTTCCCCGCGGCCCTCCTCCATCGCCCGCAGCGCGGCCAGGACGGCGAGCAGGCGCACCGAATTGCCGCCCCTGTCGAAGAAGTTGTCGTGGGCTCCGATCCGGTCGTGGCCGAGCACCCGCGCCCACACCTCGGCGACCTTGCGTTCGGTGGCGGTCTCGGGCGCGGCGTAGGGCCGTCCCTCGTCGGGGAGTTGGGCCGGCGGGTCCGGCAGCCGTGCGCGGTCGATCTTGCCGGAACGGTTCAACGGCAGGGAGTCCAGGAGGACGAAGCGGTCCGGCACCATGTAGCCGGGCAGCTGCTCGGCGAGATGGGTGCGCAGCGCACCGCTGCTCGGCCGGCTGCCGTCACGGCCGACCACGTACGCGACCAGGTGCCGGTCGGCGGGGTCCCCGCGCACCGCCGCCGCGGCCACGGCGACCTCGGCGTGGCTCGCCAACACGCTCTCGATCTCGCCGAGTTCGACGCGGAAGCCGCGCACCTTGACCTGGGTGTCGACCCGGCCGAGATAGTGCAGCATGCCGCCGGCGTCACGGCGGCCGAGGTCTCCCGTGCGGTACATCCGGGAGCCCGGCGGCCCGCAGGGGTCGGGAACGAACCGCTGGGCCGTCAGCGCGGGGCGGCCGGCGTAGCCGCGGCCGAGTGAGGCACCGGAGACGTAGATCTCGCCGACCGCGCCGACCGGCACCGGCCGCAGCCGGGCGTCGAGCACATGGACGCGGGCACCGGGCACGGGCCGTCCGATGACCACCGGTTCGCCCGGTGCGAGGTCCGCGGTGGTCGCGTACACCGTGGCCTCGCTCGGCCCGTACGCGTCCACGATGCGGCGGCCCGGGGCCGCCCACCGCTCCACGAGCTCCGCGGGACAGGCCTCGCCCCCGACGGCGAGGGTGCGCAGCTCGGGCAGGCGGTCACCGGGCCCCGGTACGGACATGGCCGCGGACGGCGGCAGGAAGGCGTAGGTGATACGGGAGTCCCGCAGCCGGGCCAGCAGGCCCTCCCCCAGCCGCTCGTCGGGCCCGGCGATGTGCAGTTCGGCACCGGCCGTCCAGGAGAAGAAGAGGTCGGAGACGGCCACGTCGAACCCGAAGTTGACGTACTGCAGCACGCGGTCGTCCGGGCCGACCGGAAAGGCCGGGCGGACGGCCTGGCAGAGGTTGGCCAGGGCGCGGTGGTCGACGGCGACGCCCTTGGGGGTGCCGGTGGAGCCCGAGGTGTAGAGGAGGTAGGCCAGGTGGTGGGGGCGAAGCGCCTCGTGGGTGTCCGGGTCCGGCGGGGCGGGGGTGGTGGCGGCGTCGGTGTCGACGCGCAGCACCTCGACGCCGAGCCCCTGGGCCGCCTCGGCGGTCTCCGCGGCGGCGATCAGCAGCCGCATCCCGGAGTCCTCGACCATGTACGCGAGCCGGGCGCTCGGATGCCCCGGGTCCAGCGGGACGTACGCGCCGCCGGCCCGCAGCACGGCCAGGGCGGCCGCCCCCATGTCCGCCGAGCGGGGCAGCAGCAGTCCTACCGGCACCTCGGGCCCCACTCCGGCCGCACGCAGCCGGGCCGCGAGCGTGTCCGCGCGGTGCAGCAGTTCCCGGTAGGTCAGGCGTGTGGGCCCGCACACGACGGCCGTGGCATCGGGGCGCCGTTCAGCCTGGGCCGCCACCAGGTCCGGCACCAGGGGCAGGTGCGGTGCGGCCTCCGCGGTGCGGTCGGCGGCGCGCAGGATCTCGGACAGCTCGTCCGGCGGCAGCACGCCGAGGGCGGACAGCGGCGTTCCGGGCTCGGCGAGCAACTGGTCGAGAAAGGTGGTGAAGTTGGCGACCCAGCGGCGGACCGTGTCCGGGCCGAGCAGGTCGGCCGAGTAGATGAACTGCGCCACCAGGTCCTCGCCCCACCGCTCCACGTACAGCAGCAGGTCGAACTTGGCCACGTCCAGCGGCAGTTCGACGCGCCGTACCTCGGCGCCGGGCAGCGTGAGCACCATCTCGGTGTCGTCGTCGTAGGCGAACATCACCTGGACGAGGGGCTCGTGCCCGGCGGCGCGGTCGGGGGCCACGGCCTCCACGACCGCCTCGAACGGCGCGTCCTGGTACGGCTGCCCGGCGAGGAACCGGGAGCGGACCCGCTCGATGAGCTCGCCGAAGTCCGGGGTGCCGGTCAGGTCGGCGCGGACCGCGAGGGTGTTGGTGAGCATGCCCACCATGTCGTGCAGTTCGGACCGGTCCCGGCCCGCCACCGGCACCCCCACCACCAGGTCGTCCTGGCCGCACAGGCGCCCGAGGAAGGCGGCGAAGGCCGCGAACAGCGCCATGAACGGCGTGCCTCCGTGGGCGCGCGCCACCTTCTCCAGCCGTGACCGGGTCTCGGGCGGCAGCACGAACCGTTCGATGCCGCCCGCGGTGGTCCGGCGCGGCGGCAGGAGCCGGTCCGCCGGCAGGGCGGTGGTGGCGGGCGCTCCGCGCAGCTGCCGCGCCCAGACGTCGACGGCACGCGCGTAGCCGCCGGAGGTGAGGCGCTCGTGCTGCCAGGCGGCGAAGTCCGGGTACTGCAGCTCCGGTTCGGGCGCGCCCCAGGGACGTCCGGCCGTTTCGGCCGTGTAGGCGTCGGACAGTTCGCGCAGCATCAGTTGCAGCGACCAGCCGTCGCACACGATGTGGTGTGCGACGAGCAGCACCCGGTGGCTGCCGTCGGCTACCGCGTACACCCGGCAGCGCAGCAGCGGACCGGCCGCGGTGTCGAAGGGCCGGGCCGCCTCGGCGAGCATCCGCGCCCGCACCTCGGCCACCGGAACGTCCCGTTCGAGGGTCACATCGGCGCGCTGATCCGCCCCCACCACCTGTACCGGCGGTCCGCCGTCGGCCGTCTCGGCGGGGCGGAAGACCGTGCGCAGCGACTCGTGGCGGGCCACGATCGCGTCGACGGCCCGGTGGAACGCCTCCGGGTCGAAGGTCCCGTGCACACTGAAACCGGCGGGCACGTTGTACTGGGCCGTGCCCGGGTGCAGTTGGTCGAGGACCAGCAGCCGGCCCTGGGCGGGCGACAGCGGAAACTCGTAGATCACGTCAGTCCTCCCGCGGCGGTCGGCCCCCACAGCGCGGCGTTCACGGCGGAGGCGATCCGAGGGGCGTACTCGGGTGTCAGCATCTGGGCGTGTTCACAGGGCAGTTCGTGTACGTCGACGAGGGCGCCGGTGCCGCGCCAGGCATCCGCCTTCTCCACGGTGGACGGCCCGTGCGGCTCCTTGTCGGCGGACACCAGCAGCACACGGCCGTCGTACGCCGGCGGCTGCCAGTCGAGGGCGAGCCGGATGTGCCGGGCGCGCATCCGCAGCAGCCCGGACAGCTGCTCTTCGCTGTGGTCCGCGAAGGCGCTGGTGTGCCGGCGGAGGGTCGCGAAGACGGCCGCGGGGTCGAGGCGGCCCGGCGGGCGGGGCGCGTCGGGGGCGGCGTGACGCAGCAGGATGCGCAGCGTCTCCTGATCGATGGCGTCCTCGTCGAAGGGTTCCGCGGCGGCCTCGGGCGGCATGGGGACGTAGTCCAGCACCGCGGTCAGGGCCACCTCCTGTCCGTCGCGGCGCAGCCGGGCGGCCAGTTCGAAAGCGAGCAGTCCGCCGAAGGAGTGCCCGAGCAGCGCGTACGGTCCCTCGGGCTGGAGCGCGCGGATGCGGGCCGTGTACGCGTCGGCGAGCTCGGCGACACCGTCCGGCAGCGGCGCGCCGGGGCTTCCCAGCACCGTGGGCTGCAGCGCGTGGACGGCCTGGTCCGGGGGGAGATGGGGCAGCAGCACGGTGTAGGCCCAGGCGAGGCCGAGCCCGGAGTGCAGACAGAAGAGGGCGGGGCCGCGCTCGCCGGAGCGCAGGGTGAGCACGGGGGCGAGGCTGCGCGATCCGCCCTCGGCGGCGACGCCGCGCTCCTGACGCTCCAGGTGTGCGGCGAGCGCGGCGGGCGTACGGGCGTCGAAGAGGACGCCGACGGGCACGCGGGCGCCGCACTCGCTCTCGATCCCGGCGCACAGGCGCAGGGCCAACAGGGAGTGGCCGCCCGCGGCGAAGAAGTCGGTGTCCGCGGCGGCTTCGGGCAGGCCGAGGACGTCGGCGAAGAGCGCGCAGAGCGTGCGCTCCCGATCGTCGGCCGGCGCGACGGGCGCCGCGGCATCGGCGGGCGCCGGTACGACGTCGCCGAGCGCGGTCCGGTCGACCTTGCCGTGCCGGGTGAGCGGCACCTCGTCGAGCACGCCCCACAGGGACGGGAGCAGATGGGACGGCAGCGTGCGGGAGGCGTGCCGCCTGACCTCGTCGAGGTCACCGTCCACCGTCAGCACCAGATGCGCGACGAGCCGCTTGCCGGCGGAGGCGTCCGGGCGCGCGGTGACGACGGCGCGCTCCACGCCTCGGCAGGCTTCCAGCGCGGCCTCGACCTCGCCGGGCTCGATGCGGTGGCCTCGGACCTTCAGCTGGGCGTCGGCGCGCCCCGCGAAGTGCAACAGCCCGTCGTCGGTCCAGCGCGCGAGGTCGCCGGTGCGGTACATGCGGGCGCCCGGCGGCCCGTAGGGGTCGGCGACGAACCGCTCGGCGGTGTCGGCGGGGTGGCGGTGGTAGCCCCGGGCCAGGCCGCCGCCCGCGAGGTAGAGCTCGCCGGTGGTGCCCGCGGGAACGGGGCGCAGATGGGCGTCCAGCACGTACGCGCGGGTGTGGTCGAGCGGCCGGCCGATGGGGACCGGCGCGGGCACGGCGCCGGTCACACGGTGGCCGGCGGCGAACACCGTGGTCTCGGTGGGGCCGTAGCCGTTGACGACCTCCGTGCCGGGGCAGCGGTCACGCACCCGGCGCACCGCTTCCGGCGAGAGGACGTCTCCCCCGGCCCATACCTGGCGCAGCCCCTGGAGCGCGTCCGGGGCGAGGTCGGCGACGACGCGGAAGAGCTCGGCGGTCAGCCACAGCGCGGTGACGCGGTGCTCGGCCAGCGTCCGCCCGAGCATCGACGGCTCGACGCGCGGTCCGATGACGACGGTGCCGCCGTTGAGCAGCGGCACCCACACCTCGTAGGTCGCGGCGTCGAAGGTGTGCGGGCTGTGGAACAGCACACGGCGGTGGGCTCCGCCCGCGAACCGGCCGTCGGCGGCGAGCTCCACGACGGCCCGCTGCGTGGTGACCACGCCCTTGGGCCGGCCGGTCGAGCCGGAGGTGAACATGAGGTACGCCGCGGAGTCGGGGTGGCAGGCCGCGGTGGCGGCGGTCTCCGGACCGCTCCCGGCCACCGGTACCGTCTCGACGTCCTCCGGTAGCCAGTCGGGACGTCGCCGCGTCACGACGAGGCCCGCACCGCACTCGCGCAGCAGGCGGACGAGACGGTCGCGCGGGTGGGCCGGGTCCAGGGGCACGTAGTACCCGCCTACGCGCGCGACCGCGAGCTGGGCGGTCACCAGATCGGGCGAGCGGGGCAGCAGCAGGGCCACCGGTGTCTCCGCGCCCGCGCCCGCTGCCGCCAGGCGGCCCGCCAACTGCGCGGCAGCGGAGTCGAGTTCCTCGTAGGTGAGGACCTGGTCCGGCGCCTCCACGGCGGGCGCGTCCGGGGTCCTGGCCACCTGGGCGGCGAAGCGGGCCGGGATCGTGGTGGGCTGCCGCCCGGCGCGCTCCGTACCGCGGCCGTGGGCCAGCAGCCGGGCGCGCTCGGGCGGCGGCAGTACGTCGATCTCGTGGGCCGGTGTCGTGAGCGCGCCGTCCGCGGTCAGCTCCTCGAAGGCTCGCACCAGCCGCCGGGCGAGGCCCTCGGCGTCGATGCCGCCCCGGTGGTTCAGTCGCAGCAGCCAGCGGTCACCGGCGACCACGGCGATCGCCAGCGGGTAGTGCGTGGCGTCCCGCGTGTCGACCAGGCGTGTGCCGCCGCCCGCGGTGAGGCCGCCGCGGGGGTAGTTCTCGAACGCCAGCACCGTGTCGAAGAGTTCGTCGACCTCGGCGTCCCGCTGCACGTCCGCGAGCCGCACCTGGTGGTACGGCATGAGCCGTTGCTGCTCGTCCTGGATGCGGGCGAGCAGCTCCCGCACCGTCTCGCCGCGGCGCAGACGTACCCGCACCGGCAGCGTGTTGAGGAACAGCCCGACCATCGACTCGACGCCGGGCAGCCCGGCCGGGCGCCCCGACACCACCCCGCCGAACACCACGTCGTCACGGCCGGTGCTCCGCGCGAGGACCAGGCCCCAGGCGACCTGTGCCAGGGTGCCCACCGTGCAGCCGGCGGCGCGGGCGGTGCGCGTGAGCGCCGCGCTCGACTCGCCGGACAGCTCGACGTCGAGGGTGCCGACCGTCGGAGCGTCGCGGGTGGGGTCCGTCCGAACGCCCAGGGCGCCGACCGCCTGTCCGGCCGAACTCCGGTGCGCCGTCAGCAGGGACGGCGGTCCGAGCCCGGCGAGGGCTTCGCGCCAGGCGGCGCGCGCGGCGGCCGGGTCCTGCCCGTGCAGCCAGCCCAGATAGTCGCGGTAGGGCGGGGCGGGCGGCAGGACGGGACCGCCTTCGTAGAGGGCGGCGAGCTCTTGCGCGAGAACCGGCATGGACCAGCCGTCGATCAGGATGTGATGCAGGGTGAGCACGACGTCGGCGCCGTCGTCCCGGTGCAGCAGCATGCCGCGCAGCAGCGGCGGCCGGGCGATGTCGAAGCCCCGCAGCCGGTCCGCGGCCAGCATCCGCTCCAGCTCCTCCTCGGCCTGCGCGGCACGGAGCCCGGACAGGTCCGCCTCGGTCCACGGCACCTCGGCCCGCCGTGGGATGAGCTGGACCGGCTGGCCGAGGCCCCGGTGCCGAAAGCAGGCACGCAGGTTGGGGTGGCGCTCCAGCAGGGCGGCCACGGCGTCGCGCATGCGCGGGGCGTCCAACGGATCGTCCACCCGCACCCGTACCTGGACCAGATACGGATCGGCGTCCTCGGCGGCGAGTGCGGCGTGGAAGTACAGCCCCTCCTGCGCGGGCGACAGGGGCAGCACATCCGCCAGTCGACCGCCGCTCACAGGTCTTCCTCCAGCAGGTCGAGCTGGTCCTGGCTCAGGTCGACCAGGGGGAAGTCGGAGGCGGTGAAGCCGCCCGCGCCTTCCTGTGTGCCGTACTCGGCGAGCAGGGCGAGCGCCTCCGTCCACACCTCGGTGAGCTTGCGGACCTCGTCCTCGCCGAGCGAGGCATCCGCGTAGGACCAACTGGCCACCAGGTGGGGTCCGTCGGCCCGTTCCTCGGCGATCACGTCCACCTCGACGGCGTGCGCGAGCGGCAGCGCGTCGCTCTCCATGCCGAGCAGTTCGAGCCCCTCGGTGTCGGTCTGTGACGGCGGGGTCGTCCGGCCCAGGTAGTTGAAGCGCACGTCGGGTGTCGGCAGCGCGGCGAGGCGAGGCGCGGTGTCCGGGTTCAGGTAGCGCAGCAGCCCCCAGCCGAGGCCGTCTCCGGGCACGCCGCGCAGCTGTTCCTTCACCTGCTTGAGCGCCCGCTCGGCGCCATCGGCCCGGAGGTCGGCCGTGTCGGCGGCGCCGGGGTCGAGCAGCACCGGGTGCTGCCGGGTGAACCATCCGACGGTGGCTGCCACATCGGCGGTGCGCAGCCCGTCACGGCCGTGTCCTTCGACGTCGACGAGCAGGGCCCGCGCGCCCGTGTCGCCGACCGCGGCGCGGCGGCGGGCGGCGGCCACCGCGAGTGCCGTCAGGAGCACCACGTCGGGGCCGCAGTGGTAGGCGGCGGGCAGCCGGTCGAGCACCGGGGCGGCGATCGACGGGGGCACCTCGACGGTCACGACGGCCCGGCGCCCGTCGACGGGGGCCGACGTGAGGCGGGCGTCCGGGGTGGACAACACCCGTTCCCACCACGCCACTTCGGTGTCCGTGTCCTCGTAGCGGCGTGCCTCCTCGTGGAGCAGCTCAGCCCAACGACGGTACGGCGTACCGGAGATGGCGGCGGGCTCGCGCCCGTGCAGCAGCTCGGTCAGCTCGGCGCCGAGCGTCCGCAGCGACACCGCGTCGACGGCGAGGTGGTGCAGGTTCACCAGCAACCGGCCTCCGCGGCCGGGTCCGCCGTCGTACCACACGGCACGGATCGTCTGTCCGCGCGCGAGGTCAAGTCCCAGAGACGGCAGGGTGTTTCGGGCGGCAGCGCGGACGGCCGCCTCGCCCATGCCCGCGGCGTCCACGCGGACGACGTCTGGGACGTCACCGGGGTGCCCCTGGTCCGGCAGCGTCTCCAGGTCCCACGCGCCGTCGGCTCCCCCGTCGGTCAGTCGTAGTCGCAGGGCCGCATGACGCTCGGTCAGCCGGTGCAGCGCCGTGGTGATCCGGGCGGTGTCGAGGCCGGCGGGCACCGGCAGCAGGGCCGTCATGGTGAAGTGATCGAGCACGTCTGCCTGTTCGCGCAGCCAGTGCATCATCGGCGTGAGCGGCATCGGGCCCGCCGTGTCGGTGTCCTCCGCGTCGGCGGTCTGCGATGCCGTCGTGCGGGCGGCCGCGGCCAGCCGCGCGGGGGTCCGGGCGGTGAAGACGTCGGCCGGTGTGAACTCCAGTCCCTCCGCCCGGGCGCGGACGGCCAGATGGATGGCCATGATGCTGTCGCCGCCGCACTCGAAGAAGTCCGCATCGACGGGGACGGCGCCCCGGCCGAGCACCACGGCGAACAGCGCGCACAGCGTGGCTTCCCGGGGCGACGCCGGAGCGTCGCCGCCGTCGGCCACCGGGTGCGGCCGCGTCGTCGGGGCGGGCAGCGCCGCCCGGTCCGTCTTGCCGGAGGGCGTCAGCGGCACCTCGTCCAGTGCGACGTACGCCGTCGGCACCATGCCGCTGGGCAGCAGGGCGGCGGCGTGCTCGCGCAGCGCCCGCGGGTCGACCGACTGTCCCTGCCGGGGCACCGTGTAGGCCACGAGGCGGCGGGAGCCGGGCAGATCGTCGCGTACGACCACGATCGCGCGGGCCACGCCCGGGTGTGCGGCGAGCACCGCCTCGATCTCGCCGGGCTCGATGCGCAGCCCGTTGAGCTTGACCTGGTCGTCGCCGCGTCCCAGGTAGTCGAGCTGGCCGTCCGGGCGGCGGCGCGCGAGGTCACCGGTGCGGTACATGCGGGCCCCGGGCGGGCCGTAGGGGTCGGGGACGAACCGTTCGGCGGTCGTTCCCGGCATCCCGAGGTAGCCCCGGGCGAGGCCGTCGCCCGCGAGGTACAACTCGCCGCGCACGCCCATGGGAACGGGCAGCAGATCGGCATCGAGCACGTACACACGGGCCGAGTCGATCGGCCGGCCGATGGGCGGCGGAGTGCCGTCACCGGGGAGGGGGTCCGAGACGGTGACGCCGACGGTGGCCTCGGTCGGGCCGTAGGCGTTGAGGACCCGGCGCCCGTCCACCGTCCATCGGGCGACGAGCTCGGGTGGGCAGACATCGGCGCCCACGCACAGCGTGCGCAGGTCGGGACACCCCTCGGCGGACGCCCCGTCGAGGAGGGCCGGGGGCAGCAGAGCTGCCGTGATCCGCAGTTCGCGCAAGGCCGCGGTCAGGGCTTCCCCGGCCAGCGGCCCGGCAGGGGCGACGACGAGGGTGGCGCCGCGGTCGAAGGCCATCGCCGCCTCGGCGACGGAGATGTCGAACGACGGGGAGCTGAGCTGGAGCACGCGGCTGTGCTCGTCGACGCCGAACCGGTCGGCGAAGCCGCGTGCCAGCGCCGCGATGCCGGCATGCGGCACCACGACGCCCTTGGGCCGGCCGGTGGAGCCGGAGGTGTAGATGACGTACGCGGCGTCACCGGGCGCCACGGCATGCGGCGGCAGGGGCTCCGCCTCGTAGGCGGCCGCGTCGAGTTCGAGGACGGGCAGGTCGTCGGGCGCGTACGGCGGTCGCGCGCCGGGCTCGGTGACCAGGACGGCCGGGGCGGCGTCGGTGAGCATGTGGCGCAGGCGGTCCGCCGGATACGCCGGGTCGAGCGGCACATAGGCGGCTCCCGTCCGCTGCACGGCGAGCGCCGCCACCGTCGCCGCGGCCGAGCGGCCGAGGGCGAGGGCCACCGTCCGGCCCGGTCCGGCCCCGAGCTTGGCCAGACGTCCGGCCAATCCGGCGGATCGATCAGCCAGTTGGCGATACGTCAGGGTCGTCGCGCCGGCTTCGAGCGCCGGTGCCTCGGGCGTACGCGCGACGCACCGGTCGACCAGGCCGGGCAATGTCAGGACGGGCTCGGCGGCACGCGGCTGCGCGGGCTCGGGCAGCAGCCGTTCCCGCTCGTGGCGCGTCAGCAGGTCGTGGCCGCTCACCGGCGTGTCCGGGGCCGCGACCAGGCGGGCCAGGAGGGCGGCGAAGCCGTCCGCCCAGTGCCGCACGGCCGCCGGGTCATAGCGGTCGGTCCGCACCTCCAGCGTTCCGCAGAAGCCGTCGTCGGCGTCCTGCACGATGCCGACGAGGTCGTGTTCGCCGCCCGTGTGGATGCGCTCGGGCTGGGAGAACTCGCGGAGCCGGCCGACGCTCCGCTGCCGCGGCAGGTACATGAACACCCACTGGAAGAGGGGTGATTGGCCGGCGCTGCGGTCCGGCGCCGTCCGCGCGACGATCCGGCCGACCGGCACGTCCCCGTTGGCGAGGACCTGAGGGAAGTCCGCAGCGAAGCGGCCGATCAGCTGGGTGAAGGTGTCGTCGGCGCCGATCCGCCAGCGCGTCGGGAGGGCGTTCATGACATAGCCGATGACCCGTTCGAGGCCCTTGGCCGCGCGGTTGGCGGTGGGCGTGCCGAGCACCAGGTCGTCGGTGCCGGTGAGGCGGGAGGCGAAGACGGCGAACGCCGCGATCAGCACGCCGTACACCGTGGTGCCGTGGGACCGGGCCAGGGCCCGTACGGCACGCTCGGTCTCCGCGTCCACCCCGAACGGCACCTGCGCGATGCCGAATTCCGCGCCCCCGGCCGCCGCGCCGGGTATCGCCAGCGGGGCCGGGGGCCGGGCGAGGTAGCGCGCCCAGAAGTCGAGGCGGGCGTCGAAGACCCCGGATTCCGCGAGCTCGTGCTGCCAGGACGCGAAGTCGCCGTACTGGATCTCGGGGCGCGGCGGCAGGGTGCTGCCCTCGCGCACGGCCCGGTAGATGTCGGCGAACTCGGTGTGCAGCACATCGAAGGACCACCAGTCCGTGACGATGTGATGCAGGGCCAGGACCAGCGTGGACCGCTCGTCGTCGACCGTGATGAACCGGCCCCGGATCAGCCGCTCGCCGCTCGTCAGGTCGAAGGTGCGCAGCCGGAACTCCTCCAGGACCTCATGGAGGTCCCGGCCGGTGCCTCGCAGGTCGATCCGTTCGAGCGCGAAGGAGCCGGTCTGCGGGAAGTCGAGCCACAGGTCGCCCGGTTCGCCGGAGATGCGGGCCCGGAGGATGTCGTGGTTGTCCTGCAGGTGGGTGAGGGACGCCGACAGCTGCTCCGGGTCCACCGGGCCGTCGAAGTGGTAGGCGCAGCACAGGTTGAGGGCCGCGGTGTGCGGATACAGCGACTCGTAGACCCACAGGTCCTCCTGGGCGGGGCTGAGCCGCACCGGGCCGTCGTCGCCGCGCGGGGGCACCACGGCGGGGAGGGCGTCCTGGCGCCCGGACTCCACCATGCGGCGCAGCAACCGCACGCGCTGGGCGCTGCTGAGAGCGCTGAACCGGTCGGTCGCCGACGGTGGGGAGAAGGCGGAGGTCATGCCACGTCCTTTCGCAGTGCCGCCAGCCGGTGCAGGCTCGCCAGGACCTCGTCCCGGCCGAGTCCGAAGTCGACGAAGCAGGCCACCTCGTCACAGCCGAGTTCGCGCAGGTCGGCGAGCATCTTGGCGCAGGTGCCGGGCGAGCCGAGGAGGCTTCCCCAGGCCAGATAGCGCCGGAAGGCGAACTCGGCGAGCTGGTCGATCTGTTGGGGGCGAAGCGGTGCGGTGTCGCCGTCCGCGCCCCGGTTGCTGGTCGTCTGCCGCAGGTAGGAGCGGAGGTACGACATGAGGGGGGCCGCCACGCGGCGCCGCACCGCGTCGTCGCTCTCGCCGACGTAGGTGTGCGCCATGAGCGTGACCGTGCCGGTGGGGCCCGTGCCGGGCTGCTCGGGGGCGGCGGCGTAGGCGGCGCGGTAGCGCGCGATCCGGTCGGCCAGGTCGGTGCGGCTCTGCCCGACGGTGGCGCCCAGCACGCCGGTGCGCAGTGCTCCGGCGGCCTCCCAGGTCGCGGGCGAGCCGGAGGTGGTCAGCCAGAGCGGGAGCGCGGGCTGTACGGGGGTGGGCTGCGGGCGCACCGCGATGCGGCGCCCGGTGCCGTCGGTGAACTCCCCGGACTCCCCCGCCCACAGCCGCCGCAGCAGCGGTATGTCGCCGAGCGCACGCTCGCGCCGGTCCGCGTAGTGGTCGGGGGCGAGCACGAAGTCGGCCGAGTGCCAGCCGGTGGCGACCGAGAACCCGGCGCGTCCGTGGGAGAGGTTGTCGACGACGGCCCAGTCCTCGACGACGCGCAGCGGGTGGTGCAGGGGCAGGACGACGCTGCCGCCGCGCAGCGCGATCCGCTCCGTGATCGCGGCCAGCGCGGAGCTGAGCACGGGCGGGCTCGGGAAGATCTGGCCGACCTCCTGGAAGTGCCGTTCCGGCGTCCAGAGGGCGGCGAAGCCGAGCTCGTCGGCGCAGCGCGCGACGGCCAGGACGTCCTCGTACTTCGCCACGTGGTCGTCGGCCCCGGCGGCCGAGTCCGCGCCGAAGAACATCACGCTCAACTCCACGGTGCCGTGCCCTTCTTGTGGGGTCTCGGGATGCGCCGTCGCCTCGGGATCGGCGCGTCGTGTGCCGTGTCCGCGCCGCGGCCCCGCGGGTGACGCGCGAGTTCGGCGGCCAGGGCCGCGGGGGTGGGGTGCTCGAGGATCTGCGCGGTGGTGACGGGCAGCGTCTCGCGGGTCGCCAGGCGGGCGGCCACCCGCACCGCGCGCAGCGAGTTGCCGCCGAGGTCGAAGAAGTCGTCGTGCGGGCCGACGCGCCGGACGTCCAGCACCTCTTCCCACACAGCGGCGATGCGGCGCACGACCTCGTCGGCGGCCGGAGTCGCGGGCCGCTCCGGTGCCGGTGCGGCGGGCTCGGGCGCGGACCGGTACGGCGGCTCGGGCGACGGCAGGTCCGACACCTTGGCGTCCGGGTCCGCGGGCAGCGCGGTGAGCAACGCCGTGAAGGCGTCGGCGAGCCAGTCGGTGACGGCGGTGTCGAAGGCGTCGCGCTGGTGTTCCAGGGTCACCGTGAGCCCCGCCGGTGTGCCGTCGGCCTCGTAGGTGTCCGTGACGTCGACCAGCAGCTGGAAGCGGGCGGACCCGGTGCGCACGACCTCGACGCTGCTCTCGGCGCCGGGCAGGTCCAGCGCCGCGGAGGCGTTGTTCTGCAGCGCCAGGACGACGTCCGTGAAGGGGTGATGGCCGGGCAGGCGGGGCGGGTTGAGCTCGTCGACGACCAGCTCGAAGGGGACGTCCTGATGCGCGTAGGCGGCCAGGTCGCAGGCGCGTGTGCGAGCGAGCAGCTCGCCGACGGTGGGGTCGTCGAGCGGGCCGGCGCGAAGGACGAGCAGGTTGACGAAGAAGCCGACGAGGGCGTCCGCCGCCGGGTCGCCGCCGCGGCCGGCCACCGGCGCGCCGATCGCGATGTCCGCGCCCGGTGCCGCCCGGTCGAGTACGGCGGCGAGGGCGGCGTGCAGCACCATGAACAGGGTGGCGTCGTGGGCCCGGCCGAGCCCGGCGAGCCGAGCGTGGGCGGCCGCGTCGAGGCGGCGCACGGTCGTCGCCGCCCGCGCTCCGGCGCCGCTCGCGGTGTGCCCGGGACGGCGCGGCAGCGCCGGGGCGGCAGGCAGGCCGCTCAATTGCTGCCGCCAGTAGGCGAGTTGGCGGGCCACCCGGCTTCCGGGGTCCCCCGGCTCGCCCAGCCGTTGTGGCTGCCGTAGCGCATGGTCGGCGTATTGCAGAGGCAGGGGCGGCAGTTGCTCTCCCGCGTAGGCACGCGACAGGTCCGCGAAGAGCGGCGCCAGCGACCATCCGTCGGTGGCGATGTGGTGCATGACCACCAGGAGCGCGTGCTCGCCGGGCCGGTCGTCGATGCTGAACAGCACGGCGTGCCAGGGCGGTTCGGTGGCCAGGTCGAAGCGGTGACGGGCTGCCTCGACGACCCGTTCCTCGAACTCGGCCTCGGCGACGCGGGCGCGGCGCAGCCGGGGCCGGGCCTCGGGACCGTCCAGCGGGCGCTGGGTCGGCTCGCCCTCGTCGTCCTGCGGAAAGACCGTGCGCAGTGCCTCGTGCCGCTCGGCCACGGCTGCCATGGCCGCTTCCAGGCGCTCGGCGTCCACCTCGCCCGAGATCCGCGCCAGCAGCGGCACGTTGTACGCCACCGAAGCCCCGGTCCGGTCGAGGAACCACAGGCGCCGCTGGGCGAAGGACAGGGGGAGGACGTCGGGGCGCGGCGCGGCCGGTGACGGCGCCGGTCCGGTCGCGGCGTCGCGCAGGTGCGCCGCGATGCCGGCCACGGTGGGCGCCTCGAACAGGGTGCGTACGCCGATCTCGGCGCCGAGGTCGGCGTGGATGCGGCTGAGGATGCGGGCCACCGTCAGCGAGTTGCCGCCGAGCGCGAACAGGTCGTCGTGCAGGCCGACTTGAGGCCTGCCCAAGGCCTCGGCGAACAGCGTGCACAGCGCCTTCTCGACGGGGGTTCGGGGCTCGTCGGCGTCGGCGGGCGGGACGTCGTCACCCGGTGGTGGCGTGGGGTCGGGCAGCGCCGCGCGGTCGAGCTTGCCGTTCGGCAGCAGAGGAAGGGCGTCAAGGAGCACGAACACGGCGGGGACCATGAAGTCCGGCATCGTGTGCCGGGCATGGGCGCGCAACTGTGCGCTGTCCGGGGCCTGTTCGCCGCCACGCGGCACCACGTACGCCACGAGCCGCAGTTCGCCCTCGTGCCCCGCACGGGCCGTGACGGCGACGCGCTCGACGCCGGGGTGGCGCGCGAGGACGGCCTCGGCCTCGGCGGGCTCCACCCGGAAGCCCCGGACCTTCACCTGGTCGTCGGCCCGGCCGACGAACTCCAGCGCCCCGTCGGCGCGTCGTCGTACCAGATCGCCGGTGCGGTACATGCGCTCGCCGGGGCGGCCGTAGGGGTTGGCCACGAAACGCTCGGCGGTGGCGCCGGGCCGGCCCGTGTAGCCGTGGGCGAGTCCGGCGCCCGCGGCGTACAGCTCGCCCACCGCGCCGTCCGGCACCGGTCGCAGCCGCGCGTCCAGGACGTGCACCGTCTTGTGGGCGAGCGGGCGGCCGATGGGCACGGAGCGGGTGCCGGGGGCCGCCGCCTCGGCGGGGTCCGCGGAGTGCGTCGTCAGGAAGATCATGCCCTCGACGGGGCCGTAGCCGTTGCGCAGCCGCAGTCCCGGGTAGTCGCGCAGCGCGGCCGCGACGTGCGGGACGGACAGCGCCTCGCCGCCGACGATGACCCGGCGCACCCCGTCCAACGCCCCGGGCACCTCGTCCACGACGACGTTGAACAGGCCGGCCGACAGGTACAGGTCGGTGATGCCGTGCCGCGCGACCAGCCGGCGCAGGACCAGCGGGTCGGGGCGCATGCCGGGGTGCAGGACACACGTCCCGCCGTTCAGCAGCGGCCCCCACAGCTCCAGGGCGAAGGCGTCCCAGGAGACCGGGGCGCACTGCAGCCAGACGGAGCCCGGCCCGAAGCCCGCGTAGTCCTGGCCGACGAGCGTGGCGGTGAGGGCGTGGTGGGGGGCGGCGATGCCCTTGGGGCGGCCGGTGGAGCCCGAGGTGAACATCACGCAGGCGATGCCATCGGGGCGAGCCGGGCAAGGCGCGCCGTCCCAAGTGGCCCTGATCTCCGTAGAGTCGGCCGCGGTGGGCTGCCCGTCCACCGGTACGAGGCGTACGCCCTCCCCGAGCCGGGCCGCGATGTCGGCGTGCCGGGCCGTGTGCGCCACGGTCGTGGCCCCCATGTCGGCCACCATCGCGCGGAGCCTCGCGAGCGGCAGGCCGGGGTCGAGCATCGCGTAGCCGGCCCCGGACTTGAGGACGGCCAGCAGCGTGACGACCATGTCCACGCCGCGCTCCAGGCAGACCCCGACGAGGTCTCCGGGGCGCACGCCTGCCGAACGCAGGTGTGCCGCGAGGTGGTCGGCGCACGCTTTCAGGTCCCCGTACGGGACGCGTTCATCGTCGGCTACCAGGGCGATCGCGTCGGCGGCGCGGGCGGCCTGCCGGTCGAAGCGTTCGTGCACGCTCTCCGCTGTCAGCACAGCGCCCATGTCAGACGACGTCCCGTATGCCGACCGGCCGCATGTCCGTCCAGTGCGTCTCGACGTACGCGCGACAGTCCTCGCGTGTGGCGTCCTCGAGGACCGTCTCCCAGCCCGCGGGAACCGTCAGCCACTGCGGCCAGATCGAGTGCTGTCCCTCGGCGTTGACCACGACGCCGTAGCGGCCTTCCTCGTCCTCGAACGGGTTGGTCGCCTTGTCCGCGTTCCGGTGTACCTCAGCCATGTTCGCCTCCTGCTGTCGTCGTGGCGGCGGGCGCCGGAGAGTCGAGGTCGGGGAGCAGGGCGTCCATCGCGCGCACCGACCGCCGCGACCATCCCCACAGCGCCGCTCCGAGCCCGCACACCCCCGCGAGCAGCAGCAGCGCGGCCATGCCACTGCCGTGCCCGTCTCCCACCAGGGGGGCCAGCGCATGGACGAGTCCGCTGTCCGCGGCTGCCTGTGGCTCGAAGACGTGATCGATGAGAAGTCCCGTGGTGGCCATGGCCAGCGGCACCGAGAGCTGGGACACGAACATCACCGCGCCGAAGACCCGCCCCTGGAGTGCGTTCGGCACCTTGGTCTGGATCAGCGACTGCATGGCGCCGTTGATCATGGGCATCAGCAGCGCGCCGATCATGATCGCGGCGCACCAGCCGACCGTGTCGTCCACCATCGCCATCGTGATCTGCGAGCTCAGGCACATTCCGGCGATGCCGAGCATCATGCCGCGCGTGCGGTGCTTGGGCCCTCCCCAGGCGGCGAGCAGCAGCCCGCCCCCGACGCTGCCGATCCCGATGCAGGTGTTGACGGCGGCCAGCGCCGAGGCGTCGTCGCCGGTGCGGGCCAGCACCATGGGCTGGACGGCGGCGAAGCCCAACATCATGACCAGGTTGACGACGAAGAAGACGATGACCAGGTCCCGCAGGCTGGGGCGGCGCCACAGCTCCTTGAGGCCCTCGGCCGAGTCGGCCCACAGCCGTCGGCGCGGTGCGTCTGCCGCTTTGGCGGCCGGCCGCTCGGGCTCGTGGAAGAGCGCGAGCCGTACGGTCGTCAGGGCGACGACGAAGCTGGCCAGATCCGCCCAGAGGACGAACCCGAGTCCGGAGAACGCCACCAGCACCCCGCCCAGCGCGGGCCCGCACACCTCCGCGCCGGACTTCGCCGACGACAGCAGTCCGTTGGCGCGTTGGAGCTGGTCCTTGCGGACGAGGACGGGGACGGCCGAGGACAGCGCCGGGTACTGGAAGGCGCCCGCGGCGCCGACCAGGGACACGGCGACGTAGACCTGCCACATCCGGACGCCGTCGGAGAAGTACACCGCGGTGAGCAGTGTGATGGCCACCAGGCCGCCGAAGTCGGAGAGTTGCAGCGCGGTGCGGCGGCTGACCCGGTCGATGAGGGCGCCGGCCGTGGGGCTCAGCACGATCTGCGGCAGCAGGGCACACAGGGACAGCGCGACCACGTCGATGGCCCGCCCTCCCTCGGACCACGCCTGAATGACCAGGGCGAAGCGGAGCACGGAATTCCCGACGAGGGAGGTGAGATGGCCGGCCCAGATGAGACCGAAGGAGCCCATGCCGGAGAACCGGGTGAACGGCTCACCGGAACCGAGAACTTCGGTGTCACTCCCTTTGGGCATGAACCGGCCTCCTTTCGCCGATGGTCATGGCAATGGCACCCCGCGGCCGAAGACGCGGGTCAGGCGTCGGACCTCGGGTCTCACACGGCGAGCACGCCCTTCATGACGGCACCGGCCGCCACCTGCTCCAGGGCCTTGTGCACGTCGACGAGCGCAAAGGCCGTCACAAGGCTGCTCAGATCGAAGCGTTCCGTGAGCGCGGGCAGCATCCGAACGTACTCAGCGAGATGGGCGCCCGTGAAGGCCCAGGAACCGATGACCTCCAGTTGCCGGTACACGATCTGGTGCGGGTTGAACCAGGCGTTGCCGCTGTCGGTGTACTGGCCGACGATCAGGTACGAGCCGCTGCGCCGCGCCAGCCTGGTCCCCTGCTCGACGGCCTCCGGCACGCCCGCGCACTCGATGACCAGGTCGGCACCGCGGCCTCCGGTCGCCTCCATGACGACCCTGCGGGCGGCTTCCGTGTCACCGGTTTCCACGACGTCGACGTGCTGGTCCGCGATTCCGGCGGCGCGGGCGAGATCGAGACGGGCCTGCGGGCCGCCCACCATGATCACGTGGGCGCCGGCCAGTTGCGCGAAGCAGGCCGCGGCGAGGCCGACGGGACCGCTGCCCTGAACGACGACGGTCTCCCCCAGCCGGACCGGCCTGCGCTCCCACAGGGCGTGGACCATGGTGGGTCCGGCGCAGGCGAGGGACATCGCCGCGACGGGATCGATCCCCTCGTCGAGTCTGATCACCGTGGTGCCGGGTGCGAGCCTGATGAACTCCGCCCAGGAACCGGCGAGCGGCGACCCTTCGGCCACCGAGCGGTTGACGCCGTAGGTACGCCGGTTCTCGCACAGGGTCGGCTCCCGCAGTTCCCGGCAGGCGTGGCAGCGTCCGCAGGCGATGGAGGAGGCCCACATGACGGTGTCCCCCGGCGCGAGCGGCCGGCCGTTCACGTCGTGGGTGGTGCCCTCGCCGAGTTCGTGGACGACGCCCAGCCCCTCGTGGCCCAGCACGAGCGGGATCGGTACGTCGAGATGGCCACTGATCAGGTGCAGGTCCGTGCCGCAGATGCCGCCGTAGCGGCAGGCGACGGTCATGCCTCCGGGTTCGGGCGCCGCGAGGTCGAACTCCGAGACGGCGGGCGGCACGTTGTACTCCTGCAGAACGACGGCACGGCTGCTGGTCACCTGGTCACCTTCCCTGCTGCTCACGGTCTCGGGCACTGCTGTTCACGGTCGGGGGGGACGGGGGTCACGCACGGCCGCCGGCGAGTACGTCGTCCTCGACCGTGAGCGGCGTGACGTTCCGGGCGGCGAGGTACTCGGGGCGTGGTGTCCCGGTCGGCCGGGGCGGGTTGGCGACGTCGTTGTACGTGACGATCGCCAGTCGGCGGGGGTGGGGGGACATGTTGGGTGCCGAGCCGTGCACGATCTCCGGATGGAAGAAGACGACCGAGCCGGCCGGTCCCTTGGGACTGACCATGCCGCCCTGGTCCACACAGGCGGCGAGCTCCGCCGGGGTCAGCTCGATGTCGTCGGGGTCGAGGTGCTGCGCGGACCTGGCCGTGTCGTTGCGGTCGCGGCGGACCAGACCGGCGGTGTGCGACCTGGGCACGAAGATGACGGGTCCGTTGAACTCCGTGACGTCGTCCAGGAAGACGACCGCGTTGACCAGCCGTGGCCGGGCGATGTTGTCGGCCAGCCGCCAGGCCAGGAAGTCCTGGTGCCAGGCCCACTTGTCCCCGCCGAACGCCGGCTTGGCGTTCGTTTTGAGCTGGTACACGTACAGCGGCGCGTCCAGCAGGCGCTGCGCTGAGCCGAGCAGCCGCGCCGACCGGGTGAGCGAGGCGAACTCGGGCTGGCGCCAGTGGGAGGCGTACACCGCGCGGACGTCGGTGTCGTTGGCCTCGGTGATGCGGTGACCGCCGGGGATCTTCGCGTCCCGTTCGAACGCGGACTGGAGCGCCTCGGTCTCGGCCCGGCTGAACAGGCCGGGCATGACCAGCACGCCGTCTCTGTGATAGGTGGCGATGTCGTCTGCGGTGAGCATGGCGGGTCCTCCTCTTCCCTGCCTTCGGTTACGTCTCAGGACCACAGGTGCAGAGGGCCGCGTCCGGTGATGCCGAGGAAGAAGGACAGGGTCACGCGGCGGCCCGCACCGGAGATCTGCTCGATGGAGTGCAGATTGCGCGAGTCGAACAGCACGGCGTCGCCCGGCTCCGGACGGACCGTGACGAACGGCTCGTCGGCCACCGCCTCCGTGGTGTAGCCGTACCGGTCGCGGTACTGCTCGTCGGTCGGGCGCCAGCGGTGCCGGTGCACCGACGTGCTCCCGCCGTGTTCCGGCATGTCGAGGTACCAGTTGAGGGTGAGGAAGCTGGCCGGGGTCTCGTCGAGCAGCCCCGGGCTCTCCCGGGTGATCTCGTCGAAGTGCAGTTTCGCGCCGTTGGCGATCTCACGGATCATGCCGGCGAACATGGGCCGTCCACCGGACCGGGCGTACTCGACGTCGCCGCCCCATCCCTCGCGGACCCGCTCGACGGCGTAGTCCATGGGGTCGGTGCCGCGCAGCAGTGCGCTGCGGACGGCGACGGCATCCTCGGCGTGCTTCCAGTACTCCTCGTCCAGGCCGTGGGCCACGTAGAAGTCGTAGGCGGCGGGCCCGAGTTTGGCGATGCGCGGGTAGATGAAGGCCTCGTCGTACGCGCCGAGCGGCTGGACGGCCAGTGCCTCCATGATGTCGCGGCAGTCCTCGGGCAGTCCGAAGCCCCTGACGTGGATCGCGCCGCTGACGCCGGCCGCCAGCCGCAGGATGTGCTCGCGCTGGAGGGTCGTGGTCACGTCGACGTCGAACAGCGTGTAGATCGGTGAGTTGTTGGCGCTGACGTTCCCGCTGGGCGCCGCGGCGTTCTCGCGTGGGGCGTGGGTGGTCATGGGCTGCTCTTCCTTCCACGGTGCTCGTGCGGGCCGACACGCGTCGGCCGGAAGCGGTGCGGGAGAGGGACGGCAAGAGGTGGGGGGTGGCGGGTGGTTCGGCGCACGGCCGGGCCTGGACCACCGGCGAGATGAGTGGGGGGATCCCGGGCTACGACAGGACCCGGGCGAGGGGGACGACCAGCCGGCCGGACGGGTGGGGGTGCGAGGCGGGGCGTCGAACCCCGTGCTCAGGGCCGCTGAGTCGACGACACCATCCGGTTCATCGTGGCCGGAGGGTGCAAGAGGCGAAATCGCAGGGCGGTGTCACTGCGTTGAAATGCACGGAGGCATTGAGGAAGTGGAAACGCTTGTACAGGGGGCCATCACGGCCTAATGCACCTTGCATCCCATCACCCTCCCCGTGATCAACGGGACACTCGTCATGAAACCAGAGCATCAGCGCTCGCAGCACTCAAGCGGATGCTTCCATATCCGAGCAAGATCAGGCGGGTGTGATCTGATTCACACGGGTTACCGGTGCGAACACGGTTTGACCTCGCGGCGGATTAACCATAATTCACGGCCCTCGACATTCGACCCCGGACCGACCACCACGGGCAACGAGATATGCCCTGCACGCAGACATTTCGAACCATCGGTGGCCGGCGCGCCCAACTGGCCGCCGAACCGCTAAATCCCCTCAAAATCAACGGCATTGACGTTTATCCTGCGCGTGTCCAGGTCACACCGCCGGGCCCCGCCGATGTGAACCAGATCACATCGGCCCGATCTTGCTCCGATATGGCGGCATCCGCTTGAGTGCTGCGAGCGCTGATGCTGATTCGTTTCCTGACGAGTGACCCGTTGACCGCGGGAAGGGTGATGAGATGCAAGGTGCCTTACGTCGCGATGACCCAGTATGCGAGCGTTTCAACTCCCTCAATGCGTCCGCGCATTTCAACGCAGTGACATCTGCCGTTCAATTTCGCCTATTGCACCTTCTGGCCGAAAAGGCCGCCTCCGACTTCGACGACGGCCGGCTCCGCGCCGCGCATTGCCTTCGCGGCGGCGCGGACGAGTTTCACGCTCACCGGCAAGCCCGCGTTGCCGCGTGAGCCGGCGGTGCGCTCGCGGCCCAGGATTTCCCCGCCCGGACTCAGGACCTGCCCCACGGACGGCCGTTGACGGCGGTCGCCGGTGGTCACGCGGCAGAGAGCGGCCGTACCGGCCCCCCGAAGCAGCTCGGCTGAGCCGGTGGTCGCCGTCACCGGAACGCGGGAAATCCGCACGCCCTCGCGCGGGTGCCCGGGGCGGCGAGAACGCGATACCAACAACGCCCACGACCGGGGCGTCAGGAGACCCAGCGCTGTACGCCTCTCGCGCCGGGCATGCATGGGGAGCGAGTAGAGATGAACGTGGTCACCAACTCGATGATGTCGGCCGGTTGCCAGGACGAGGCCACCTTCAGCAAGCGAGCGCGGGACCGTGATCTGACGATCGCCGTGGTGGGTCTGGGCTACACGGGGCTGCCCCTGGCCCATGCCTTCGCCTCCGCCGGCTTCGACGTGCACGGTGTGGACATCGACCAGGCCAAGCTGGACCGATTGCGACGCAGCGAGTCGTACCTGCCGGACATCAGCGACGAACAGGTGCGGGCAGTCTCCGAACGGCTGCATCTTTCGGTGACCGCGCACCCCGTGGCCTCGGCGGACGTGGTGGTCATGTGTGTCCCCACGCCGGTCACCCTCGACGGGCAGCCCGATCTCACCTACCTGGACACCGCGCTCGCCTCGATCGCGCCGATGGTCAGACCGGGCCTGGTGCTGATGCTCCAGTCGACGATGCCGCCGGGAACGACGCAGCGCTGGGCCACCCGGCTGGCCGCCGAGACCGGGCTGACCCTCGGTGAGGACCTCTTCGTGGCGTGCGCCCCGGAGCGGGTGAATCCGGCCAACTCCGACGGCTGGACGATCACCAACACCCCACGAGTGGTCGCCGGTGTCACGGGCGCCTGCACCGGCCGCGCCGCGATCGTGCTGCGGTCCCTGTCCATCGAGGTCACACCGCTCTCCCACGCCACCGTCGCCGAGATGAGCAAACTCCTGGAGAACAGCGCCCGGTTGGTGAACATCAGCTTCGCCAACGAGATCGCCGACTTCTGCCACAAGCTCGGCGTGCCGGTGGACGAGGTGATCCGTGGCGCGGCCACCAAGCCGTTCGGCTACCTGCCCCACTGGCCGGGTCCCGGGATCGGCGGTGAGTGCATTCCGGTGGACCCGCTCTTCCTGATCAGCGAGTCCGACCGGCAGGCCGTGCGGTTGCGGGTGGTGGAGGCGGCCCACCGCCAGGCGAACGCCCGCCCGGTGACGGTCGCCGACCGGGTCACGGAGCTGCTGGCCCGGCGGAACGTCGCGACCGCCGGCAGTCGCGTGCTGGTGCTGGGAGTGGCGTACAAGCCGAACGTGCCCGACCTGCGCAACGCTCCGGCCCTGGTCATCATCAGCCGTCTGCTCGCCGCCGGCGCCGTCGTGGACTACTGCGATCCATGGGCCGAGCGGATCGAGGTCGACGGGCTCGTCCTGGAGTCACTGGACGTCCATCAGCTCCAACCCGCGGCGTACGACTGCGTCGTACTGGTGACTCCGCACGACGTGCTGCGGGACCAGGTGGACTGGCACCAGGCGCGTGCCGTGCTCGACACCGTGCACCGCGTCCCCCTCGCCCCCCATGTCGAACGGCTCTGACGTCCTGCCCGAACCGGCCCGACGACCTCGAACCATCCCGCGGAGAGACTCCCCCAGATGACCAATCTTCGGCACACCGACCCGACACCGGCGTACGCGGGCAGCGATCCGGCACCCGGCGACCCACCGACGCTGGAGGCTCGGCTACGGGCCGCCGCCCTGCGGGCCGGTGCGGCACCGGCGCTGCTCGACGCCACCGGCGTGCGGGCCACTCACCACGATGTGCGCCGCATCCGGGACGGCGGCCGCGCGCGGCTGCGCGAGGCGGGCGTGGCCAAGCAGGACCGTGTCGCGCTGGTCATGGTGGGTGACTGGCGGCTGGCCGCGGCGCTGCTCGCTGCGATGTCCGCCGCCGCCACGGCGGTGCTGGACCCGGCGCTCACCGATCGCGAACTCACTGTTTTATTGCGTCAGTTGAGCCCGAAGGCGATCGTCGCGGATGCCGAGTCGGCTCCCCGGCTGCGGGCCCTGGCCGGTCCCGGCACCCCCGTGCTTCCCTGGTCCGTCGACCAGCTCGACGCGGCGCCCAGCGCGGTCGGCGACGAGACCTGGCAGCCGGACGACCCCGCGCTGCTGCTCTTCACCTCCGGCACCACCTCGACGCCCAAGGTGGTACGGCTCACCCAGCGCAACCTGGCCGCGGCGGCCGACAGCATCGGCGCCACCCTACGGCTCGGCTCCACGGACCGGGCCCTGAACGCGATGCCGCTCTACCACGGTCACGGCATGTTCCCGGGGGTGCTCGCCCCGCTCGTCGCCGGCGGCAGCACCGTCTGTACACGCCCCGAGAGTGCCGACGAGCTCCTCGCGGTCGCCGGGGCCACCGCGCCGACCTGGTACTCCGCCGCCCCCGTGGTGCACCACAGCTTCCTGGCCATGACGCGCGGCGCCCCGCGGATCGCCGAGGCGCTGAGGCTGCGCGCGGTCCGCTCGACCTCCTCGGCCCTGCCGCCCGAGCTGCTGGACCGGCTTGAACAGACCTTCTCGGCGCCGGTGGTGGAGGCCTACGCGCTCAGCGAGGCGCCCGGCCAGATCGCCAGCAACCCGCTGGACGGCCCGCGCAAGAGCGGCACCGTCGGCCGGCCGCAGGGCACCGAGATCGCCGTGCTGAGCTCCGACGGCGAGATCAGCGACGCCCCCGGCAGCGTCGGCGAGGTACTGGTCCGCGGGCCGAACGTGATGCCCGGTTACCTCGGGGTGCCCGACTCCGAACAGCCGTTCCTGGACGGCTGGTTGCGCACCGGCGACCAGGCGTCGCTGGACGAGGACGGCTATGTGACCCTCTCCGGCCGGGTCGCCGACATCATCACCCGCGGCGCGGAGAAGTTCGCGCCGGGCGAGGTGGAGGCCGTGCTGGCGCAGCATCCGGCGGTACGGGACGTGGCGGTCTTCGGCCGGGCGCATCCGACCCTGGGCGAGGAGGCCGCCGCAGCCGTCGTCCTGCACGAGGGGGCGTCCCCCGCGGAGTCGGAGCTGATCGCGTTCGCGGCCGCGCGGCTGGCCACCTACAAGGTGCCGGTGCTGATCCACTACATGACGGCGCTGCCCCGCGGGAAGACGGGGAAGATCGTGCGCCGCAGGCTGCGGGACATGACGGCGCGGGCCACGCGCACCGGGCGGCGATGGGCGCCACCGAGATGACCACGGCAGCCGACCCGGTCCGCCTCTCCGCGGACGCGCTGAGGGACTTCGCCATCCGCGTGCTCACCGCGGCGGGCGCGACACACGACGCGGCCGAGCTGTGCGCCCAGGTGTTCGTGGACGCCGACCTCGCGGGCACCGACTCCCACGGAATCGCCCGCCTCCCGCAGTACGCCGCGGCCCTGACCGGCGGACGCGTCAGCGGAGACGCCCGGCCCGAGGTGGTCTCCGAGGGTGGCCCCGTCCTCGCCGTGGAGGCCAACAACTGCATGGGCCCCGTCGCCCTCGCCTTCGCCACCGACCGGGCCGTGGACACCGCACGCCGGCACGGAGTCGCGGTGGTGACGGTGCGCGGGTCCAACCACGCCGGAGGGATGGCCTGGTACACCGAACGGGCCACCCGCGCCGGGATGTTCGCGATGGTCCTCACCGGGTCGACGAAGGCGATGGTGGCGCCCACCCACGGTGCGGCGCCGTTCCTCGGCACCAACGCGGTGGCGTACGGGTCGCCCGCGGGCGACGAGACGCTGTCGTTCGACGCGGCATTGAGCGTGGCCTCCCGCAGCCGGCTGGAGGCGTACGAGCGAGCCGGGAAGAACCTGCCCGAGGGGTGGGCGATCGGTCCCGACGGCCTCCCGGCGGTCGACCCGGGCGAGGTCATCGACGGGATCGACGCGCTCTCGGGGCACAGCCTCCTGCCGTTCGGCGGGGCCGACGGCGAGCACAAGGGATTCGGGATCAGTCTGCTGGTCGAGCTGCTCTGCGGTCCGGTCGCGGGGGCCCGCTGGGGACCACGGCTGCCGGAGTCCGGACCCGCCGGCGTCGGCCACTTCGTGCTCTGCCTGGACCTCGGCGCGCTCGGTGTCCCCGCCGAGGAGGTCGAGCAGCGGGTGGAGTCGCTCTGCGCCGGGCTGCGCGCGGTGCCGGCCACCGCCGAGGGAACGCCCGTGCGGATGCCCGGGGAGCGGCGTACCCGGTGCACGGCTGAGCGGACGCGCGACGGCGTACCGGTGCCCGCGATCGTGCTGGCCGAACTCGACCGCGCGGCCGCCCTCGTGAACGTCGCTCCGCTCGACCGAACGCCACGACCTTGACGGGAGATTCCGATGAGTCCTGACGGTGTGAAGGTGCTGCGTGGTTCGGTGCGCATCCCCACCTCGAAGCCGCACACCCAGCGGGCCTTGCTGATGGCCGCGCTCGCCACGGGCGAGTCGGTGATACGGCGGCCGAACGTCTGCTCCGAGTCCGAGCTGCTGCGCAACGCGGTCACGGCCCTGGGCGCACGCGTCACGGAGCGCCGTGAGGACCTCGTCGTGCACGGGGTCGGCGGATGGCCGCGCCGTCCCTCGTCCGTACTGCCGGTCGCCGGCTCCGGGTTCGCACTGCGTCATCTCCTGCCGATCGCGGCCCTCGCGGAGCCGCCGTGCGTCCTGACGGGCGATCGCAGACTGGCCGCGCGTCCGCTGCAGCCGCTGCTGGACGCGCTCGCCGAGCTGGGCAGCAGGGCCGAGCCCGCCGACCCGGAGCTCGGGCTGCCCGTCGTCACCTGGACCAGCGGGCTCTGCGGAGGCGACATCGAGATACCGGCGGACGAGACCTCACAGTTCGTCAGCGCCCTGATGCTGGCCGCGCCGTACGCCTCCGCGCCGGTGCGCATCCGTGTGCCGGGCACCCTGGTCAGCCACCACTACGTGCGCATGACCCGCGAGCTGATGACCCGGTACGGCGCCGAGGTCGGCACCGACGACGACCTGCGCACCATCGAGGTCCGGCCGGGCGGCTACCGGGCCACGGACATCCTGATCGGACCGGACGTCACCTCGCTGTTCTACTTCGTCGCCGCCGCCGTCGTCGCCGACGCCGATCTCCTCGTCGAGGACGTCGTCCTCGGCCAGGACGCCTTCCTGGACTCGGTCGCGGACCTGGGCCGCCGGCTCGGGGTCCGGCTCAGCCAGCAGGGGACGGCGCTGCGGATCACCTCGGGTCCGGCACCGGCCGACCGAGTCGTCGTCGACGCCTCGGACATCCCCACCCTGGTGCCGGCCCTCGCCGCGATCGCGTCCAGTCTGCCGGCCGGGATGTCGCTGACGAACGCCCGTCACATCCAGCACCACAAGACCAGCCGGCTCCAGGTCGTCCTGGACGAACTCGCCCGGATGGGCCGGGTCCTGCGGCCGCTGCACCGGGACGGGCAACTGGACGGTTTCGCAAGCGACAGGGTGGAGCCCGCTGCGGCGGACGTGGTGGACAGTCACGGCGACCACCGCAACTTCATGGCGCTGTCGCTGGCGGCCATGGCGGTCGAGCGCCCGGTCCACGTCCTGGGCGCCGACACCCTGACCACGTCCTTCGCCGACTTCGAGCAGTGTTTCCGCGCGCTGTCCGTCTCGCCGTCCCGGGCCTGACCCCCGTGTCCCCCTCGCACGCGACCCCCTCGAAAGGAACCAGGGTGACCACCCCTCCTTCCCTCCGTATCGCGCCCGGCACCCCGCTGACCGGCCCCGTCACCCCGCCCGGCGCCAAGAGCGGCACCGTCCGGGCGCTGCTCTGCGGAACCCTCGCCGCGGGCACCACCACCATCGTGGGCGCCGGGTCGGGCGACAACATCCGTGCCATGGCCGAGGCCTGCCGCCGCCTCGGCGGACGGATCGAGGAGGTCGACGCGCGTACCTGGCGGGTGCACGGCGTCGACCACCGACTGCCCGAGCGCGCCGACCTGGACGCGGGCAACTCCGGCATCGTGCTGCGGCTGCTCACCGCCCTCGGCGCCGCGATGGAGCACACGTCCGTCGGCACCCGTTTCCCCGAGTCCCTGGGGCGACGCGGCAACCACGAACTCATCGACGCGCTGCGCGAGTTCGGCGCCGACGCCGAGGGACGCGGCGCCGAAGCGTGTCCCCCGCTGGTGGTCGGCCGCGGTCCGGGACTGCACGGCGGTACGGTGCGGGTGTCGGGCCGCCGCAGCTCGCAGTTCCTCTCCGGGCTGCTCTTCCTCGCCCCGCTCGTCGGCGAGGACGTGCTGATCCAGGTCTCGGACGAGCTGAGCTCGACCCCGATGGTGGCCACGACCGTCGACGCGCTGGCCAGGTCGGGGGTGCGGGTCGAGGTGGCCTCCGACTGGTTGTCGTACCGCATCGACGGCGGTCAGCGCTATCAAGCCGCCACCCACACGATCGCCAGCGACGCCTCCAGCGTCGCCGGAATCCTGGCCGCCGCGGCCGCCGTTCCCGGATCGCGGGTCACGGTCAGCGGATTCCAGGGCAACGATCTCGGCACCGCGGCCATGATCAAGGCCCTGGGCGAGATGGGGGTGCGTATCGAGCAGGCCGGCGAGGAACTGGTCTGCCACGGCGCGGACCGGGTGCTGCCGATCGAGCTCGACGGGTCGGCCTGCCCGGACAGCATTCTGCCGATGGCCGCGCTGGCCTGCTTCGCGTCCGGGACCAGCGTCTTCTCCAACGTCGAGACCCTGCGCTACAAGGAGTGCGACCGGATCAGCGACTTCTGCCACGAACTCGCCGCCGCGGGCGTGCGGGTGGAGGAGCGCCGCGACGCCATCATCATCCACGGCACCGGCGAAGTCCCCGGCGGCGCCGAGGTCTTCGGCCACCACGACCACAGCGTGATCATGGCGATGGCCGCGGTGGCGCTCCGCAGCCGCGACGGACTCACCCTGCGCGGCTGGGAGTCGGTGGGCCAGACCTACCGCGGCTTCTTCGACGACCTGCGCACGCTCGGGGCGGACATCGCCGGGACCGACTGAGCCCTTGGCGCGCCTCGTGCCCCCACCTCCGCCTGGCTCTGTCACGGCCGGCAGGCCGGGCGGGGGTGCGAGCAGTCTCTCAAGTGCCAAGAGTGGTACGGGCCTTACGAGAGCGTGAGTCCTACGGGTCCGAGGAGATCCACGGATTCCGGTAGTTCTACGGCAGTCGCCAGTCCACCGGCTCGGCCCCTTGCCGTTCGAGGAGCTCGTTGGCGCGGCTGAACGGGCGTGAGCCGAAGAAGCCGCGGTCCGCCGACATGGGCGAGGGATGCGCCGACTCGATCGCCGGATAGTCGCCCAGCAGCGGACGCAGGTTACGGGCGTCGCGGCCCCACAGGATGGACACCAGGGGCTTTCCGCGTGCGGCGAGCGTGCGGATGGCCTGCTCGGTGACCTCCTCCCAGCCCTTGCCCCGATGTGCACCGGGCTTGCGAGGTGCCGTGGTCAGCGCCCTGTTGAGCAGCAGCACACCCTGGCGGGTCCACGGGGTGAGATCGCCGTTGGAGGGCCTGGGCAGGCCGAGATCCGCGTTGAGCTCCCGGTAGATGTTCTCCAGGCTGCCGGGCAGCGACCGCACTTCGGGCGCGACCGCGAAGCTCAGGCCGATCGCCATGCCCGGCGTCGGGTACGGGTCCTGGCCGACGATCAGAACCCGTACGTCGTCGAAGGGCTGCTGAAACGCCCGCAGGACGTTCGCTCCCGACGGGAGATACGTCCGGCCGGCCGCCACCTCGGCGCGCAGGAAGTCCCCCATGCCCGCGATGCGTCCGGCCACCGGTTCCAGGGCCTTCGCCCAGCCGGCCTCAACTAGTTCATGCAAGGGTCGTGGTGCCACGCTGCGTCACTCTAGTGGCCGCCACCGACAACCCGTACCGGGAGCAGCCCTCCGGCCCCTACGCAAGGGCGCCGGCGGGTACTACCCTTCCTCCGGTGATCACGCCACCGCGCCACGATCCGCCCGGCTTCCTCGCCGTCGACTCGGGGGGCTCCGGGCTTCGGGTCGTCGTCGGCGTACCGGGACACGGGCCATCGGCCGAGGGGGAGTCGCCGGTGCCGGTGCGCACGAGTGCGGGCGGGATCGACCCGGAGCACCTGCTGGAGCAACTCCTGCCGCTGGCCCGTGCGTTGACCGCCGAGGCCGGGGTGAGCGGGCTGGACACGGCCGTCGTGGGCGCCGCCGGGTTCGCCACCCTGGGCGAGGCCCTGCGCGCCGAGGTGCCGGGTGCCCTGGCGCGGGACCTGGGCGTGCGGACGGTCGCGCTCGCCGCCGACGCCGTCACGGCCTACCTGGGCGCCCTCGGACCGCGCCCCGGCGCGGTGGTCGCTGCCGGTACGGGGCTGATCGCGATCGGCACGGACCTGACGAGCTGGCGCCGGGCCGACGGCTGGGGCCATCTGCTGGGCGACTGCGGCGGCGGGGCGTGGATCGGGCGGGCCGGGCTGGAGGCGGCGCTGCGGGCCCATGACGGGCGCGACGGCGGCTCGGCCCCGCTGCTGGCATGCGCCGAGGAGCGGTTCGGCCCGATGCCGGGGCTGCCGGGACTGCTCTACCCGCGCTCCGACCGCCCCGCCGTGCTGGCCTCCTTCGCCCCCGGGGTCGCTGTCTGTGCCCCGCGCGATCCGGTCGCGGCCGGCATCCTGCGTACGGCCGCCCGGCACATCGCCGAGTCCGCGGCCGCGGTGTGCCCGCCGGCCGGAGAACCCCAGGTCGCCCTCACCGGCGGCCTGTTCAAGCTGGGCGACCCTCTTCTCGTACCACTGGACGAGGAGTTGGGGCGACGGCTGCCGCACGCGCGGCGGGTGCCGGCCGAGGGCGATCCGCTGCACGGTGCGGTCCGGCTCGCGACGGATCTGGCGGCCGGGCGGCGGCTCGCTCTGCCCCAGGACGACAAGACGATGCTGTACATGCAAGCCACAAAAGGCACTTGACCCAAATGATCCCCTTGATTCCGGACGTGTCCGACATCCGGAGGGTGACGTGTGAAGTGTCCGACAAGGGTGCTGATCGGTTCTGATCGGCGCGCAACTCATCAGACAAAACCGGACGGATACCGCTCACCTGCACCCTCCCCGAACAGGGGAGCACACTGAGCCAGTAACATGCGGCGCCATGAGCTCCCCCACTGGGCCCGCGTCCGGCCTGCCAGTACGAATGCCGCGCCCCCGCCAGCCGGGACGGCACCGCCGCCCCGAACCGCTGGTGGCGCCCGACGGCGCGCCCGCGCTTGTTCTCGCGGTGCCGGGCATCCCCAGCGCCGCCACGCGCAGTCTTGCCGAAGAGGTCGTGAGCATCGCCCGCTCCGAGCTGCCCGGCCTGGACGCCAGGATCGGCTACCTGGACGGGGACGACGAGGAGTTCCCCACCCTCCGGGCCGTGCTCGCGCACGCCGCCGAGGAGCGCACCGCCCGCTATGAGCAGGCCCTCGCCGCCGGTGTCGAGGCGAAGGAGCCGGACGGCCCGGTCGCGGTCGTCGTCCCGCTGCTCGCCGGCCCGGACAGCGCGCTGCTGCGCCGCGTCCGCCAGGCCGTCATGGACAGCCGGGTCGCCGCGGAACTCACCGACGTCCTCGGCCCGCACCCGCTGCTCGCGGAAGGCCTGCACGTACGACTGTCCGAGGCAGGCCTGGCCCGCGCCGACCGCGCCCGGCTGTTCACCGTGGCGACCGCGGCGGACGGCATCATCCTCGCCTCCGTCGGCGGGGACGAGGCCGTGCAGGCGGCCGGGATCACCGGCATGCTGCTCGCCGCGCGGCTCGCCGTGCCGGTGATGGCGGCGGCCCTGGACCAGGACGGTGCGATCGCGTCCGTCGCCGAGCAGCTGCGCGCCTCGGGTTCGGAGCAGCTGGCGCTGGCGCCCTACCTGATCGGCCCCGAGATCGAGGAGGGCCTGCTGGAGGCTGCCGCTTCGGAGGTGGACTGCACGACCGCCGAGGCGCTCGGCGCGTACCCCGCGATCGGCAAGCTCGCCCTGGCCAAGTACACGACGGCGCTCGGCATCGCCCCGCAGCAGCCGCAGGGCACCCCGGTTCACTGACGCACCACGGCACTCGTACGACACAGGGCCCGCTCCCACAGCAGGAGCGGGCCCTTCGCCGTGCCGGACGGGCTCGGCCGAGACCGCGCCCGCCTCGATACGGCGTCGGCCTATTCGGCGGCGACGGTGTCGAAGACGACGCAGGAAGCGGCCGGCACGCCCACGCTTCCCTCGTAGCGCGGCATCCCCGTCCCGGGGTCGATCGCGAACCAGGACACGTCGCCGGAACGCTCATTGGCCGCGTAGAGGAAGCCGCCGGACTCGGCCAGCGCACGCGGCCAGTGACCGCCGCAGGGCACGGTCCCGGTGAGCCGCAGTCCCTCTCCCTCGACGGCGAACACGGACAGGACGTCCTCGCCGCGGGTCGCGGTCCACACGAAGCGGCCGTCGGGTGAGACGACGATGCCGGAGGAGTAGGCGTCACCGGCCGGAGCCCCCGGCAGGACCTGAGTCTCGGTGAGCGGCTTCAGCGAACCGGTCTCGGCGTCCCAGCGGCACACGGTGACGGTCGGGGTGAGTTCGTTGACGACGTAGGCGTGGGCGCCGTCCGGATGGAAGGCCAGGTGGCGGGGGCCGGAACCGGGGCGGAGAGCGACCTCGCGGTGCAGCGCGGGCGTGCCCCGGTCCAGCGTGCACACCCGCACGGAGTCCGTACCGAGGTCGACGCTCACGAGCCAGCGGCCGCTGGGATCGGGCTGCACCTGGTGGGCGTGCGGGCCGCGCTGGCGGCGCTCGTGCGGGCCCGAGCCGGTGTGCTGGTGCAGGCCGGAGGGGGCGCGCGCGAGGCTGCCGTCGGCGCGCAGGGGCACGGCGGTGACGCTCCCGGAGCCGTAGTTGGCGGTGAGGACGTGCCCGGCATGCAGGCTGAGGTGGGTGGGGCCGCTGGCGCCGACCGGCACGGGCGGCCCGGCGGGCTCCAGCTTGTCGCCGTTCACCCGGTACGCGGCCACCGCACCGTCGGCCGTCTCGCTGACGGCGTACAACGTGTCCCCACCGGCCGACAGGGCCAGATACGACGGATCGGGCACACCGTCCAACCTGCCGCGCAGGGCCAGCGCCCCGCTGTCCGGGTGCACGGCGGCCGTCACGAGACCGGGCCCGCCCGCCGCCGTGAACGACCCGATGAACGCCCTGCGCCGCCTGCCGCCGTCTGCCACGGCTGTCCCCTCTCGTCTCTCGTCTCGCTCCGAGCCCGGTCACGTCCCGGTGTGGTCCGCTCCGTCCTGGTCCGGCCCGCGCCCTGTCCGGCCTGCTGCGGACCGCCCGCGACCGCCCTCGTCCGGTCGGCCCGACGGTAGCAGTCGGTCACGGACGGTCTAGACCAAGACGCCGCTCCATGTCGGCTGGCCGGGTCCCGGATATGAGGGGCTCACGCCGCCACGCGCGACCCCACCGGCGGAGTACGCAGCGGCTCAGCCAGGTCGGCCAAGGCGCGCTCGAGGCCGTGCAAGTGGGCCAGGGCCGGCTCCGCCGGGGGCTCGACGGGGCTGGTGATGTGCTCACTGCCGCCCTCCGTGAGGGCCTCGACCGCCGCCTCCACGCGCCAACAGGCGGCGGCCAGGCTGGCGTCGTGGGAGGCCTCCGGGTCGGCGGCGACGGCGAGCAGGCCGCGGATCTCGCTCGCGCAGGCGTCGAGCAGGACCAGGACCCGACGGGCGCGGCGCTTGCGGCCGAGCAGCGGGTTCAGCGGGTGGACCAGCGGTGCGACCGAGAGCCGTACCCGGCCGAGCAGCTGCTCGAGTTCGGCCGCGCGTGCCGCCGGGTCGGCCGTCGTCGAGCCGTTCAGCCGGGCGGTGGCCTCCGCGGTGCAGGCGTGGACGCAGCGCAGGGCGCGCTGGATCCAGGCGTCGGTGGTGAGGTGGGTGGTGACGGGCAGCACGAGCAGGACGGCCAGGGCGGCACCGAGGGCGCCGATGCCGGTCTCCACGAGCCGCAGGGCGAGCAGGCCGGGACTCAGGACGCCGAAGAGACCGTAGAGAAACTCAGCGAGCAGGGTCACCCAGAGCATCATCCAGGTGTAGGACACGGCGGCCGTGTAGAAGATCCCGAAGACGGACACGGCGACCAGCACCGCGGTGGCGACCGGCGCCCCGTGCAGCGGGACGGCGATCAGCAGGCCCAGGCCGATACCGATGACGGTGCCCAGGATGCGGCGGAAGCCGCGCACCAGCGTCTCACCGCGCGAGGCGGTGTTCACGAAGATCCACCAGGTGGCGCCGACGGCCCAGTACCAGCGCTGCCCGGACACCAGCTGGCCCACCACGAGAGCGACGCCCGCGCCGGCGGTCGCCTGGATCGCCTGCCGGGTGGTCACGCGGGCGAGGCCGGTGCCGCCGCCGGACGGGGCGGGCGCGGCGGACTGCGGCAACCCGCGCTCGTAGCACCACAGTCCGAAGCGCACCGCCGCCGCGGTGAGCACGGACAGCAGGACGGCGGCGTGCAGCTCGGGTAGTTGTCCCGCCGTGGCGTGCAGGAACTGGGCCGCGAAGAAGGTCATGAAGGCGAAGACGCCGAGGCTGTGGCCGCGCGGCCCCCAGCGGCGCGCGTACACGCCCGCTCCGACCACGGCGAGGAACGCCAGGTCCCGGGCCACGGGACGGTCGTGCAGCCCGGCCGCCACGGCGAGCACCGGCAGGCCCACGACGGGCAGCAGCGCGGTGGTGACCGCCTGCCCGCGGACCGTGGCGTCGGCGACGGTGAACAGGGCGAGCAGCGCGGCGAGACCGCCGATGACCATGCCGACGAGGGACTGCCCCGTCAGACCGCACACGACCACCGCCGCACCGATACCCAGGACCGCCCGCGCGGCGAAGCGCAACCGCAACCGCCCCGGGTCCGGAGCCACGAACGCCCTCTTCACCACAGATACCCGCCCCCTCTGGCCCCCGGCACAGGGACCCCGACATACAAAAGGCGCCGCGGTATCCGCAGCGCCATCGACGTGCCCATCACAGCATCCGTGCCGTCTCTGGCTCAAGTGTCGCCCGCGTCACTGGGCCATTGGCACAGAGTGCGGCCACCTCGCCGACCCTCCTAAGGACCAACGGACCAGGTCAGGCGATATTCGCCCGGCACACCTCGCTGAGCCATTGGTACAGTCCTCACTGATCGCCGAAGCAAGGGAGGCCGGAGCACCCATGGCCGTGGACGAGCTCGACACCCGCATCCTGCGGCTGCTGTTGGAGCAGCCGCACACCAGCATGCGCGAGTACGCCCGCATCCTCGGCGTCGCCCGCGGCACCCTCCAGGCCCGCCTGGACCGCCTCGAACGGGACGGCGTGATCACCGGTACGGGCCCCTCACTCTCCCCCGCCGCGCTCGGCCACCCGGTGCTGGCGTTCGTGCACATCGAGGTCACCCAGGGTCACCTCGACGACGTCGGCGACGCGCTGGCCGGCGTACCGGAGATCGTGGAGGCCTTCTCGATCACGGGCGGCGGGGATCTGCTGGCCCGGGTCGTGGCGCGCGACGCCGCGCACCTGGAGGACGTCATCCAGAAGCTGATCAGCCTGCCGGGGGTGGTACGCACCCGCACGGAGATGGCCCTGCGCCAGCGCGTCGCGCACCGGCTGCTGCCGCTGGTGGAGTCGGTCGGCCGGGCGGCACGCGGATAGCGCGGGCATCGGCACCCGAAAGGACCAAAGCGGCCCGGCCTTCGCGAAACCGGCCGTATGCGTGCGCGAATCCAGCCGTACGACGGAGCCGCGGCCGGACGGCCGCGTCCCGCGCCACCGCCCCGACGCACCACGGCGAGCGCGGCCAGGTGTCTGTTCCTACGGTGGTCGCAGGACAGCACAGGAAGGTGAGCCGCATGCCCACTCCGATCCACCTGCACCGGCAGCCCGAGCTGTCCTGCCGCGCCGCCGCGCTCACGGAGCCGGACGGGCAGCGGCCCTGCCGCCTCGAGGCCCCATGACCACGGTCGAGGCACAGCAATCGCACCCCGCCACCGACCGCCGGCGCTGGAAGGCGCTCGTCGTCTGTCTGACGGCGGGTTTCATGACCCTGCTCGACACGTCGATCGTGAACGTGGCGCTGCCCTCGATGGAGCGCGGGCTGCACGCCCCCCAGGCGGACCTGTCCTGGGTGGTGTCCGGTTACGCCCTCACGTACGGCCTGGTCCTGGTCCCCGCCGGGCGGCTGGGCGATCTGCGGGGCCGCAGGGAGACCTTCCTGACCGGGGTCGCGCTGTTCACGCTGGCCTCGGCGGCCTGCGGGCTGGCTCCGACGGGCACGTGGCTGGTGGTGTTCCGGCTGCTCCAGGGCATCGCCGGGGGCATGGTCGCGCCTCAGAGTTCGGGCCTGATCCAGCAGATGTTCCAGGGCGCCGAACGGGCCCGCGCGTTCGGCGCGTTCGGCAGCGTCGTCGCCGTCTCCACGGCGGTCGGCCCACTGGCGGGCGGCCTGCTGATCGAGGCGTCCGGCAGCTGGCGCTGGGTGTTCTACGTCAATCTGCCGATCGGTCTCGCGGTGTTCGTCGCCGCGCTGCGCCTGCTGCCGAACTCGGTGCCGCGCAAGGATCCGGAGGAGGGCTTCGACGTACCGGGCGTGCTGCTGCTCGGCTCCGGTGCGCTGGCGCTGATGCTGCCCCTGGTGCAGGAACAGGCCTGGCCCGGGCGGAGCAAGTGGGCGCTGGTCCCCGTGGCCGTCGGGCTGCTGCTGGCGTTCTGGGCCTGGGAGGGGCGGCAGGGGCGGCTGCGGCGCGGGCCGCTGGTCGACCTGAGGCTGTTCGCCCGGCGGTCGTTCACGCTGGGGGCGCTGCTGAGTCTCGTGTACTTCGCCGGCTTCACCTCGGTCTTCTTCGTGTACACGCTGTTCCTGCAGAACAGCCTGGGCTACAGCGCGCTCGCCGCCGGAACGGCCGCCATGCCGTTCGCGGTGGGATCGGCGGTCGCCGCCCTGGTCGGGGGCCGGCTGGTCGTCCGCTACGGCCGTGGGCTGGTCGTCCTCGGGCTGGGCTGCGTGGCGCTGGGAATCCTGGGGGCGATAGCGGCCGTACATCTGGTGCCGGACCGCGGCGTGGGGTGGGCCGCGGCCCTGCCCCTGCTCATCGCCGGGATCGGCTCGGGCCTGACCGTCTCCCCCAACACCACGCTCACGCTGTCCCGGGTGCCGGTGCGCCGCGCGGGGGCGGCCGGCGGTGTGCTGCAGACCGGGCAGCGGATCGGGTCGGCGGCCGGGATCGCCGCCGTGGGGGCGGTGTACTTCGCGCACCTCGCCAACCACGGCCGCACCTCCGGCGCGCTCCAGCTGGGCTTCGCGACCTCGCTGCTCTTCGTCCTGGCCGCGCTGACCCTGGCCGTCGCCGACCTGCGGGACGGTACGACGATCGCCTGAGCGGCGTGGCCGACAGAACCGGGAGGGCCTGCCCCTACGACCGCCGGTTCCTTAAGACCGCCGACTTCCTACGACCGTCGTCGCGGCTTGCCTCGCTTGGCGCCCTTCGGGGTTCCGCCCGTACGGCCCCGGGAGCTGCGACTCGTCGGCCTGCCCGCGGTGGCGTTCTGCCGGGTGGCGGCCTTCTCGGGGCTCTTGCGCTTCGCCTGGGTCTCCGCGGACTTGGCACCGGCGCGGCCGCGGGTGCTGTTGACCGTGCGGCCGCGGACGATGCCGATGAAGTCCTCGACCAGATCGGTGGTGGCCTCTTCGGGCCAGGTCAGGGCGACGCTCGACTGAGGGGCGTCCACGACCGGCCGGTAGGTGAGGTCCCGGCGATGGTAGAGGCGGGCCAGCGACTGAGGGACGACGAGCAGGCCGACGCCCGCCGCGACGAGTTCGATGGCGTCCTCCGTCGTCGCGGGCCGCTCGAAGGCGGGCTCCCCGGGCGGGCTGTCCCAGTCGAAGACGTCGTCGAGGGGGTGGAAGAGGACCTCGTCGGCGAGGTCTTCGAGGGTCACCTCGTCGGCCGCCGTGATCACGTGGTCCTTGGGGACGACGACCACGGTCGTCTCGGTGTAGAGGGGGATCGCGCTGAAGAACGTACGGTCCACCGGCAGCCGTACGAACCCCGCGTCGGCCTCGCCTCCGCGCAGCACGTCGAAGGCCCCGGTCACCGGGACCTGCATGAGGGTGAGCGAGATGTCGGGCAGGCGCTCGTTCCAGATCCGCGCCCACTTGGCGGGGGTCACTCCGGGAACGTACGCGAGCCGGAACGACGGTGATTCATCCGAGCCTGTCACCAGGCCAGGCTACCGGCCGCGGCCGGATGACCCGTAGTCGGCCGTGGTCAACGGCCCGGTGGCCGGCCGATACCCTTGACCGCATGAAGTCCCACCAGAGCGCCCAGACGATGAAGCCCGCGACCGCGGCGAAGAAGCTGGGCGTGTACCTCCCCGCCACCCCCGCCGAGTTCCAGGAGAGTGTCGTCACGCGCGCCGAGCTGGGCCGGCTGCAGGCCGATCCGCCCGAGTGGCTGCGGGAGCTGCGTGCCAACGGCCCCCACCCGCGTCCGGTGGTCGCGGAGAAGCTGGGCGTGTCCATCGCGGGTCTGGCGCGCGGCGGGGTCACCGAGGCGCTCACCACCGAGCAGATCGAGGCGCTGAAGCAGGACCAGCCGGAGTGGCTCCAGAAGGAGCGCGCCACCCAGGCCGAGGTTCGCAAGGAAGGTGCCCGGCTGAAGAAGCTGAAGCGGGAGAAGGACGCCAAGCAGGACTGACGTCCCCGCCCGGCACGCCTCGGGATGGTCTCGTAGTCGCGGTCAGGCGCCGCGATCTCCAACTGATCGGTGGCATCGAGCGTCCAGGTCACGCAGGATGCGCGCCTGAAGACGAGAGGGCTGGTGCGACCAGGAGGCCGTCACCTCTTCGACGACGTTCCCATGGGTGGTCAGGTGGTGCGTCGCGAGAATCACGACGGCTTCGGCCTGCACCTTCTCGTCCGCGGTGTGTGCGGCGCGCGCGAGGACGCCCGCGACCCTTTCGCCCTTCACGTACGAGAAGGCGCCGAGCCGCTCCCGCATGCCTCTCGCCTCGTCCAGGAGTACCTCGCTCAGCGCGTCGACGAGGTTGTCGTTGAGGTCGCTCGATTCCATGAGCGCGCAAGCGGCGGCCCGACCGACTGCGCCCATGACCGCCGAGGACGGCCGGCTCCGCAGGATGTCGGCGATGCGGTCGCTGTCGTCGCCCGTGGCGAGATGAGCGAGTACCAGCAGGGCACTGGCGTGGTTGAGCCCTGCGTCGTCCGCGTCTTCCTCCTCCGCCGGGTGCGGCGGCTGCGCCAGCACCTGGCGGGCCATGTCCCGCACGGCATCGCCGTGCTCGCCGTAGGGGTGAGAACCACCGAACCTGGTGAGCGCCTCCTCTTCCTTGTACTGGTCGAAGGCCACTCCGACGGCCACCGGATCGCCACCGTGCAGGAGGGCGAGGAAGTCGTCGGGCCCACCCCTGCCGGACGCCAGTCTCGCGCGGTGCTCGGCGAGTTGAGGGTCGGGAAGGGAGTACTCCCGCCAGTGGTACGAGTCGAAGCCCATGGGTTTGATCAGCCCTCCAGTCGTGTGATCGCGTCGGCCGGAATCGTGCCGCGGATGAGGTCGTCCTGAGCCCGGTAGCCGCCGAGTTCGGCCACGGCTGCCAGGATGTCGATGTCCCCGAGCAGATCCTCGCTCCCGGGTCGAGCAGCGTGCCGGTGACCGGCAACGTGCTCGTGACTCCTGATGCTGAAGTGCTCAACTTACCCTGGGGCGCGCGGAGTTGACGGGGCATGACAGATTCCGGCCACCTCGCGCAAACAATTCATGACCGTGAATTCACGGCAGGCGCGGCGAGGCGGGGAAGCCTCCACCGAGCCTGCGCCCATGCTGATCAACCATGACCGACGAGAGAACCGACGAGGAATCCAACGCCGAGGGATCGGCGTCCGGTACCGGCCCCCGGTCAGGCGCCGTCGCGCTCCTGGGCCGCCCCAAGCTGTGGTTGATGCCCACGATCCTCACCACGCTGCTCGCCCTGTTTCTGTCCCTGCTCTACATGGGCGGAATCGTCAACCCGAACCGCCATCTGCGCGACCTGCCCATCGCCTTGGTCAACGGCGACAGGGGCAACCCCCTCCCGGGGCAGCGTCAGAATCTGGGCACGCAGCTCGCACGGGCCGTCGTATCGAACACGTCGGGCACCGCGGCCGTATGGCGGCCGGCGACCCGCGCCCAGGCCCAGAACCAGATGGCCTCCGGCAAGGTCTACGGGGCACTCGTCATCCCGGCGGACTTCACGCAGTCGGTCGCCGCCCTCACCACGACCCACGCCCACACCAGCCCGACCCTCACGGTGCTCACCAACCCCGGTAAGGGCAGCCTCGGCTCCTCGATCTCCAGCCAGATCAGTACGACCGTCGCCCAGCAGGCCTCGCGGAACATCGGCAAGCAGCTCACCGCGGCCGCCGCGAGGAACGGCGCCGACTCCACGACCCGGCTGCTGCTCGCCGACCCGGTGCGGATCGACACCAAGGTCGGCTACCCGATCGGCAACAACAGCGGGCTCGGACTGAGCGCCTTCTACTACACACTGCTGCTCGTCCTGGCCGGCTTCCTGGGCGGCAACCTGCTCCACTCCAGCGTCGACGGCGGCCTCGGCTATGCGGACGTGGAGCTGGGCCCCTGGCACAGCCGCAGGCCCACGGTCCTCATCAACCGGACGCAGACCCTGCTGCTGAAACTGCTGATGACCGCGGGCATCAGCGTCATCAGCGCCTCGCTGATCATGGTGGTCTGTGTCGTGGTCCTCGGGATGGACGCGAGCCACCCGGGGCTGCTGTGGATCTACTCCTACTGCGCCGTCCTCGCCGTCGGCGTGGCCGTACAGGCCATCAACGCCGCCTTCGGTGGGATCGGGCAGCTCGTCTCCATGTTCGCGTTCATCGCCCTGGGCCTGCCGTCGTCGGGTGCGACCGTTCCGCTGGAGGCGCTTCCCGGCTTCTACCGCTTCCTCTCGATCTTCGAACCGATGCGTCAACTCAGCGACGGAGTCCGCGCGATCCTCTACTTCGACGCACGTGGGGACGCCGGCCTCGACCGCGCCTGGACGATGATGGCGATCGGCGGGGCGATCTCGCTGATCTTCGGCTTCGCGATGACGTCCTACTACGACCGCGCGGGCCTCAGGCGCTCTACGCCACGGCCCGCTTGACGCGCTGTCCGGCCGGGTGGCTGCAGCCACCCGGCCGGACAGGGATTTCAGTTGTTGTTGTTATTGTTGTTGTTCGCTCCGCCACCGCCGTTGTTGTTGTTATTGTTGTTGTTGTTCGCTCCGCCACCGCCGTTGTTGTTGTTATTGTTGTTGTTGTTCGCTCCGCCACCGCCGTTGTTGTTATTGTTGTTGTTGTTCGCGCCACCGCCGCCGTTGTTGTTGTTATTGTTGTTGTTGTTTGCACCGCCCCCATTGTTATTATTGTTGTTGTTGTTATTGATGATGATGATCTTGACGCCACCCTTGTGCTTGCCGTGGTGGCCATGCCAGCCATGCTGGCCGTGCATCTGCTTCATCGCATGAACACCCGTGGGTGCCGGGGCCGCGAAGGCGGTGGAGGGCAGAAGGGCACCTCCGGCAGCCAGAGCGGTCGAAGCGGTCAGCAGCGCCATGCGCTTCACGATAGTGCCGGCCATGATAATTCTCCTCCAGAAAGAAAGGCTTAATCGGAACACTTGAGGTTGCCCTCAATTCCGTAATCCGTTTCAACTACGGAAGCTGTTCCCCTGAAGTCCGTTTGACTTCATGCCTCAATTAAGCCCTGGCTCGCCGGCGGTGTCATGGCCCGGAATCTCGTGACTTGACAGATGGCGCCAACCCGTCTAGAGATCTTCAACGGCTGAGGTTACGGCGGTTGGAGGTCGAGCCCGGTCTTGGCGATGAGGCCCTCGATGAGGTGGGGCCGGTACTGCATCCGTTTCAGGCGCGTCTTCACCAATGCGGTGAGCTGGTCGAGGCTGTGTTTGGTGAGGTTGGCCAGTGACCTCTTCAGGTACGACCACACGCCCTCGACGGGGTTGAATTCGGGAGCGTATGGCGGAAGTTGGTAGACGGTCAGCCATAATCGGGCGGCGATCAGCTGCCGCATGG